>CAYRWT010000016.1:0-13630 GCA_964428105.1 uncultured Candidatus Peribacteria bacterium
TGCTTGTGCTGCGGCTGCTTGTGCTGCGGCTGCTTGTGCTGCGGCTGCTTGTGCTGCGGCTGCTTGTGCTATAGAGGCTTTCTCTGCTGCTACCTGTACTGCTGTTACCTTTGCTGCGGCTGCTTGTGCTGCGGCTGCTTGTGCTGCGGCTGCTCTTGCTCCGGCTGCTTTTGCAAAAGCTTCAGCTTTCAATCGATACTGTGGTCGTCTCTCATTCTGTGCTGCAATGAGGGCTGCTTGAGCAGCTGCTGTTGCATCTGTTGCTTTCTGTGCAGCATTTGCTGCAGAAAATTCAGCTGCAGTTGCTTTTGCTGCAGTTGCAGTTGCAGCTGCAGTTGCTTTTGCTGCAGTTGCTTTTGCTGCAGAGGCATTTGCTGTTGCTACTCTTGCTGTTGCAGTTGCTGCGGCAGATGTTGTTGCTGCATCTGTTGCGTCTGCAACGGCTGCATCTACTGCGGCGAAGGCTGCAGTTGCAGCGGCTACTGCTGCATTCGTTGCAGCAGATTTTGCAATAGCTGCTTTTGCTGTTGCAACTGCTTTTTCTGGTACTGCTGCAGCTGCTGTTGCAGCATCTGCGGCAGATGTTGCTGTATTTGCCTCATTTGTTGCTGTAACTGCGGCTGCTGCTGCTGCTGCGGCTGCGGATGCTGCAGTAGCTGCTGGAGAAGTAGGTACAGCTGAAGCTGCAAACGAACTCTTTAGAGAGAGTACCATGCTAAAAGCAACGGAAGCTGTCAGTACGCCAGAGAGAAATTTCTGTGTATTGGAGCCGCTCTTGATATCCTTAGCCTTCTTCATATGGGTGTGAGTGTAAGAAATAAATCGAATAATGTTCTCTTTAGAATCCACCTGGAGTTGTCGGCCAGGACGATGTAGCTGAAGATGCAGAGCCACCGGCGCTCGATGATCCAGCACCTGTAAATCCACCACTAGATGATGTGCCAGTAGTTGCTGTTGTAGCCGCTGCTGCGGATGAAGCTGTAGATGCTGCTGCGATGGCTGTGGATGCAGCGGATGCTGCAGATGCTGCGGCAGTAGATGCTGCAGATGCTGCATCAGAAACAGAGCCATCGAGAGGGGCTGCAGAAGAACTTCTCATAAAGAGCGCCATACTAAAAGCAACCGAAGCTGTCAGTACGCCAGAGAGAAACTGCTTTTTACCCGAGGAGCCCTTGGCCTTCTTTATCTTCTTCATATGGATATGGGTGTAAGAAATAAATCTCACCATTATAGCAAACTTCCATTGTTTCTACAAGAGCTCTACTCTATGAAGTATCTATGATCACTCTCGTTTGTCTCCATGGATGGGGAGGATCCAAAGAATCCTGGACTGAATTAATTGCAGCTCTCCAGGGAACAGATGTACGAATTCTAGCACCAGACCTTCCAGGATTTGGCGCTGAGCCAGAGCCGGTAAAAGCATGGACTAATGATGACTACGCTCTCTGGACAGAGACGTATATCTCGAAGAATGTAGCCAGAGAATCTCGACTCTGGATTATCGGTCACTCACACGGTGGTCGTATCGCTATGAAGCTTGAACTACGGAAGAATCTCAAGATCGAGAGGCTCTTTCTCTGCGCTCCAGCTGGAATCCGCCACGCACGACACTGGAAGAGAATCTTCGGCCTCACACTTGCGATGATCGGAAAGCCCATTCTTTCACTACCAATTATCAGAACTCTCGCTCCTCTCGCTCGAACGCTCCTTTATAAACTCATTCGGGTACATGACTATGAACGTGCTAGTCCAATCATGCAACAAACACTTATCCTCATTACAGAGGAAGATTTCCAGCCGTTACTCAAGAATATCAAGCTACTAACTGACCTCTTTTGGGGAACAGAGGATGGCATGACACCCTATAAAGATTCGAAGATATTCACACGAGAAATGACAAATATCACGCTACATACTTTTCCAGAAATTCGTCACGCAGTACACCGAGACAAAGCAAAGGAGATTGCAAGCATCATTCAAGGTAGAATACAAAGCGCATGAACGGATATTTCCTCATCGTCCTAGCAATGATTGGATGTTTACATCCCATCTTTGTACTAACAAATCTCTGGCAACGAAAAGAGTGGCGATGGGATCGATTATGGATGCACGTAAAAGAGTATGGATTCTTTTGGCAGATTATCGGCTGGATTCGACCAAGTATCGTCATCGTGATGTTTGGAATAACACGAGTGGTGCCAAACGTTCCTTTTCTTGAAAGTTCACTTGCCGCCCTTGCTGGACTCAGCATTCTGCAAATGTTCACAAGTACACATCGACCACAGTGGACAAAGAAAGTAATGGCGATTCTCCTGCTCACAGGAAGTATAAACCTTGCATGTGCGCAAATTTCGCTGCAAACAAATGCAAAAACCCTTGTACTCTTTCCTCTTCTGCAATTCCTACCAATACTCCTCGCATATCTTCTACTTCTTCCTCTCGACACATTCTTCAAGAAACGAATTTTGCAGCAGGCTCATCGTCTACGAACAGCTCACCCAAATCTCACAGTGATTGGCATCACAGGAAGTGTAGGAAAAACAACAACGAAAGAGTGCTTGCTCCATCTTTTGAAAGATCGAGGAGCAGTTGCAACACCACTCCATGTAAATACAGAGCTCGGAGTTGCTTCGTGGCTGATCGAAACTCTCAAAGATCTTCCTTCTACTACAGAAAAAATACTGATTGTAGAAATGGGCGCATATAAAAAAGGAGAGATTGCCCTGATGTGTTCGTATGTTGCTCCGACGATTGGCATCATCACATCTATTGGCGAGCAACATCTCGGACTCTTCGGAAGTCGTGAGGCAATTCTCCAAGCAAAAGGAGAGCTCTTCGCAGCATTACCAAAGAATGGACTCGCAATTGGCAATGCTGATCAAGACAATTCTTTTGCTGCGCTCAAGAAGCTTGCACGATGTCGTCTCCTCGGCGTAAGTACGGGAAGGTCTGCCGATATCACTGCAAAGAATATCGAAGAAACACGTGAAGGTTTACATTTTGCTATCGATGGTACAGCATTCTCGACAAAACTTTCTGGTACACACAACATCACAAACATTCTTCTGGCAATCGCCGCAGCGCAATTCTGCGGTAGTTCTATGGAACACATCAAAGAACGTATCAAGAGTTTCCAAAATCTTCACGGAACATTTGAGATTACTTCTATACAAGGAGTTACCATTCTCAACGATACATACAACAGTGGTCCACAGAGTGCACTTGCTGGCATTCACTGGGCACAGAAACAAGAATACTCACGAAAAATTCTTGTCCTCGCACCACTCCTCGAACTTGGGAAGGAGACAAAGCACTGGCACACAACAATTCTCGAGAACGCAAGTACGGTCTTTGATGTGATGTATGTTCTCGAGCCTCGCATGCTTTCTGATCTACAGCCACTCCCAGAAAATATTTTTCTCTTCAGTAGCTTACAAGAAATACAGGTCGCCAAGCAGGGAGACTTGCTCGTCTGTATCGGACGTATGCCACAAACAACGATTCATCGCTTCCTACAAAGAGCATGAAATTTCCCAATCCTCTGCATCATACGTTTGGCCCACATGTCACCCATGCATATCTGAAGAATGCATGGGAAGCTCTGAAAACATTTGTCCTGAAAGGAGATGAAGAGGAACCTCGAACAATTCTCAAGCAATCCTTAGAGCGACATTTTTCTGCTCCTGTTTGTCTCTTCGCTCTCGGTAGAGAAGCACTACTCGCAGGACTTCAGGCTCTCGATCTCAAGTCTGACGATGAGATCATTGTTCAGGGCTATACATGCGTCGTCGTACCCAATGCTATTCGCGCTGCAGGAGGCACACCGGTATTTGCGGATATCGATCCAGACACACTCAATCTTACGAGAGAAACAGTGGAGGCAATGCTCTCACCTCGAACGAGAGCAATCATTTGCCAACACACATTTGGAATCCCTGCCCCACTCCATGAACTGCGAGCTCTCTGCAATGAACGAAATATCCTTCTCATCGAAGACTGTGCACACAGTATTCCTGAAAAAATTACAGAAGGAGGGATTGGTAATGTTGGAGATATGGTGATCCTGAGTTTCGGCAGAGATAAGGCAATTTCTGGCATCATCGGTGGAGCAATTGTTCTGCGAAATCCCAGACTTCATGCATCGATTGAAGTTCTAGCAAGGCAAGCTCGTGCCCTTTCAAACATTACCATCATCCGTATCCTCCTCTATCCCTTTCGCATGCGATATATCGTACAACCACTTGTTGGAACTATCTTTGGTCGCATCATTCTTCGTATCATGAAAGAGTGTGGATGCATATCGGCAATTCTTACGGATGAAGAAAAAGAGGGTGTGATGGAAACAACTCTCCATACACTCCCCTCTCCTTGTGCAGCTCTTGCAAAGGAAAATTCCGATCAACTTGCGATGCTCAATGCACATCGTCGATCTATCGCGGCTGTTTACCATGCATATGGAACGACGCATGGATGGCCGATGCTGAGCGCGATGTCCGTCACCATCCCATTACAAAAATTCCCACTCTTCACAGAGGACGCTAATACTATCCGTACACAACTGAAGCGTTATAATGTGCATCTCGATGATGGATGGACAGGCTGCGTCATTTGTCCAGAAGCTGTAGATCCAAAAAAGATTGGTTACTGCGATGGAAGTGATCCTCATGCTGAGCAGAGCGCAAAAAAAATACTCTCACTGCCCATACACAGCTGCATGACAGAGGAACATGCGTTGCAGCTCTGTAAGCTCATCGATCCGATGCTTGCTCCACACAACCTTCGCTAGAATGCCCACCATGTTGCACATCGAAGAAGCCAAATCACCGGCAGAGTGGGATGCATTTATTTTCAAGCAACCATGGAGACCATTCTTGCAATCCTGGACCATGGGAGATGTCTATACAGATATCGGACAAGAAACGAAGCGACTGAGCGTAAAAAATGAGCAAGGAGAAATCCTTGGCATTGCCTCTGTACAACTTGTACATGCACGGCGAGGCCGACATTTGGTGGTGCCGTATGGCCCTATCATCTCACGCAATCTTTCATTCTCTTTACAAAAAGAAGTCTTTGAATTTCTCCTTTCTTCTCTGAAGGATTATGCAAAAGAACAACAATGTTGTTTCATGCGTATCAGCCCATTCCTAGAAGAAAAAAATGAATTAATAACTACAAAGAATTCGAAACTGTTACGAGCCCCTCTTCATATACTTGCAGAACATATCTGGTACATCGATTTTCGTGGAAAAACAGAGGAATCAATACTCATGGAAATGCGAAAAACAACACGAAACTTGATACGACGAGCAGAGCGAGATGGAGTAACGATACGAGCCTCTGATAGACCAAATCAAGACATCGAAATCTTTCTCCAGCTCCACGAAGAAACGCGAAAGCGCCACCAGTTTACACCCTACACAACTGCCTTCTTCCGTGCACAAGTAGAACGCTTTAGCGCGAGGAATGAATGTACGATCTACATCGCAGAATTTGAGGGAAAACCTATCGCTGCATCCATCCACATGCATGCATTTGGTGAAACGAGCTATCACCATGGTGCGAGTTCAACAATTTGCCGCACAGTACCAGGAAGTTACCTCTTACAATGGCGAGCCATACAAGATGCCTTGAAGCGTGGCGATCATCTCTACAACTTCTGGGGTATAGCACCTCTCAGCCTCAATGGAGAAAGTTCTGTAAAGCCGATAGAAAACAAACACCCTTTTGCAGGTGTCACGCTCTTCAAAACAGGTTTTGGCGGACAACTTCTTTCATTACAACCATGCCTCGATCTTCCAATCAATTACCGATACTATGTAACACGTGCTTTCGAATTCCTCCGCAAATGGAAACGCGGATTCTAACCCCTCACCACTATGGAAAAAAATGTGACCAAGACGGATAGCGAAACACTGACTGCGATGCTGAGTGAAATACAGGCGCTTAATCGTCGTGATCGCTTACGAACAATTGGAGGATTTTTCCGCGGTCTCCTTGCAATGATTCCAACAGCCATTTTTCTCTACGGTCTTTGGTATTTCTCAGTAAATCAAGATAGCGTCGTGAAATATATTATGGACCGAGCTGCTGTATCTGCATCTGAATTCACGACAAAAGCGAACCAACAACTGATGCAAGAATTCCAAAAAGTTCGTAAGTAATTTGAAGAAGGCACCCTCGTCCTAAGGATGCCTTTGCGTCCAAGCCCTGTTGTTATTTCACTAACTGTGCAATATCTGCAGGATTCGAAGATCCTGTGACGTAGATGGTAGGAAGACGTAAAAATTGTGCGCGAGAAAAGATTCGATCTGGTACCTGTGTCAGTCCAAAGAGGTACCCCACTTCTTCTGCTCGTGCCATCACACGATCATTCACTCCACCTAAAGGATAGGCCACTGCATATACTTCTCGTTTCGTAAGCTCTTCAATGATTTTTTTACTCTGACCAAGTTCTAGGAGTACTTGCGTATCAGTGAGCGAACGAAGGTCATCTCCCGTATGACCTGCTGCTTGTACTTCATTCCCATTGGCAAGAACATTGAGAATCACTCGTTCGGTGATGCCAGACATACCAATCTCTTCTGTTTCGATAAACAACGTTGCTGTGAAACCCTGTTTCTGAAGAAGGCCTGTGAGCTGTTGGATATTTTTTGCATTCACTCCAGTAATTCCAAGTACGATGGAATCTGGAGCAATACGAACATCTCGTGTTTCTTGGGCAAGAATTGCGTTGTAAATTGCTCCAAGAGGAACCAACTTACGACCAGCAGCCTTGAGCGATGTCAGTACTGTCGTAAGGTGCTCGATAGAACCTGATGTCATCTGATATTGAACAATCGGAACGTTGTAGGATTCCTGGCGTACAAGGAAAGTCGGCTGAAATGGCTTCAAGTACTGCGTTGAAACATATCCTTCTTTTCCATTGTATGCGACGCGCGCCCATTCACGATTCATCGAAAGAGGCTTGAGAATTGCTTGCCCAGGAAGTTCCCCCACTTTCTCTGCTCCAGACGATGGCTCTTTTCGGAGATTCAAAAAAGCATAATCTACATAAAATTTTCCTTCGTATACTTTCTTTTCTTCCACAAGACGATCCTCCGTCGTTAGTTTTGCGAGATAACGAAACGCAACGTACCCCTCACTCCCATCCATCAATCGAACCTTTGCCCACTGAGCATTTGGAATATCGAGCACTGTAAGACTCTCTCCCTGTGAAAGTCGCGCAATCAGTGAAGAATTTACCTCCATTTTTGAACGAACGTTTAAGTATGGATTGTTTACTTTGTAGACAGCCTCCGCTGCACCAGTTGTTGAAACGCGCATGCCAGCATAGAGCTTTGCTTTTGATGCGTTACGCAGAACATCCGTAGAATCTGTATCCGCAAGTAACGTACCTGAACCTAACGAAAGGGTTGGGACAGAGCTTCCTGATGCAGACTCTGAAGCCGAGAATCCTGTCCCTGTAAGTAGACGTTGCACTTTTGTAAGGTCTTCCTCTGTAAACGTAAACTCTTCAAAACTCTTCTCTGGCTCTGGAGCAAGACTGCATCCCGCAAAAAGGATACCAAAAGAAACAACGAGGAGAAAAGCTGTAAAAGAAGAGCGGGTCATAAAAAAGTGAGGAAGAAAAAGAAATCGCTACATGCGATCAGGAACACGAAGGGTGAGAAGTGCAGTGCCAGTCTTGAGGACACGAGCAACTGCCTGAGTAAAAAGAAGACGACGAGCACGAACTGAGCCTTCCGCGATGAGAATTGGATCTGCGTTATAGAAGGAATTAAAACACTGACAAAGTTCATACAAATACACTGTTAATTTATGTGGCAAAAGATCTGCACACACTGCATCGAGCACAGAAGGAAAGGCCAAGAGCTGGCGAACTAATATTCGTTCTGCTGGAGTAAGGTCTTCGACGATACATTCACCCAATGTTTCAGTCACATTAGCTTTTGTAAGCAACGACTGAGCGCGAGCGTATGTGTATTGAATATACGGCGCACTGTTGCCATCGAAGGAGAGGAATTTCTTCCAATCAAACGTGAGATCAAGCTCTCGATTTTGACTCAATACTCCATAAACAACAGAGCCAACTCCCATCATTTCTGCAAGATCTTCGCGTTCAGCTCCATGAAGCTCAGAACGTTTTTCTGCGATAAGTTCATCTGCTCGTCGAACTGCCTCATCGAGCACTTCCTCTAAACGAAGAATATTTCCCTTTCTCGTACTCATGCCTTTCTCTGCAAAACTCATGCGACCGAAGGAAACATGCTGGCAGTCCGGAAGCTCCCAACCTAACTTCTTCGCAATCGCAAAGATTTGACGGAAATGTAATGATTGTGCGACGTCAACAACATATAAAACTTGCTCCGGATGCCATGTATCGATGCGATACCGCAGTGTCGCGAGATCACGTGTCATATAAATCGTCGAACCATCACCTTTCAAAACAATTGCTGGAGGAATCTTGGTACCTTCATCAAATTCTGTAATCAATGCACCTTCTTTGCCGGGTACAAAAACATTTTTTCGTTTCCCTTCTTCGATGATTGGCTGCATTTTGTCCTCATAGAAACTTTCACCTTGCGTATGATCAAAATGCACATCGAGCCTCTTGTACAAATGTTCCATCGACTGCATCGTGATATCGATCACGTCTTTCCAAAATTTTCGCAAGAGCGCATCTCCTTGCTCTAAACGTGCAAACGCCTTGCGTCCTTCTTCCTCCAAAGAAGAATCGGATTCTAGTTCAGTATGAAACTTCACATACAACGACAATAAATCCTCTAATGAATATTTTGATACATCCTTTGCTCCACCCCACTTCTCGTACGCGACTGCGAGTTTTCCAAACTGCGTTCCCCAGTCACCGATGTGATTGATGGCAACAACACTACAACCGACGTGTCGCAAAATGTTCGCAAGCGATTGACCGATCACAGTACTCAAAATGTGATGAATGCCAAGAGGCTTCGCGATATTTGGAGCAGAATAATCAAGAACAACAGTCCTGGAAGCTGAAATCTGAGGCGCAAGTGCGGAAAAAACATTCTGAAGGTACGAACATAAAATATTTGGCTTTAGCGTAACATTCACAAAACCAGGACCTGCAACCTCGCAGAGCATCACTTCTGGAAGAGTTTGAATCGCACGAACAAACGATGCACCGATATCTCGAGGAACTTTTTTTAGTCTCTTCCCGTACTGCATCGCCGCAGATGTCGTGATATCTCCCCTTCCCTCCTCTAGCGAAAGAGAAAATTCTATTGCAGGATCTTGAACTCCATATTCATTTTTCAAAATATCGTTACAGATTGCCGAAATTTTTTCTTGGATAATGAACACAGAAAATGATCAGTATTGATTGCAAATCTATACCGAAAAAGAAAAAAACATAGTCGAAAACAAAATTTGATCTTGAACACACTTTTTCTTCATGATGCAACATATCATTGAATACATTTTTTGTGCACGTTTGTACACCCAAATTTTCTTCGTATTTCAACGAAAGAGAGAGATTTTTACTCTTCATGATCATAAAATTTCGATACCATACTTGATGCGCGTATTTCACACCTACCTCACAATTCATCAATTTAGCAATTGAACAATGCGATGCCTTACGTGTACAACGTAAAAGTGATTCGTCGCTCTTGTATCATCGCGCTACTCATTCTCTCAGCATGTGGTGGAAAAAGTGCAGAAGAAGTGAGCGGAGGAGTCAGTGGCGTACTCAGTCTCAATCAATTAGAAAAAGTTTTGGATGCTACACAAATACGAAGTGCAGCACTCCTCGGAATTTTTACATCAAACTTCATAGCAGGTACGCAAGGATCATCAATTATTACCGATGGACCATTTGATGCAATTGCAATCCAGAACAGTCTGATAAAAGGTCAACGTACAACCACAGATCCAGACTACGATCTCCTGAGTGCATTCTCCGAAGCGCTGCAGGTAGATCTCCAGGATCTCCTGAATAGAAGCACCGATCGGGAGAAAACTCTTTCCGCGTACACGGAAGCCTTAAATAACGTTGCAGATCGAGCGCATGCACGATTTAAGGAGCTTTCATCAATGCAAAGAACTGTCCAAACAGAGCGCCGAAATGCTGATAAGATTCGCTCAAATCACGAACGAGCCATTCGTAAAGCCATACAACTCAAGGATTTTAACCTTGCAAGCGAAGAGCAGAGGCTTCTTGCAGAATCTCAAAACGCACTCAAAGACATCGATCTCGAATTTTCACATAACAAAAGTATCCTCGAAACGATGAGCAGGCTCCTCGCGGTCTACGGCGATCGTATTCTTGCAATGCAGCAAAATAGGGAGGTACTGATCGCTGGATTGAGTATCATCGACTCTCCTGGTATCAAAGATTTCTCATTGGTGAAGAAAATCAAGATCCCTCAGCGAAAAAGTGGTACAGACGCAAAAGCTTTTGATAAAGTATTCCAATATCGAGACTCTCTCGATGGCAAAGAATAATCACGCTTTGCAGTTCATGTCATAAAGAAAAGGCACAAAAAACCCTCAAAAATCTCTGTCTGTTGCGACATACCATCTTTTCTTTCTAGAAGTTTTGTGCTACAATAGTTCGATACCTTCACAGTATGTCTCCTACACCTAACTCCACAACAACCACAGCACATACACTCATCAATGTCCTTGATGAACTGCTTGGACTTCATAAAAATGTGAATGAAATCCTAGAAGAACAGAAGGATGATGATTCTGAATTCTCAAAAGATGAGCTGGAAGTAGTGCGAAAATACGAGGAAGGCATGCAACGCATGCTCGATGTCATCGCTCCTGCTGGAGTGAAATTTGATCGCAGTACGATACAACTCAATGATCAACTCGTTGCACGAAGTTTCTATGCGTACAACTGGCCAAGTCAGATCTATCCCAACTGGATGTCGCAGTTTATCAACTTCGATGGTGTCTTCGATATCTCCATGTTCATCTATCCCGCATCGAATAAGGTCATCCTGAAAATGCTTCGCAAGAAAGTTGCAGAAATGCGTAGTTCTATCCGCATGTTGCAGCAACGCGGTATCGTGCGCGATCCGGCAATCGAAGCTGCACTCCAAGATGCAGAGGAACTTCGTGATCTTCTTGCTCGAGGAAGTGAAAAGCTCTTCCAGCTTGGACTCTACTTCACGCTCTATTCAGAGAATGAAATGAAGTTGAAGAAATTTCAAACAGATATCGAAGCAATTCTCGGTGGTCGTCTCATCCTCACAAAACCGACAGTATTCCAGATGGAACATGGATGGAACAGCTGCTTGCCATACTGCCTCGATGAGTTGGATTTCAACCGCAACATGAACACGCAAGCAATTGCAACGAGCTTCCCATTCTCGAGCTCAGACCTCACAGACGATCATGGAATTCTCTATGGCATCAATCGTCATAATGATTCACTCATTATCTTTGATCGCTTTGATTTATCGAATGCCAACTGCAACGTCTTTGCTACATCCGGTGCTGGTAAGTCATACGTCGTAAAACTGGAAATTCTGCGCTCACTTGTACAAGGTGTACAAACCTACGTCATCGATCCTGAAAATGAGTATGTCGACCTCTGCAAAACTGTTGGAGGTGCAGCAATCCCTATCTCACTTCAGAGCTCCTTTCATATCAACCCATTCGACTTGCCACTCTCACTGCGTGGGGATGACGCAGAAATTGGCGAAGTACTTCGCAGTGCAGTGATCAATCTCCATGGACTCTTCAAGCTTATGCTTGGAAGTATTACGCCTGCAGAAGAAGGAATTCTCGATCGTGCAATCCTCGATACCTACGCACTTAAAGGAATTACACTCTCTACTCCAGACCCAGGAAAGCTCGAAGTCCCAACACTTCATGAGTTAGTGGAAGTTCTCAAATCCACCGACGGTGGAGAAACGATGTCACAGACACTACAAAAATACACTGTTGGAAGTTTCTCAGGTCTCTTCGATAAGCCAACGAACATCGAGCTCGAGAAGCAAATGGTCGTGTTCCAAATTCGTGACCTCGAAGACATTCTTCGCCCAGTCGCTATCTACGTTGTTTTGAACTTCCTCTGGAACCGCATCCGCGCAGAAATGAAGAAGCGTTTCCTCGTGATCGATGAGGCATGGAATCTGATGCAATATGAAGATTCTGCACAATTTTTGTACGGACTCATCAAGCGTGCTCGTAAGTATTACCTTGGCGTAACGACAATTACACAGGATATCGATGACTTCATCAACTCTCCATACGGAAAACCAATTATCGCGAACACCTCACTCCAGCTTCTCCTAAAACAATCTGCAGCAAGTGTCGATAACCTCGCAAAACTCTTCTATCTCACCGATGGAGAAAAGTATCTCCTCATGAGCTCTGGCGTAGGACAAGGTGTACTCTTCGCTGGCAATGCACACGTCGCCGTGCAAGTGGTCGCAAGCCCAGGCGAACATGCAATCATCACAACGAAACCAGAAGAAGTGATGCTCAAGCGCAAGCGTGAACAAGAGCTCGCAGCAGAAGAAACTGCAGCAACAACAAACTCATCAGAAGAAGATGTACATGGCATTGGCTCTTAAGTTTTCTTCAGCCTGCAACCTTCCATCGAATTTCTGATGTTAGTTTCCCAGGAAGTGCAAATCCTGCGGCTTTTCGATGTCCTCCACCCTGGAATTTTTGCGCCATAGCCGAGACATCGATGTCATCACGTAGTGTTCGAAGCGATCCTTTCACCTTTCCCTGCCTCTCGGCGAGGATAAGCGAGAACTTCATACCTGGGATTGCATTCACATAATCGATAGCGCCAGTGAGCTCTGAATATTCTGCCTTCGTTGCTCGAAAATCCCCTTCTGTCACAGCGGAAATGGCAGCACCCTCTTCTGTAAGAGAAATTTTTTCTAGCACCCGTCCCCAGAGTCGCAGTGTCGATACTTTTGCTGTACGAAACACGTCTTTAATAATCGTATTATGCCGAGCACCAGCGCGTAGAAGGCGCGCGGCAGTACGGTACACCTGCGATGAAGTATTACTGTGGACCAATCCCCCTGTGTCTGTGTAAACACCGGTAAGGAAACATGTCGCAGCATCAGCGCTCATCTCCCAGCCAACTGCATCCGCAAATGCTACGACAATCTCACATGTCGATGCTGCCTCTGGAAAAACAAAGTTCACAGTACCAAAGCGAGGATTACTTGGATGATGATCAACAACAATTGTCGGATATGTACCATCAAAAATCTGCGGCAAACGCTCATGGTACTCAGTGAGATGTGCCTCTGCACAATCGAGAATCACAAACACATCTCCTTCGCGTGGAACCAAATCCGCATGAATTTGGTGCACATGTGAGAGTGCATGAAACGTCGCTGGAGAAGGATCTTTACAGAAAAGCTCAATTTCTGTCGATGGAAACCGCGCCTCGAGAAGACAAGCGATGCCAGTGAGTGAACCGATCGCATCTCCATCCGGATTTCTATGACACATACAACAAATACGACGTGCATCTTGTAAGAGCGTCAGCGCCGATGCTATTTGCATCTTATCGATGTACATAAAAGGGATGAATTGTACCGCGAAGATTGCAACACACAACTAGGATGTGTTGCAATCTTTCAAAGGTGTTGGTGAATACTTTGAA
>CAYRWT010000017.1:0-13426 GCA_964428105.1 uncultured Candidatus Peribacteria bacterium
CCTCGCTGCAGCGAAGCGATGAGATCCGCCATAAGCCAAGGATTCCCAAATGTTCCACGCCCCACCATGATGCCATCCAAGTTTTTCAGTTTCGTCTTTGCATCTTCAATGGAAGCGATATCACCATTCCCCAGGACTGGAACATTTACGGATTTTTTTAGTTCATAGATCGGATCCCAATTTGCGCTCCCAGTAAATTTGTCAGTGTAACTACGGCCATGAATTGCCAATGCCTTCGCTCCGGCTTCGATGAGTTTTCGGCAAAATGGAATGAGTGTTTCATGTGTATCCCACCCGAGTCGCGTCTTTACACTCACGGGGATCCCTACACTCTTCGTCGCTGCTGCAACAAGTTCCGCTGCTAAGTCCGGGCGACGGATGAGCGCTGATCCATAGCACGACGAGACAATCTTTGCCGCAGGACAACCCATATTGATATCGATGCCATCAGCACCGATCTGTTCTATCACCTTGCATGCTTCGATGAAATGTTTGGGGTCAGCACCGAAAATTTGTACGATGAATGGACGCTCAATTGCAGGATCAAATTCAAGCATCTTGAGTGTTTTCTTCGCTCCATACGCGATAGCATCCGTACTCAGGAATTCCGTATACACAAGCACTTCTGGAGCGATACGCTTGATGAGCTGACGATACGATGCATCCGTGACACCTGCCATAGGAGCAAGTGCAACAATCGGCCGAGGAATGGTGTTCCAATTGAGTCGCATCGAGCGAGCATCCTAGCATATCTCTTCGCACCATGTTGCGAGAGAGCTGATTCAATGTCGCAGAGGATTTACGTGGACAGGAAAAGGGATGATAATACCCAAGATGTTCGAGAGTCTCCTCGTCACCATCGCACATGCACAGACTTTTGAATTACGTACAAATATCGATCCTTCTACAGCTGGGTGTGACTTTACAAATGGAAACACGCGATGGGATTGCATCGGAAATTACGTCGAACTTCTTGCACAAGTAGTGATCGGATTTGCTGGATCTCTTGCACTTGTTTTCCTCATCATCAACGGAATTCGCTATATGCTCAACTCCGCAACAGGAGAAGACAGTAGTAGCGCGAAGACTGGCATTTTCCATTCCTTGCTTGGTGTCGCACTTGCAGGACTTTCCTATATCATCATGGAAACAATTGTGAGTAACGTCGCCTAACCCACCCCCTCTATGGCACAGAAACCTGAAGCATTTACTTCCATTCGCATCATCAGCTCAAAAGCGCAGCAGCTGTGGTCCAAGGCAAAAGCACGCGTGATGAATGCCAAGGAACATCAAAAGAATACAGATATTTCTCTCCCATCTGCAAAAAATGAGGACAGCATAATCATTGATATTCCTGCGGCAACAGTCGCAAAAGTTGTCCTCACTGTTATAGGGTTAGTGTTGGCAACATGGATCCTCTTCGTTATACGCGACAAAATTCTTGTCATTGTCCTTTCCATCTTCCTAGCTCTTGCTATCCA
The DNA here is from genome assembly GCA_964428105.1 of uncultured Candidatus Peribacteria bacterium. Taxonomy (GTDB): domain Bacteria; phylum Patescibacteriota; class Gracilibacteria; order Peribacterales; family Peribacteraceae; genus CAYRWT01. Next base: position 1,482 of record CAYRWT010000017.1, read on the forward strand.
CTCAAGCGTGAGATTTCTCGAGAGGTATCGATTCCCACGTAGTCTCGCAATTATCCTCGTCTACGTCGTCTTCCTCTCATTTGTTGTTCTCCTTGTAGCATCACTGATCCCAATCGTTGCACCACAACTCCAGGATCTCACTCGCTTCGTCCACGAAAATGCTTCGACGTTCCTTGCAAATCCAACAATCGAACTCCCCCTCCTTTCCGATGCTACCAATCTAAAACTCAGTGAACTTCTAAAAACATCTCTGAGTGAGATTGGACTAACTGCACAAACATTCTCCCTAGAATTTAGTAAGAGTGTTGCAAATGCGGCTCAAGTTTCCCTTAGCTTTGTCGTCAATATCGCAGGATCTGTTGCAAACTTCGTTGTGAATGTGATTTTCATCCTGTTTCTTACGTTCTTCATTCATATGGAACGCGAGAAACTTATCACCTACTTCCGCTTCATCGTTCCACGCATGTATCGTGGTTACTATGATGCAAAAGCAGAGGCAATTAGCCACAAAATTTCTGAGTGGTTCAAAGGACAAATTATTCTCTGTCTTTCGATTGGCATCCTCGTCTTCATAGCACTCAGCATCCTCGGCATGCCGTATGCACCAACACTTGCTCTCCTGGCAGCATTTACAGAAATTATCCCAGTCGTAGGCCCTATTATCGCAGCAGTCCCTGCAATTCTCATCGCTCTTACACAAGAAGGATTTGTGATGGCCAGCATCGTTGCCATCATTTTCTACGTTATCCAGTTCTGTGAAAACAATATCCTCGTTCCTCTCGTGATGAAGCATGCCGTCGGCCTCTCTCCTATCGCAGTAATGATTGGCGCGCTTGTGGGGATCAGCTTCCCTGATACCATCCACCCAATTCTCGGTATCATCCTTGCAGTGCCAGCTACAGCCATCATCACGATCTTCCTGAAAGATTTGTACGAATTACGAAAGAGAAAGTAGGCGGGCGAGCTTCTTAGTTTGTAGGTTCTTAGCTTCTTAGAGGAATATGATAAAAAAAATCCTAAAAAGCTAAGAAGCTTCGTTTTGTATAGTTCACTGCACATTCATCTATGTCGCAATGAAACTTAGGCATTTCGCAATAATATTTGATCACAGAAATGCACCTCTTTGTGATAAGATATACAGATCCAATATGGATTTGGCACTCAAAGAAAAAGAGTGCTAACTTTCTCCCCCTTACTGTTTATGCATCCGTTCGATCGCTTCACGCCAAATGCTAAGCTCGCTCTCCAGCTTGCTGAGCAGGAAGCAAAGGCTCTCAAGTCTATGTACATCGGTACGGAGCATCTCCTTCTAGGACTCCTCAGTATCCCGAAGTCTCTTGGCTTCTCTATTCTTACTGGAGCAGGGGTGACACAGGAAAATGTGCGCATCCTCCTGAAAACTGCAAAGGAAGATATCGAGGGTCACAATGTACGCAACGGACTCTCGAATGCACTCCATACAGCAATCGAGCAGAGTGTCGTCGTCGCACATAAGTTCCGTCATGCAAATATCGGTACAGAGCACTTGCTCTTTGCGATCATCGCAACAGGAAAGAATGCTGCAACGAGTCTCCTCGAGCAAATGCAAATCAATCCGCAGGATTTAAAAACATCGATCGAGGAAATGTTTGGGCAAATCAATCAGTTTAAGCAGCAAAATAAGTCGCTCGAAACTTCTCTTGAGTCATTTTTCCAAGGTCTTCAGGGTGCTCTTGCGGGAATGCAAGGTGGTCCAGGGCCTGCGGATCCAGAGGGTCTTCGTCGCAAGCGATCTGAGAGTAAGAGTAAGACTCCGGTCTTAGACTACTTCACCGAGGACATCACGAAGAAAGCGAAAGAGCATAAGCTTGATCCGATCATCGGACGTTCAGAAGAAATCGAACGAGTGGTACATATCCTCAATCGAAAAACGAAGAACAACCCTGTGCTCATCGGTGAGTCTGGAGTCGGAAAAACTGCAATAGTGGAAGGTCTCGCACAACGCATCGCTGAAGGAAAAGTCCCTCAGAGCCTGAAAAACCGTCGCATCTTGCAGCTGAATATGGGCTCACTTGTCGCTGGAACGAAGTACCGCGGTGAGTTCGAACAACGCTTCGATGACATCATCAAAGAAGCACTCGAAAGCAAAGGTGAAGTCATTTTGTTCATCGATGAGCTTCACACAGTTGTCGGCTCTGGAGCAGCAGAAGGATCTCTCGATGCTGCGAATATCCTCAAGCCAGCACTTGGTCGCGGAGCACTCCAAATGGTTGGAGCAACGACGACGGAAGAATTCCGAAAGAGTATAGAAAAAGATCGAGCACTCGAGCGCAGATTCCAATCTGTGCTTGTAAATGAGCCATCCGTCGACACTGCAATACAAATCCTCCAAGGTCTCAAGACAAGTTTCGAAAATTTCCATCATCTTACAATCCAAGATTCAGCGATCGAAGCTGCAGTAAGGCTCAGCAAGAGATACATCACCGAACGTTTTCTCCCTGATAAGGCAATCGATGTGCTCGATGAAGCTGCAGCAGGAAAGAGCCTCAAGCAAGTACACGATGAAGCTCCGAAACTGAAGGCAATTGAGCAGCAGCTCAAAGACATCGAAGCGAAGAAACAGCAAGCTGTGCACGACCAGAAGTACCAGCAAGCACTCAAGCTCCGCGCAGAAGAGGAGAAGATTCTTGCGGAGAAGAAAGTTATCGAAGCACGTGGTGATGGCGATAGCCGCTCCCCTATCTCCATCAACGAAGATGATATTCAAGCAATTGTCGCACGTATGACAGGCATCCCTGTAACACGCTTGATGAAGTCTGAAACAAAGAGACTCAATTCTCTGGAAACAATTCTCCGAAAACACGTGATCGGACAAGATGAAGCGATTGAAAAAATCGCACGTGCGATTCGCCGAAGCCGTGTAGGAATCGGAGATGCTCGTCGCCCAATCGGTACGTTCCTCTTCTTGGGTCCTACCGGAGTCGGAAAGACCGAGCTCGTGAAGACTCTCGCTCGTGAAGTCTTTCAGCGTGAGGATGCACTCATCAAGATCGATATGTCAGAATTTATGGAACGTCACAACGTATCACGTTTAACAGGTACTACAGCAGGATATGTCGGCTACGAAGAAGGCGGACAACTTACGGAAATGGTCCGACGCAAGCCATACTCTGTCGTCCTCTTCGATGAAGTAGAGAAAGCGCACCCAGATTTCTTCAATCTCCTCCTCCAGATCATGGAAGATGGAGTGCTCACTGATGGACAAGGAAAGACTGTGGATTTCAAGAACACGATCATCGTGATGACGAGCAACATCGGTGCCGACAAGCTGACGAAAGAGGCAAGTAAGATCGGCTTCAAGCTCGAGAGCGAAGCAAAGCACGAAGAGAAAGTGTACGCGGAGAAGAAGGCAGAAATTATCAAGGAACTCAAAGATCACTTCCGCCCAGAGTTTCTAAACCGCATCGACCACGTGATGGTATTTAATGCCCTCGCACAAGATGCAATCCGCAAGATTGTGCAGCTGCATTTGCAGCATTTCTCTTCTCGCTTGAAGGAAAAAGACTTTATCCTCGAAGCAGATCAGAAAGCAGTGAGTGCACTCGCTACCCTGGGCTTTGACCCTGAGTATGGTGCTCGCCCTGTTCGTCGCACGATCCAAGATCGCTTAGAGGACCCAATCGCAGAAGGTATCCTCAAGGGTATCTATACCCCTGGGGACACAATTCTTGTAACAACAAAGGGTGCAAAAGAAGAGCTCTCGATCGTCCGCAAGGATGCCACTGCTGACCTCGGCATCGAAGAGCAAGTCGAAGAACTCGCTGAAGCGAAGTAAAAAATACTTATATTCGGTAATCCCACAGGAGAGGAAGGATCCTCTCCTGTTTTTAATGGAAACATTGACAAATAATTTATTATATTGATAATAAGCATTGAACTTCCCAATATTCTCTATGAGCAAGAACTTCCATGGATGCGAAGGAGATGATGTTGTAAGCCCCGAAGACGAGATTCGTTCTCTAGAAGCAGGGATGTTTCGAGCTGAAAGAGAAGGCACTGCGGGCTGGAGTCACCAAAGAATTAAAACCCTCCAAACACAGGTAGCTCAATCGATTCCAAAACCTGCCGCTCATAATGTAAAAGGTGTTTGGGATTATTAATATAAAAAATCATTATTTATATTACTGTAAATAAATATTTTGAACAAATTTTTTGATCAATAAACAGAAATCTATGTCTGGGACACTTGTTCTAAGCTGCGGTCGTTGTAAGAATTATCGCGTACGGACAATCATAAACTACCGCGGCCGAAAGGAGGGGCTGCTGGTTTGATAATAATCCAAGGCTTAAGAAGCTAAGAAGCTACTACCTAAGAAGCTTTTCGTATCTACTCACTAAAAAACCTACAAGCTAGCTTGGCTTCTAGATCACTTTCGTGCTATAATGTTCAGATACATATATATCAATCTCTATGGCAATCGAACCTGTAAAGATCCCACAGAACGTGTATGTCGAAGATACGATCGTGGGACCTGTCACACTCCGGCAGCTTATCATCACCGGTGTTGGCTGTGGCATCAGCTATGCTCTTTATAGCATGGTGCTCAAAAACTCTGGAGGAAATATATCACCGTATCTCACGGCAATTCTTTGGATTCCAGGGGTAGTCAGCGCTGCATTCGCATTCTTGAAAATTAATGACTTAAATCTCTTCACCATCGTTCTTCTGTGTATTGAACGATTGAACAAACCAATGACACGAACATGGATTCCTCACAAAGGTATTACCATCAATCTCATTACGCGGCCTCAGGAAAATAACGATGTCGTTCATGCAAAATCTACAGAGAATATTGAAAAGTTGGCGGGAATGGCACGAGACATAGAAGAGCGACACCATAAGCTCGATGAGCTATCGAAACACGATATGCTGGCAGACCAGGAAGAGATTGAGGAGGAGCTACACAAAGAACAAGCTGTTCCTGTCCGATCAGGATTACGTATGCGAGGAGAAATCCAAGCTGACCCACTCAAGAAAGAATCTTCGATTGATGGCATCGGTGATGTGTCCAGATTCCATCAAGCTCTCCAAAATTAACATATGGGATTTTTCTCAAAAGCACCGGCAAAAGAGAAGGATGAAATTACGCTGTCTGGAAAAGACACCGTACGAGGAAAAAAGAAATCCACTACAACTTCTACGCAGAAGTATCTACCAATTGCTGAAATCAGAGATGATACGCTCGTATTAAAAAATGGCGGTCTACGCGCTGTACTCAAAGTTAATTCCTTGAACTTCAATCTAAAAAGTGAGAGTGAGCAAATGGGTATCATTAGTGGCTATCAATCCTTTGTGAATACACTTCTCTTTCCGGTGCAAATCGTCATCCTCTCTCGTCGCTTAAATATCGATCCATACATTACGACAATTCGAACAACGGCAAATAAACAAGATAATTCACTCTTAAAAGACCAAGCAAATGACTATGCGGGATTCTTAGAAAAACTCGTCGAAGTCGCAGATATCATGCAGAAGTCGTTCTATATCATCATCCCAATCGATACAGCCTCGAGTATGCAACGCGGAATCATCACACGTTTCATGGAGTGGCTGAATGTCGATGATTCGAGAGGAAAAGCTTCCGAGCGAGCTCGTATGTTCAAAGGTATGGGCAAACTCCTGCGCGACCGTGTCACACTCGTACAGTCAGGCTTAGAAAACGTCGGTGTAACGATGAAACGCCTGACAACCGCTGAACTTGTTCAACTTTTTTATTCACTATATAACCCTACAACATCACAAAAAGAGAAGTTTAAGGATTTGGATGATCTGAATATGGATCCTTCGCTTGTGGTGTAAGGACTGACAGGAAATATCTGAGTTTTAGTGTACATAAGATATATTTTGTTGTATAAAGTAATTAATGAATACTTGTCCACACAAGCATCTTTCCAATTCCAATGAAAAAAATAATGCTGCTCTTATGGGAGAGCTGATCCATATCTTGTGGGGATATCACAAAGATCGCCTACGAAATGGACATCCATTCGCACTTGAAAACGAAGCAGCCAATACGACAGATTATCGATTAAATCCAAACATTCTTATCCAAAATATCGCAGAGCATGGCATACAACCACTCGATCTCATCGGAAAAGTGCGAAAAGGAACACAGAAACATGTTATACAGATGCTCTCTGATGCTATTACTGGTTCGTTATGGGATTCCTGCAATCACATACTCAATATTGATCGACAAACAGCGACCCCTACTCACAAAGAATTTTTAAGTGACCCTAGCCTCTCTAATCTCCAGAGAGACATGGATACCGCTGGCGAATCACTGCACTCTCACCGTGGAACAAAGTTCCTACATTCTGGCATAAGAGTAGGTGTAGGAATTGTGACAAATCTCACAGCTATTGGTTACAAACTACCTAAAGAACATCCTTTCGATGTCGCTCGAATTTCTTCTCTTTTCGCTCAAACAAATAGTTTTGAATTGAATATGCTCCACATGGATTTATTACTCCGGACACTGCAACCTCCAGAGGAGTGGAGACAACGATATCACGACGAAACCGCACCACTTGGTATGCCTACATCTACACTACGTAAACATTGCGATTCTCAGGCAATTGGATGTCCAGCGCGCCTTGCCAAGGGAAGTATGGCAAAAGACATTCTCCGTCGATATAACCTTGATCAGCAAACTGATGATGAACAACAAAGCAAACCTGCTATTATCCTTATCGCAACAAGAGTACAAAGATACGTTTCTGAGCAAATACAGCAATTATTCGCTACTCTGAGCCCAGAAGAACAGGATGAACATATCGCAAAAACGGACCTAGAGCTCCTACGAGGTGACAGTTGGCCAACAATGAAACCTTAGGTTTCGTTTCGAATGATCGAGAATACACAAACCGATCTTCATGTTGCCCTAGGCACTACCTTCCTCTACAGTAGATATGCTTTCTGCCTGCTCGTGCAAGAGCCAGTTTGCCTCTTACTTCTACCCTTGCACCCAAGATTTGTTATATGACAAACGTTACAATGCAAGATCTCCTCAAGGAAGCTCCTGAGGTGATTCGTTTCAAAGCTGGTGAGCTCGTCGAAGGTACAGTAATTTTCAAAGGAAAGAATAAGATGCTCCTCGACTTAGAAGGAGTTGGTACCGGCATCATCTCCGGTCGTGAACTTCGTGATTCGATGAATACGTTCAAAGAATTACAGCTTGGAGATAAAGTGATCTCTCTTATCCTCGAAGAAGAAAACAGTGAAGGTATGGTGATCTTGAGCTTGCGTATGGCAAGTCAGCAGAAAGCATGGGATCGCTTCCGCAAACTCGTCGAAGAAGAGCGCATTATGCCGTTCGTTGCTCAAGAGGCAAACAAAGGTGGTCTTCTTGCAAACATCGATGGCATCCGCACGTTCTTACCAGTCAGTCAGCTCGCTCCTTCGCACTATCCTCGAGTCAGTAATGCTGAGGCAGGTGAAATCATCCAGCGTCTTGCGAAATACATCGGTCACAATTTCTCTGTAAAAATTATCTCTATGGATGAAGAGGCTGGAAAGATCGTGGTCTCTGAGCGCGAAGCAATGGCAGAAGAGCGCGCAAAGGCTCTCGAAACTCTCCGTGTTGGTGAGGTGCGAGATGGTGTCGTAAGCGGCATCGTAAAGTTTGGTATCTTCGTCGCTTTCGATGGACTCGAGGGTCTCGTACACATCTCTGAAATCGCATGGGGCCATGTAAAGAATCCTTCCGAGCACGCGCAAATGGGTGACCGTGTAACAGTGAAAGTCATCGGTGTCGATGGTGAGAAGCTTTCCCTTTCTATTAAACAACTCATCAAGGATCCATGGGAAGAGATCGCACAGCGTTACCCAATTGGAAAGAAAGTTCAGGGCACTGTCGTTCGCTTCGCTGACTATGGCGCCTTCGTGAACCTCGAGAAAGATATCACGGGTCTCGTGCACATTACGGAGATCGATCACCAGAAAGTCTCCGACCCTTCTCAGGCTCTCAAAATAGGACAGAAGATCGAAGCACAGGTGATCAATATCGATATCGATGAGCGTAGAATCGGTCTCTCGATCAAAGCTCTTAAGCCAATCGATAAGGCAACACTTGAGCGCATCAAAGCAGATCAGGAAGCTAAATCTTCCGCAAAGGAAAAGGCTGATGCTCCTTCTGCTGATGGATTCGTTGCATCGAAGGCTGGTAAGAAGTTCTATGCAGCTGATTCCGCACAAGGAAAGAAAATCAGCACAGAAAACCTTGTTCAATTCGCTACGAAAGAAGAGGCTATTGCTGCAGGGTACGCAGAGTAATTTCTCTTATAGATTTTTAAAAAGGTGATGCTAAGCGCGTCACCTTTTTTGTAGCGCTTTCTTTATCTATATATTTAGGAGCTGCACCCTTCCACGGGTGCAGACGGTGCCATTTGAACAATAGGAAACAAGGGAAACCGAAACATCCTTTGCTTCCCCTGACTCTTTTGTTTCCTTTGACTCTCCCATTCCGGGACACGGTGTCCCGGCTGCAGATATTGTTATGTTCACTTCATCTCCTGTTCACTCAAAAAATGAAGATGTAGGTACGGCACCTCTTGCCCACCATCCTTCCCAACATGAAATGTAAGTTTGTATCCGCTGATACCATGTTCCCTTGCAAACGCTTGCGCTGTGAGGATGAGTAAACCAGGGAGGTGTGCAGTCGAAGTATCAATATCCGCGATGGATGCAACAAATTTTTTTGGAATAAAGAGAATGTGTGTTGGTGCTTTTGGATGAATATCGAGGAAGCCGAGGACTTCATCGTCCTCGAAAACAACGGTGGCAGGAATCTTTTTATCTCGAATCTTGTGAAAAATAGTTTCGATATCAGCCATAATTGATACTGGGGAAATCCTCTCTAGCATGCAGGAAAGAGCTTTAGAAAAGCAAGGAATTGTGCTATAATGGAAAGATTGTCTTATATGTATTTTCGCTGAAATCAGCCAAAGAGTTGCTTTCTTACGAAAAGACACAAACAATAGCAACAGATGTCGACCCTTACGACCAACACAGCGCGAACAAATGAGAGTGTGCTCTCTGCAGAGCAGGCTGAGGCTCCTTCCATCGTTTTTCAGCCACAGAAACTCAAAGAAGTCATAGATCTTATCGATCTGATGGGCAAGATTTCTGAGCGTGGACGGGAAGATAACTCACAAGATATGGGTGGAGGAAATAGTACTGGAAGTACAAGTAGCGGAAGTACTACAAGTACTACTAGCTCACACTCAACACGTGAACAGTTACTCGCAAATCTTCCTGCTCCAGTAATCATGCAACGCAAGCTTATCGAGCATATCGAGGAAGAGATGAAAAAAATTGAGATCCAAGCATCGAAGCTTAAGCACTCCAAAACTCCAGGAACAGCACATACACTCACGGAGCTATTTAAACGCATACGCCGACTCTCCTCCATTATCGATGAAATCATTCACGCAACAGGCGAGGTGATGAAACGATTTTTCATCGCAGTGTTCATCGACAAACGACCACTGGATGTGAAGTAACTTCAGATGATGCCTATGTCATGCTTTTGTAGAGACTCAGTACCAGTAAGTGGATTAATTGTCAGAGAATTATTTGACGATGCAAGACGCGAAGAAAGTTCCGTATTGGAAGGGAAATCTTTCGATGCCATTTTGCGTGATGTGAAGAGTGCACGAAGCGACTGCAAATACGAAGCGTCGTTCTGTAACCTTTCAATGTACATTTTTGCCTGCACAGCAAAACGTGTTGCCGGTAAACGATCACTCAGTGCATACAAGCACGAGACAAACGCATCTTCTCCGCCAGCAAGACGATACGAGAACTGATCCTCCACTGTATTTGCGATGTACTCAGCATCGATCCCCGCAAGGACATTGAGCTGCTCTGCTGGCCCTGAAGGGAAATAGTGACGAACACCGATACGCGTGAGTGTACATGGTAGACACAAATCTGCGATGAGGTCTGCGACCTGGGAAGCGAGACCTCCTTCAGTATTATGATCTTCGACGACGATGAGATGCTGCGTCTCCAGTGCCGCTTGAAGAATCGCACTACTATCGAGTGGACGAATACACGCGCAGTTGAGGACGCGAGTACGTCGCTGATATTGCTCAGCCAAGAGATCTGCCGCCTTCACCGCCTCAGGGAGTGCAGAACCGTAACTCAGGATCGTCGCCTGGTCACGCTGGTCACCAAAACCTCGTACAATCGTCGCACGTCCATCGAAAACATACTCAGTTCCATACAGTGCTTTACCCTCACTTGTCAGTAGCTGAGGATGATTGGAACGACCAGAGAAGACGAAGACACTCTCAGTACCTTCAGCGATGATCTGAAGTCCCTTCTCTGCCATCGCTGCAGCTTGGTTACTATCCCCTGCTACCCACACTTGTGTGTGATCGAACGGTAAATTCACATAGTTACGTTCTTGGTGTGTTTCGCCATCTTCCCCGACACTCAGGCCCACGTGCGTGCAATCATGTAACACACCAAGTGGAATATGTTCAGAATTGACATCGATGAGGCGCGCATTTGCCCTCGCTTCATTCGTACCAAACGCAGCAAACGTATACGTCACAGGAAGAAGACCCGCTTGCCGTAGTCCAGCTGCCATCATGTACATATTCGCTTCAGCGACACCGACATTGATAACGCGATGTGGAAATGCCTTCTCTACTGCGCCGAATCCACCGGAATCAGCCAGATCAGCATGCAAAATAACAATGCGTGGATCCCCGGCCATCAGAGCTTTCAAATGCACAGCACCAAAATCTTTCCTCGCAGCTCCTGGCTCGAGAGTAACAATACGTTTGTAGCTTGAAGGAATTTTGAAGTTCAGCCTTTGTGAAGAACGACGTTTCACTGCTGCATCAAATATTTGCTTATGCTTCGCACGTACAGATTCAAAACTCTTTGTGAGTTCTGCAAGAGACGGAAGATCAAGTGAAGCCAGTGCCTCTTTTGCCTCAGCGTCAGAAAGTGGCGCTCCGTGATAGTTCTTCGTACAAGTATTGGATCCCTTCTCCATAAGTGGAACACCTGCTCCCATCGTCGTGTAATAGCAGATGAAAATCGGGCGCTCCTTCTTCTGTAATTCCTCTGCAAGATCGAGTGCAGCTCTTACCTGCGCATAATCATTGCCATGTTGTACTTCGATCACCTCCCAGCCACAGGATAAAGCAATCGCTGCAAAATCTGTTGCGAACGTACGAGAAGGAATCCCCGAGAGCTGGATATCATTCCAGTCTCCATGGACGACCAAGTTACTGAGCTTGAGTTTGGAAGCGAGACGAAATGCTTCGAGCACTTGACCCTCCTGACTATCCCCATCTGCAAGGAGCACATCGACAGTCCCTGGCTTTTTTAGATACTGAAGACCAAATGCAACCCCGAGAGCATTGGATACACCTTTCCCGAGCGGACCCGTACCAAATGGAATATCTCCAATCCCCGCTTCGATGTGCCCAGGAAGACCCTTCACCGTACGAAATGCATCCATAATCGCTTGCGGTGAAGCAAGGCGAGCATCTCCCCTATCTCGTCCAAACATCCACTGAAGAGCATAGGCAAGGAGTGAAAGATGCCCTGGACTCATGCGCAGTGGCTGATCCACTTTCGGATCCCTTCGACGGAAAATTTCGAAGCACGCAGTGAAAGCAGAGAGCGGACCGCCAGGATGACCGGATTTGTGTTTGAGTGGAGCATCGATACACAGACGTATGAGAATATTCTTCGCAGTTTCATAGATATCTTTCTCTTCTTTTGTAATTTTTACTGCTTCCTTTGGACCAACCCAGTGACGTTCCCCTGCTGATGATGCAGCGACAATGCGCTGAAGTGACATCGGTACAAGCGTGGCATCTTTTCCTATGAGCTGATCGCTAGATGGTCGTGGCATGGTGAAGATTCTACACGAAGGCTG
>CAYRWT010000018.1:0-13207 GCA_964428105.1 uncultured Candidatus Peribacteria bacterium
TTCTTCACCAACTCAACGTCGCAAGCGGGAGACTTCCTAGCAAAGTTGCCGTAAGGATAGTTATTTTTAGTGTGATATAGGCGAAGAAACCGATGAATTGTCCTAGCGGGAACCAGATGACACTCAGGAGCGTGCTGATGCTCCCGAGGAGCATCGAGAGTGGTATGAGTGGTGCTGTGATGAGGTTTGCAAGAGGAGCGACGATAGAAATTTGTTTGAAGAGGAGAGCGGAGAGAGGCGTTGTTGCGATATAGGCAGCGAGAGTGGCGACAGTCGATTCTCGCAGACCGAGTGTTTTCGGTAGCCATCGACACCAGCGATGAAGAAGAGGACTGAGTTCCGCAATACCGATCGTTGCGAGAAAGGAAAGCTGAAACCCTGGGTCGTACCAGAGCCAGCGAGGGTTATAGAGCACCATGCCTGCTGCAGTCCATAGGATGAGCAGCCTCGGAATTTTTGGTCGATCGACTGAGACTGCGATGAGTCCGAGGATACCCATGATCGTTGCTCGTACGACAGAAGCGCTGGCCCCTGTGAGGAGCATGAAGAGCAATGCTGCCAAGGCGAGTGGAAGTAGACGCCAATTCCTCGGAATCCAGAAAAGGAGAGAAGACATGACAGCGAGTACAATTGTTACGTTTGTTCCACTGATTGCGGTGATATGCGCAAGTCCTGTTTTCTGGAAGGCTGCTTTTACGGATTTGCTCATATTTCCATCACTTCCTGTCAGTAAACCAGTGAGGAGTGTACTTTCTGGCTCTGGAAATATTCGTCCAATCTTCATTTCGATTGCATCTCTTGTTCGTTCCAGAACTGCAAGAATCCTGATCCACTTGGTACGAGGATATTGATCGTTAGCGAGTTCTATATTCGCCCAATCAATTGTTGCAGTGATACCACTTACAGACAGATAGTTACCATAATCAAAACCTTCACCGTTCTTTGGTTGTGAAATCTTTCCAGAAACTTTCACAGTGTCGCCGATGTGGAATACTGGCCACCCACCGCGGTCACTTACAAGAATTTTTCCACGCTCAGCAATGAGAGTCCCACTACTTGTAGTGCTTCCAATCACATCGAGTACGTATTTTCGCATCACTTGGTGTTGCGTGGGGAGTTCAGTAATTTCTCCAATCATTGTTACCGAAGTATTCGAATACTTACTCAGTGTTGAGTTTTTGAGTGCATCGGTTGTTTGTTCGATGCGAATGAGTGCGAGTGAGGCTCCGAAAAGTATTGCGAGGGTCATGGTTGCAGCTATTCGCGTGCGTTTTAGGACGATGAAGCAACAACTGAGGATGCCTGCTGCGCCGCATGCAGGAAGCCACATCAGTAATCTTGGCTCAGGCAGCCAGCGGAATATGAAGCTGAGGATGAGTGAACTTCCGAGCAGGCCGAGGACTGGCAGAAGCTTGTTCATGCAGTCAGAGTCTTATGCATTCTTGTGATGTCGATCCATTCTTTTGCAGAAAGATCCTGTGGGCGTCTTGTCGGGTCGATATTCGCTTTCTCGAGTGCCTCGATGCCGCATGGAAGCGAAGCAAAAGAGTTTCGTAGCATTTTTCGTTTCTTGCTAAATGCATGCCGGCAGAGTTTCAACACTTCCTGTGCTTCCTCTTGTGTCAGTAATGGAGTTTCGTAGGGGATGATGGAGAGCACTGCGGAATCTACTTTTGGTGGAGGCACAAACGCTTGTGGCGAAACAGAGCGTATGAATGTAGCCGTACCAAAGAGCTCGACCAAGATTGTGAGTAAACCATCATCACCTTCTCTGCAGATATTTTCAGCGACTTCGCGTTGTACGAGGAGTGTGATGCGCTGTGGTATGGGTCCTTCGAGAAATAAGTGATGCAGGAGAGGAGATGTGATGTGGTATGGGATATTTGCAACGATGGAATACGTTTCGTTTGGCATCTGTTCTTGGAGCGCATTGCCACGGACAATTGTGAGATTTTTCTTTACAGTGTTTGCGGCGACTCTTGTACGTACAAATTTTTCAAGCATTGGAGGAAACCTCAGATCGATCTCGACTGCTCGCACTCTGGCACCTGCTTGCAAGAGTTCTCGTGTGAGAATGCCGATACCTGGGCCGATCTCGATGATCAGATCGTTTGGTGTGATCTCTGCGCTTCCGATGATATCGTCGAGGACCTCCTGATCGACGAGGAAGTGTTGCCCTGCGCCCGTATCGAGTCGAAGAAAATTCTCTCGCAGGAAGTTGATGAGTTCGTCTCGTAGCATCATCTCTAGTATGCAGGAATTGGAGTATACTTGCAGCGTGCGAGTCCGTGTTTCCATCTTGACGGCTCTCCTGCTCCTTCCGGGGATAGCCTTTGCCTTCACATTCAAGGATATAAGTACACGCTATACAGATGCTCCTTTTCCTCGTTCCTTAGCGCTTGCAGTGAGCACATTGATTGACGCGGGAGTTCTCGATCCTGGGAATAATCGTGCACTGAAGCCGGATGAATCTATCAATAGAGCGGAGCTTCTTAAACTTGCACTTGCGAGTAAAAAAGAGCCGCTCACAACTGTTCGACGTAATTGTTTTTCAGATGTTCCAAAGATGGCGTGGTACTCGCCCTTCGTTTGTACTGCGAAACTCAAGGGATATATTCGTGCTTTTTCGGATGGTACATTTCGCCCGGCGAGTCTCGCGACATATCAGGATGGACTTCGGATTTTCCTTCGAGCTCACGGAGTACGTAGTGCGACAACTATTTCCTTTGAGCAGTTACTCATAGAAGTAAATCGATTAGGTCTAGAGGTGCCACAGAGCCTTGCTCCAACTGCAGCGCTTTCTCGTAGCACAGCATTGAAAATTGCGGCGCAGCTCTTTGTATATCAACGTGGTGAACTTGCTGCCTATCTAAAAGCTGCACGTGGAGAGACTCTTTCATCCGCCTCTTCATCCGTGCGTTCATCGAAGTCTTCTTCTGCTTCCTCATCTGCGATCTACGACACACTTCCTACTGGCAGCGTGCATCCAGATTTTCTGCTCCTCGGTGAGGTAGGAGCAATCATCGCGGCAGGTACAGCGTTCATCGAAGAAGAAGCACTGCTTGTTGATACCATCCAAATTACCTTGGTTTCAGAAACTCCTACCGTCCAAGCATTCTTGGTCTACGATCAAGATCGTCGGTACCTCGGCCGCGCCTCGCTTGATCCTTCTGCATCCACAAATCGTAGTTACAAGCTTTCTCTTCCTACTAGTGTACTTACCGTTCCTCGTAGAACTTCGATAAATTTTTACGTACGTCCGCAACTCATGAAGAAGGACTTCGGTGGTCTGCCTGGTCAAGTAGTACAAGTTTCGACATTGGTTCTCAAAGGCAATGGTGAGTGGAGCTCAAATCCTATTACTGCAGTTGCAACTGGCACATTCCCGAGCTTCGAAACTGCTCGTTCGATTATTACGGAAGTGAAGAATGCAGGTGTCGCTCGATCGGCTGCTGTTCTTGGCACCCAGCAGGAATTGGGGAGATTTCGTATCGCAGGGAAGAGATCAGATACTCTCGCAAAAGTAGAAATCACAGGATTCCTCTTCGATATCACACAAGTTGGTGTGACAGTGACCAATGTATTCCTCCTTGTAGATGGTACAAACGAAAGGACTGCTTGTACTGTGAATTCTAGTACGATTACGTGTGGAGCGCTCGATCCTTCACAGTCTTCTCTTACAGATGCTCCACGTACATTTCGACTTCTCGGCGATATCGCACTCGATGTTGGTGCTCTAAATCCACGCTATCAAGTAAGTCTGAATGCAGCAGGGAGTGTCGGTGAGCCTGGGTCCATTTCCTGGAGTGATGGCTCAGTTACTTTCACATGGGTAGGGCTAGAGAGTCCACTGGCAACGGGTACGTTGTATGAATGAAATTACTTCAGCACCTTGATCGGTGCCACAGTGAGTGCAAGTTTCTTCTTCATACCACTCTCGAAGAGGATTTCTGCAGTGAATCCAGTGAGTGCGATGACAGTTCCTTCGCCAAAGATTTTGTGTTCGATGCGCGTACCGACATCGATTTCGTTCTCAGAATCATCACTTGTTTCCTGTGACCATTCATCATGTTGTTGCTCCGCTGCACGCATGGGAATCTGAGAGAACTCATTCGCTATTCTCGAGCGCTGTGCTGCGAAGGAGTTCATAGGGTTTTTCTTCGCACTTGCAAGCCAGCCATATTTACTCGTGAGCTCATCGCTGCGCATATCTATCACTGTCTGAGGGATATCTTCGAGGAAGCGACTACGTGCATTGCTCTGTGCATTTCCCCAGAGCATACGCATACGTGCATGGAGGATCATCAGGTGATCCTGTGCTCTGGTCATCGCGACGTACATGAGCCTACGTTCTTCCTCCATCTGCTCACGATCGAAGAGTGCTCGACTGTGAGGGAAGACTCCTTCCTCGCATCCTGCGACGATCACTGCGCGAAATTCCAAGCCTTTGCAGAGGTGCGTGGTCATGAGCGTGATGGCATCCTCTCCTCCGTCTTCTAGGCGATCTACTTCTGCGATGAGAGAAGCTTCCTCGAGGAACTGTGTGAGGGAGTCCTGTGGAGGGAGTGGATCGTACTTGTGCATGACAGAGAGAAGCTCACGCACGTTCTCCCAGCGCGATTCTCCTTCTTCTGTGCCATCACGAATATGTTTCTCTAAACTCGTTGCGAGGACCAGCTGCTCTGCGAGTTTCGCAACTCCATTCGTCTCTGCAAACGATCGAAGTGAGAGGATCAAGTCCCGGAAATTTCCTAAGCGTATGCGTATCGCTTCTGTGATGCCATCTACCATCTCGATATGCTCGAGCACTTGCCAGAGACTTATATTTCGTTCATTGCAAAATGCCTGCAGTCTCCCAATCGTCGTCAGGCCAATTTTTCGTGCAGGAACATTGATGATACGAAGGAGTGAAATCGTATCTTGAGGATTGAGGATGACGAAGAGATAGGCGAGAACATCCTTCACTTCTTTACGAGCATAGAATTTCACTCCTCCCACAATGCGGTAGGGGAGACCATGGCGTAGACACGTTTCTTCAAAAAGGCGTGATTGCGCATTTGTGCGATAGAGAATCGCTTGCTCAGAGAGTGGGATACCTTCTTGTTTCCAGCCTTCAATTGCACGAATCGCTTCTTCTGCCTCCATGCGTTCGTCACTTACTTCTTTTAGGCAAATATTCGATCCTCCAGCCTTCGTAGTCCACATCTTCTTCGGTGGGCGACTCGGATTTACTGCAATCACGCCGTCCGCTGCATCCAGAATCTTCTGCGTGGAGCGGTAATTTTGCTCGAGTGTAATGCACGCTGCATCTTTGTACTCTCGCTGGAAGTCGAGGATGTTCTGGATGTCCGCTCCACGGAAACGATAGATGGATTGATCTGGGTCCCCAATCACGCAGATATTGCGATGTGCTGCAGCGAGTGCGCTTACAATCATGTACTGCGTGTGGTTTGTGTCTTGATACTCATCCACGTGCAAGTATTGCCATGTGTGTTGATAGCGAGCGAGGACATCGGGACATTCTTGGAACAGTCGCACGGTATGGAGGAGGAGATCATCGAAGTCGAGTGCGTTGGCAGCCTTCAGTTTTTCCTGATGCTTCGCATAGATCGCCGCAGCTTTCTCCTCGGTAAATGTCGTTGCGCGTGAGCGTGCCTTCTCTGCAGAAACTGCTTGGCTCTTCCATGCGCTGATCACAGAGAGGGCTACTTTTGGCTTGATGTCTTTCTCTGAATATTTCAGTTCTTCTAGTGTCACCTTCATGAGCTTTTCCTGGTCGTCGGTGTCGTAAATCACAAAAGAATTTTCGAAGCCCAAGTGGTGGATATCTTTTCGTAGGATGCGCGCACAGAGTGAGTGGAATGTTCCCATGGTTGGAACATGTGTAATTTCTGTTCCCTCACCATTTGTAATTTTTAAGAGAGTCTTGATGCGTTCCTTCATCTCATTCGCTGCTTTGTTCGTAAAAGTCACAGCGAGGATGTTCCAAGCAGGAACGCCATTTGCCATGAGGTTTGCGATGCGGTGCGTAAGCGTCCTCGTCTTTCCAGAGCCAGCGCCTGCGAGGATGAGTATGGGGCCGCTCAAAGTCGAAACAGCTTTCTTTTGCAGTTCATTCAGTGGGCCAAAAATAGGATCGCTGACATCCATGGTTTGTATAGTACATGAAAGTTTGTGGGGTATTTTCTGAGAAAATGCGATTGAATATTTTCTTTTATGGCAGATTTTTGAATGGAAAGATACAAAAAGAGAGTGAAGTAGATACCCTTCACTCTCTTGTAGTTCATTCTTAGCCTACTGACAATTTTCTTTCGATGTACAAGACTGTTGGAATTTTTCTACTTCCCTCTGAATTGCGCGTCTTCCAAAAATCATAAAAAGTCCTGGACGGATGACAATTTCGACGACCAACGATAGGAGGAGACCTCCGAACATCGTCACTGCGAGAGGACTCAGTATTTCTTTGCCTGGTTCACCAGCACCCAGAATCAGAGGAATAAGCGCAAGCATTGCTGTCAGTGATGTCATAAGCATAGGTGTAATACGATTTAAGCTCCCCTTTACGATCAATTCTTCGCTGAAGGGCACATTCCCCTCAGTCGCTTGGTAGATCCAGTGTTCAATAAGTAGGATGCCGTTTCGAGCAGAGAGTCCTAGGAGCGAAATGAGACCTACAAGGTTTGCGAGGTTTACGACGTTCCCCGTGAGGAGAATGCCAATCATTGCTCCAAGATACGTTACAGGAATGATCATGAGTACCTGAAAAACGAAGGTCATAGATCGGAACTTGAAGTAGAGCGAGCCGACAATGGCGATGAGGGCAAGGAAGCTGAAGAACAGTAGTTTTTGCGAAGACTCTTGCTGACTCTTATATGTGCCTTCATAACTGAGAAAATAGCCTTGAGGCAGCTTTAGCTCATTCTGAATCTTTCCTTTCAGCGTCTCAATGATTGTGACGCTATCTCCATCGAGAATGCCGGAAGAAATAACGAGGCGGCGCTGGCCGTTATCATGACTGATACTGCTTCGGCCATCCTTAATGGAGATATCCGCAATCGCCGAGAGTGGTACAACGGTATCTCGTGGAGTACGGATGAGTAGACGTCCGATATCTTCAGGTGAACGCACTGAGTTTTCGTTGAGACGTAGCACAAATGAGAATCTTCTAGACCCTTCGAAAATCTGCCCAATTTTCTTCCCCGAAAGTTGTATTTCCAGAATGTCTGTAAGTTCTCCGAAGACAAAGCCATACTGTGCGGCTCGTTCACGATTGGGAGTAATCACGACCTGTGGTACTGCCACTTCCTGCTCAACCACAGGATTTAACGTGCCAGGAATTTGAGCAAGCATGTCGCGTATGCGCTGCCCATAGGTCTGGAGTTCATCAAGATCTGGGCCGAAAAGTTTGATAACGAGCGGTGCACGTACGCCTGAGAGTAGATGTTCGATACGGTGCGAGATCGGTTGTCCGATGCTCACGTTTGCGCCACGTAAATCAATTTTCGTGAATGCCTCCTTAATTTCAGCGATGATTTCATCCTTGTCATAGTCACCGGATGAATCGATATCTACTTCCAACTCTGAGATGTTAACACCATTGGCATGTTCGTCCTCTTCCGCTCGTCCCGTACGTCTGGCAACTGATTTGATGCCTTTGACGCCCAAGATCGCTTGCTCCACGGAACCGCCCACATCGTTGGATTGCAGAATAGAAGCATCAGGTGGCAAGGCTACGGTAATGGTTAGTGTTCCCTCATTGAATGGTGGCAGGAATTCTTTTCCCGCTCGCATGAACATCAGTGTTGTCACTCCAAGTGAAATGAGAATGATCATAATGCCGACTTTTGGGCGTGTGATGTTCCAGCGTATGATTGGCTCCGCCCATTGCTTGATGTGCCGTACGAGCCATGTTTCCCGATGTTCCCGAATCATTTTTGAGCCAGGAAGCATGTAGAACGACAGAATCACAGTGATCGTAAGAGCTACCACCATCGAGCAGATGAGTGCGATGATGTAAGCAAGTGCTAATGGTGCAAGTAAGCGTCCCTCGATATTCGAAAGGGAGAGAAGCGGCAAGAAGACTATGGCAATAAGAACAGTCGAGAAAACAATCGAACCACGCACTTCTGAACTTGCCCGCACGACGACTTCGTATGTAGAAAGCGGCGAACTGCGTTTTGAATTCTCCCTCAGCCACCTGATGATGTTTTCTACATCCACTATAGCATCATCGACCAGTTCTCCAACCGCAACAGCAAGACCTCCAAGCGTCATCACGTTAATGTCGATCCCAAACCAACGAAGGATGACAATGGCACCAATAAATGAGAACGGTAGAGCTGTGAGCGTAATGCCGATAGCGCGGATATTTCCAAGAAAGAGGATAAGAATGATAATCACAAAAAACGCTGCATCACGTGTCGCATCAATGACATTGTCGATCCCATTTTCGATAAATTTTTCCTGCTTGAAAAGATCAGTGTAGATTTGTACATCTTTGCCCAAGGTGCTTTCAAGAGACACTAGCGCCTCCTCAACTTGCTTTGTTAGTTCTATAGTATTGATCCCAGGTTGCTTCGTAATGCTCATCACAACTCCCGGTTTTCCGTTGATACTTGCTCCGCCGCGAGAGTTCACTTGTGCGCCTTTGCGTAGAGTTGCGATGTCACGTACATACACAAGTGTTCCTTCATGCTCGGCAATCACCGTATTTGAAAGAACATTGATGTCGGAACTTCGTCCGAGAATACGGATGGGATAGTCCGTTGTATCTGTTGCGACAAATCCGCCACTTTTATTCTCTGCAATAGCTACAAGCCTCTGCTCAAGTTGCGCAATAGTGAGTTGCGCGTTAGCAAGTTTTACTGGATCGACAAGAACTTGGTACTCCTGAATCTCTCCACCGAGTACCGTGACCTGCGCAACGCCAGGAAGAGTAAGAAGTTTCGGACGTATTGTCCAATCAGCGAGAGTTCGGAGGTAACGAGGATTTGTCTCACCACTTTTGCTGCCAAGGCCAATGAGCTGGATCTCTCCCATGATGGAGGAGATGGGTCCAAGTTCTGGGTCCACTCCCGGCGGCAGTGCAACACTATTAATTTTTTCAGAGACGATCTGACGAGCAAGATAAATATCTTTCCCCCAGTCGAATTCTACGAACACGAGCGAAAGACCTGGCGCGGAGATCGAACGGACACGCTCCACATCGGGAGCACCATTCATCACAGATTCGATGGGAAGAGACACCAATGTTTCCACCTCTTCTGTTGCAAGATTCTTGGCCTCACTGAAAATCGTAACCGTTGGTCTATTGAGATCCGGCAAGATGTCTACCGGTGATGTGATAGTTACATATGAGCCGTAGACGAGGAGGATTCCTGCTACCGCCAACACCGTAATACGGCGAGTTAGTACCTCTCGTACGATGCGATCAAAGAGATTCATAAATGCGAGGGAGTATCAGAAACTTTTGTATCAATAGCAAAACCTTCCGTCAGCACAACTGGTGATTTTACGATAATCCAATCTCTGGCTGTAAGGCCGGATTTGATGAAAGCGTATCCGCTATGGATGTAAGCAATTTTCACTTGCCTCGAAACAGCTGTGACATCGGAGCTGACTGTCCAGACCGTGCTCGAGTTCTTGCTCAATTGAAGTGCTGTTTCAGGAATAACAAGGAGAGATTCATCTTGACTCACCGGTACCTGCACACGAACCGTCATCTGTGAGAGGATGCGCTGAGCGTTTGGCTGAGTCGGCACATCTGCTTCTATCTGAATTGTACGCGAATCAGGGTCCACAGCTTGTGCAATGCGCTTAATGACTGCGATGAATTTTTCAGAAGGAGCTGATGTCGGTGAAAAGGTGACAGTTGTTCCAATCTTCACAAATGGTAGATCAACTTCGGAAATATTGAAGCGGATGTATTTGCTTCGGTCATTGATGAGATTGAAAGCAGGTTTTTCCGATGTGACACTCTCTCCGGCATTCACATATCTTTTCGTAATGATGCCTGAAAAAGGTGCGACGATAGTTCTGCCTGCTCCCACTTGTTGCTGCAGACGTACAATCTCTGCCGCGATGATTTCAGTATCCAGGTCTGCATTCTGCTTTCCTCCCTTCACATCCACGATTTCTCTTTCCGTTCTGGCACGAATCTTTCGTTTCTCTGCCTCTAAAGAAGCAAGCGCTGAAGTACTCCTCGTCAGTTCCGTCGTCGACTCCAAAAGATGATCGGTAACTTCGCCAATTTCTTTTCGGATGCGGTCTACTTCATCTCCTGGGAATGAAGGAGTCTCGGAGATGCGCAATGCGATCTGACGCGCTTCCTGACCAATTGTTATTGCAACGGTAACAATCTCGACAGGTTCAGATTTTCCTGATGCCAACATGTTCTTCAGGGTAAGCAGCTTGTATTCAAATTTTTCTCGAACTGCATAGTCACTCCCGAAACCTGGGAAAACTTCCAGCCGTCGATAATAGTCGTTTGCGCTGTTATTCAAATAATTTGATAACCCATCTGATCTCGTGAAGAGCATTTCATTGACACTCTCAAGTAGATCGTTTGCTGCGTTGCGCATGGATTGCAATGTCTGTTTTTTAATATCCTGCAATCCTACAATTTCAGCATCAATACGGTTCAATTCCGCTTTGCGCTCCTCCTCCGTCGTTCGGAGATGAGAATCGATCTTCAGCAATGCTCGCTGTTTGGCAATCGCCAGTTCTTTTTGTTTAAAAGTAATTTCGGCAACTAATTGTTGCTGGCTTTGATCAGGTCGCAGCAAGGCAAGAACTTGTCCCTGACTCACGCGACTGCCGAGGTTTGCGGAGAGAGATTGGATAACGCCATCCTGCGAAGGGTAGAGATCCGCCTGTTGCTGTGCGAAGACCACTCCTGCCGCTTCTATAGTAATGTGGACTTTATCGGCATTTTTTGGCTGTTCGACTGTGACAATGGGGAAACTTGAAGTTGTGCTGGTCACATCTGAGCGCTCATGACCTCCATCATGACCGGGGCTTGCTACTGCGTTTCCTTGTGTGACGAGAAAGGTGATGAACAAGCTAGTAATGGAAAAAATCCCAGCTGCAGAAGCTATTTTGACTGTGAACCAGCGAAGAGTGGGAGGCCGTTTCTCCCATAACAGCCTGAGAAAAGAAAGAAAAGATTGCATAGCTATAGTTGAGAAAGAAATACTAGTGTCGATGTGGCGGCTCGTTGCTATCATCATGCGATGAGACGTGACCATGCGCCGGTTCATCTGTGTTATCCGTGTGTTCTGAGGCCGCAGGAGCATCATCGTGTGGTTGAACATTTTTTTCTCCAGCATGATGGTCATCGATAGAGATTGAGCTTACTACCACGGAATCGGTCTTCTTTTGCTTTTCTTGAGTGAAAGATTCAGTAGTTGCAGATTTTGTAGCTTGAACTTCATTGTTGCACGCGGTAAGACTGAGAGTGAACAATGAAAGAGTAAGAAATGAGAATGCACGCATAACAGAGAAAAAGAAAAATAGAATACTGGCGTAGCCAGCAAATGCCTCCGCAGAAGAGCGGCGACACATATGAAAGTTTGAGTATTTTAGTTCCTCAAAACTAGGAGATGATGATTATTTGTAACAGAATTTTCTTGTAATTCCCTATAAGAAAATACAGTTGCATGCTTTGTTATTGGAGTTGATACAACTTTATTTGTTAGGGAAGTGGTTGACTCCGATTGACTAACGAATTCATTTTTGAAGCTAGCTACGATCTCTACTTCAGTAGGATGATCGTCGCAGGCCTGAGAAGACGTTGTTGTATCGTTGTGTGGAATAGCTTCTCTGTGGTTATCTCTATTTTCGTGCATAACAACGTACAATAAGTTTTGCGTTCCTGAATTTTGAACGTTGTGGTCTGTATGTGCCTGCACCACTGGGACTAAAAGTGTAAGCAGGAGTAGTTGTGCTGTAGTTCTTAAGAGTTTAGGCATAGTTTTAAGAGTCTTATTATAATGAATAAACAGCAAATTCTCAAATGCCTTCATTCTTGGATACGATACCTATTCTTCTATAGAAGGGTGCAGCTCCTAAAAAATCTCTAGAAATATTTTTACACCAACTGCTGCATCGCTTCTTCCATCGCCTTCTTACTTACTGCCGCTTTTGGAGCAACGATATGATGGAGCTCGATATTTTGCTCTGCAATGCTGCTTGCAAGACGCTTAATATCAGAAGCTGAAAGCTGGGAAGGTTTTTTCTCCGCCTGCTTTTGCTCGATCTCTTTTGCGATTTCGGTGTCCATCATATGGATGCGCTCAAGGGTATCTGCACCCATTTTTGTGAGGAGGATTTCATGTGCATTACGTAGCCCGATGTGTGAAGCGAGTTCTGCAATCATATTGATGATGTTCTCGCGCTTCTGTGGATCAAGAGTTTCGGCAAGTTCGTATGTGGAGATTCTTTTTAGTGAAGCGAGGATAGGAGCAAGTGCTTCGCGCGAGACGATATAGAAGTAGTACTCATCTTTTGCGTAGATGAGTTTCTTCAGCTCAGAGATTGCTTCTGTAGGTACCACGAGGAAGATGTGAGGATAGATGCTACTGTTCTTTCGCACTTTCTCTGCAGTCTTTTTTACAGCGTCATCGATGTACGTTTGCAAACTCTGCGCTTTCGAAGCTTTTGCGTCGAAGATTACATATTGTCCCAGGAACTCGATCAAAAAATCTGGCTTTAGGCTGCCATCAAACTTCTCTGGCAGATTGGAGTTAGAAAAACATGTAAATTGAAACTGTGGCTGTTTACAGAGCTCGAGTAAATGTGCGATGACAGCATTCTCGTGTTCATTCCAAAGACGATCACGCTCTTCTTCCGCAGTTTTCTTCCTCTCCTCATCAGCCTGGATCACTCTCTGGCGTTCATCGCGAAGTGCCTGTTGTGCTGATTCCAATTTCTCGATCATATTTCGATGTTCTTTTTCTTGGGTTTCGCGCCCTGCTTCAAATTTCGTCAGTGTAGTTTTTAGCTGATCTTTTTCTTTTCCGAGGGATTGAAACTCCGCTTTGAGCCTCTCGTGCTCTGCAAAGAGCTGCTTATTTCCCCCGGCAAGTTTGTTCTTTTCCGCTCTCTCAGCTTCTAGATCTTTCTGGAGTCTTGTTACTTCTCCACTTAAATCTTGTTGTAGAGGGGCACTCGATCGTTTGAGCTGAAGAACGATACTGAAGATGATCCC
>CAYRWT010000019.1:0-12187 GCA_964428105.1 uncultured Candidatus Peribacteria bacterium
CCAGCTTTACCTTGCGCGGCAGAAATCCGGATGTGCTGACCTGTATCGCCAACCTAAGCAACGACGAGGTATTCACGCCACCAGAGTTTGCCAACAGGATGCTAGATACCCTCGCCGCAGCATGGGCAGAAGACAATAACGGCGCGAATTTATGGGCGAATAAATCGGTTCGCTTCCTTGATCCATTTACAAAAAGCGGTGTGTTTCTGCGCGAGATCACCAGTCGTTTAACCGATGGATTAAAAGACGAAATCCCAGATTTGCAAAAGCGCGTGGATCATATCCTCACCAAACAGGTTTTCGGGATTGCTATTACTCAGCTGACGAGCCTGCTTGCAAGACGCAGCGTGTATTGCAGCAAACACGCCAAAGGGGAGCACTCTATTGCTCAGTCATTCAAAAGTGACTCTGGCAATATATGGTTTGAGCGAATGGAACACACTTGGGAAGGTAACAAATGCAAATTTTGTGGTGCGCCCAAAGCGCTTTTTGACCGCAAGGATGAACTAGAAACTTATGCTTACGCATTCATACATACAGACAACATTAAACAAAGAATCGATGAGATTTTTGGAGGCAAAATGCAATTTGACGTAATTATAGGGAACCCTCCCTACCAGATGGCTGGTGGTGCCGGTGGCTCCAGTGACTCATCTATTTATCATCTTTTCGTTGAACAAGCAAAAAATCTTGAGCCGAGATATCTAAGTATGGTTATCCCATCGCGTTGGATGGCTGGAGGGCGTGGACTTGATGAATTTAGAGCATGGATGCTTAATGAGGGAAATTTAAGAAATATTGTAGATTTTCCTGATTCGAGTGAGGCTTTTCCCGGAGTTCAAATCAAAGGCGGTGTTTGCTACTTCCTTTGGGATCGTGATCACAAAAGCAATTGCAATGTCATCAGAATTTCATCGGGTGAAGAGCATATACAAATAAATCGAAATCTCGGTGAGTTTGATATTTTCGTCCGGGATGAACGCGCCCTTGGTATATTAAGAAAAGTTATAGATAAAAAAGAACCTTCAGTTTTGGATCTGGTTTCGGGTGATACTCCATATGGAATCGCAACAAACTTTGAGGATTGGACACAGAAAAATAGCGAAGGAAAAATTGCACTTCATTTAATTTCAAAGAGTAAGCGCACAATTGGATACATGAAACGTGCCGATATTAGGAAAAATACCAGTACGATTGATGTTTGGAAAGTTTATGTTCCGAAAGCATATGGGGCTGGAGAATCACTTCCTCATCAAATTCTTGGAAAAGAAATTATTGCAGCACCACCCTCAGTCTGCACTCAATCATATTTAGCAGTATCGCCGTTTGGATCTGAAAAAGAGGCCAAAAGCTTTGCAAGTTATTATAGGACGCGACTGTTTCGCTTTCTTGTATCACTTCGTAAAATTACGCAAGATGCTCTGCGTTCCACATATACATGGGTTCCACAACAGTCTTGGGATAAAACTTGGACTGACGACCTACTATTTGAAAAATACGGAATCACCAAAGATGAAGCTCAGTTTATTGAGAGCGTAATTCGACCAATGGGTGACAATGATGAGTAGGCCTATCGATGAAATTCTTGCTCCAAAGCCATTGGCTCGTCCTCGCATTTATGCCTATGCGATTAACGATGTTGCACACCATAATCTCTTAAAAATTGGGCAAACCACTCGTGATGTGAAACAGCGCGTTGCGGAGCAAACTAAGACAGCGGCAATAAAAGCCACCATTCTCCTTGATGAAAGTGCTGAACGCGATGATGGCAGCATTATCAGTGATCACGAAGTGCGAGCGGCTCTTGTTAAAAAGGGTTTTGTAAACACTCAGCTAGAGTGGGTTCGCTGCACAGTGAAAGACGTTCAGGCAGTTATCAATGCGCTGCGCAAAAGGCAGAAAATTTCTGGAACTCGTGATCAAACTTTTCCACCTCGCGCAGAACAAAAAGCCGCAGTGGATAAAACCTTTGATTATTTCCAGAGTATTTGGGCTGAGAATAATAAGGCCACACCAAGGTTCCTATGGAACGCCAAAATGCGATTTGGCAAAACCTTCACTACATACCAACTCGCCAAAAAATTAGGCGCAAAGCGAGTTCTGGTTGTCACCTTCAAACCAGCAGTAGAAGATGCTTGGCAGACAGATTTGGAGAGTCATACGGATTTTGAGGGTTGGCAGTATCTATCTCAGAAATCTGGCAATGACCCAACCGAGATTTCGCCAAATAACCCCCTTGTTTATTTTGGTTCATTTCAGGACTTGCTTGGCCGTGACCGAGCAACCGGAACGATCAAGGCAAAAAATGAGTGGCTTCATGCGGTAAACTGGGACTTGGTTGTATTTGATGAATATCACTTTGGTGCATGGCGCGACACCGCGAAGGAATTATTTGAAGGTGAAGCTGATGCCCATAAGGAATCTGCTGCAGAATATGGCACAGGGCTTGATGGTGTTAATGAAGACCTTTCTGGCTTATCAGGAGAATTTCTTCCGATTACTACAAGAGCATATCTCTACCTTTCAGGAACACCCTTTAAGGCTCTGGCTACAGGTGAATTCATAGAAGAGCAAATCTTCAACTGGACATATACGGACGAACAGCGTGCCAAGGCACAGTTTGCAGAAGATCATCCGGGAAAAAGAAACCCATACGGTTCACTGCCACAGCTGCGACTTCTCACATACCAAATGCCTGATGAATTAGTGGCTATCGCAAGCGGTGGTGAATTCGATGAGTTTGATCTTAATGCTTTCTTTGAAGCAGCTGGAGAAGGAAAGAAAGCGCAATTCAAACATAAAAGTGATGTTCAAAAGTGGCTGGATATTATTAGGGGTCAGTATGCTCCTAAAACGCATGAACAGTTGAAAACTGGATCGCGACCACCTTTCCCATATTCAGACGATCGTCTTCTGCCCTATTTACAGCACTCTTTTTGGTTTCTTCCAAATGTAGCCGCTTGTCATGCTATGGCAAACTTGCTGGCTGAACGACACAATACTTTCTGGCACGATTATACAGTGATCTCGGCAGCAGGCATACAAGCGGGTATTGGTCTTGAAGCTCTCCCGCCTGTACGAAAGGCTATTGGTTCTGGGTTTAATACAAAATCCATTACCCTTTCTTGCGGAAAGCTAACCACAGGTGTGACTGTAGCACAGTGGTCGAGTATTTTAATGCTACGAAACCTGAAAAGCCCAGAAACCTATTTCCAAGCGGCTTTTCGAGTCCAATCCCCATGGAGCATAAAGAATCCAAACGGTGACAACCCAAATGAAGAATTGATTCTGAAGCCAGTCTGCTTCGTGTTTGACTTTGCTCCGACTCGCGCACTTAGACAATTAAGCGACTATGGAATTGGTCTTGCACCGGGTGAGGCAAATCCGGAGGCCGCTGTTCGCGAACTTGTTAGCTTCCTTCCAGTTCTTGCCTACGATGGATCACACATGACGCAGATTGATGCGGGTGGGATTCTAGACATTGCCATGGCTGGAACAACAGGTACGCTGCTTGCCCGAAAATGGGAAAGTGCTTTGTTGGTAAACGTAGATAACGACACTTTGCGGCGCGTACTCGAAAATAAAGAAGCAATGGAGGCTGTAGAGCGGATTGAGGGCTGGCGTGCATTGGGTGACAATGTGATCGAAACCATCATCAATAAAGCAGAGAAAATCAAAGAACTGAAGAATAAAGCCAAAGAAAAAGAGTTATCGGCAAAAGAGAAAAAGGAACTTAGCGCTGAGGAAAAGGAGTTTAAGAGTAAGCGCAAATTGGTTCAGGAAAAGTTGATAAAATTTGCCACTCGCATTCCAGCATTCATGTATCTAACGGATTTTCGTGAAAACACTCTACAGGACGTCATTACAAAAATTGAGCCTGATCTTTTTCGGGCTGTAACTGGTCTTACAGTTAAGGACTTCCACCTGCTTGTAAAACTACGCGTCTTCAATACTGAGCACATGAATCAGGCGGTATTTGCATTCCGGCGCTATGAAGATGCTTCTCTGCGTTACACTGGTATCGAGAGCCATGAAGGGCTTACCCATTACGGACTCTATGACACGGTGGTGAGCGTCGAAGAGAGCCGGAAGATTAATTAGGCAGCCTACTTTTATGATCGATAAAGAAACCACGGAAACCCTAAATAAAACACCTATCCAGCAGGTCGCAGGGTGGCTTGGGGTGACGCTTCCAAAAAGAGGTAGCACGCATTGCCCATTTCCTGACCATGAAGATAAGAACCCGTCTTTTGAAGTTAAAGCATCAGGAACACACTGGATTTGTTATGGGTGCGGACGTAAGGGTGGCTCTATAGATTTTGTAAAAGAATACAAGGGAATGGACTTCCTAGCTGCAAAGCAATGGTTAGAAAACCAAGCCTGTAATGGCGGGAGCACTAGAACGGCTAAGAAAGCAGTAAAAACTAAAAGTGAAGAATTGAGAAAGCCTGCTGAAGTCCGTGATAGTGGCGAGCATTACGATGTATATGCCTTCCTATTAACGCTATGCCCTCTCTTAGAAAGCGGAAAGAATTATCTCATTGAAAGAGGAATCACGTTAGAAACGATAGAGGCCTTCAAGGTCGCGCAGATGCCGCGCCAAAGTCTTCTTCCAAAGCTGTTCGGCAAATTTGGCTATGAGCGCATCCATGCTGCTGGTCTTTTGACCCAAAAATCAACTACAGAGGTTTCCCGCATAATCTTCCCTTGGAACTCCATCATATTCCCGTTCTGGGAAAGCGGTAAGGCTGTTTACTTGCAAGCACGGGCATTAGAAGGAGCAGAGCAATATGGAAAGTGGAGGAACTTAAATTTTCTACCTAAGAGAATCTACAACGTAGATGCCATAACTCAGACCTCCAAACGGCCTTTCGCTATTTGCGAGGGAGTTATTGATACGTTGTCCGCCATAGAGCTGGGGTATTCTGCCGTTGGAATGATGGGATGGTCAGCAAAATTTACACCAGACCAGATTCGAGCACTGAGAAAAAAGGAAGTGGAGATACTGCTAGATTGGGATGAGAAAGGCGAAAAAGGAGCGCAACAGCTGCGGGAAGAATTGAATCAATACGGCGTTGTTTCCATTCGCAAAAAGCTACCATCCACTACAGCAACTGACCTGAATGAATACTTAAAAGAGAAGCGAGGGTTGGCATGACCCCATACGAGCGCCTGCTGCTGCCAGAGAATCTTTATTACGCATGGCGCAAAGCCAAGCGGCTCTACCGAATGGCTGATGGTTATATAAACCAAGGTGAGTTGTTAGAATTTGAATTAGACCTAGAAAATCGACTGCAAAGAATTGAGCGGCAATTCAGGAATGGGCGATATAAATTGCAGCCTATTCGCCCTGTTCCACGCCCCAAGAAGATTAAAGATGGGGAGTGTATTGATCGACAATATTACCATATTGCAGTTGATGACCAAGTTGCATGGATAGCGATAGCCAATGCGCTGGGTCCTGAACTGGATGATGAAATGCCAGCATGGAGCTATGGCAATAGGCTATATCGTGCCGCATGGTACGAAGAAGAACATCAGGAATCTAAGCTGGAAGTCGGTCCCTACCGTCACGCCAGCGGCCATCTCTATAAAAAGTTCCAACATAGCTGGCCATTATTTAGGAAGCACATCTCTCTAACCGCCAGAACGATGGCTCGGCCTATTACAAAAAGTGAAGAATCAGAGCCAGATCAGCGTGCGATTGAAGCCGCATCTAAAGAAGGCTTACCATATCTCGATAATGATTTCTGGAATAGACCACAGAATAATAACACAGACCTGTATTATGCCTCGATTGACCTAAAACAGTTTTATCCAAGCATTCACGCTGAAAAGATTTTAGCAGGGCTTTTGCTGGCGCAAGGCGCAAATACTCCAGACGGAAAGCTGGAATCGCTGCTGAAAAGTATGCTCAAATTCACATTAGATAAAAGCGATATTTCTGCGCCTGTTCTCATAAATGTAGATCCACCATTTAAGGGAAAGTACGTCAAAGGCCTACCCACTGGACTATTTGCTGCCGGGTTTCTTGCTAACGCTGCAATGCTTACTGTTGACAAAATAGTAAATGAGAAAATCCAAGCAGACAAAACTATCGCACACTTCAGGTTTGTTGATGACCACACCATTCTGACGTATGAGTTCGATAAATTGTGCGAGTGGATTGAGTGGTACAAAAAATTGGTGACTGAGCAGCTCGGAGCAAAGGTCAACGAAGATAAAAGCGACCCGGAAAGCCTATCAGAATGGATTAAACTATCTAAGAATCTGAGCGCCAGCCCTATTGTAGTTAAGAAAAAAGAAAAGGCGCTAAAAGCAGCGCAGGCAGACACCAAAATAGATGGAACGAACCCAACAAAACTACTGACAAAAACTCTGGAAAAAGTTTCAATAATTGCTGGCCAGAACACTAATGTTTTAGATGACCATGATCTTAAAGACCGCTTAAAAGATTTAGAATGGCTGCTGCTTGCAGACATTCCTGAGCGTGAAATTCGTCCCGACACCCGCGCAGCATTTGCTGCTGGGCAAATAGCAACTCTTGCTCCCATGCTTATTCAAGAGGCGGATGGGATAGTAGATACGCATAGAGAACTCGTCAAAATGGAGCGTGAGCTTCAAACACTTGGAAAATACCCTGAACAAAACGCAAAGAAGATACAGGTTCTGACTGAGCGATATAATAAGCAATCAGAGCGGCTTAATGAGCAAATAAAGAAGCTTGGACATGAGGAAAAAGGTCACCTTACCCGCTGTTTCGGCCTTCTCATCCACGCGATGAAAGAACATCCTGGCAAGGCTAGGCTCTTTTTCCGGCTCCACCAATACTGCCTACTGACAGGCCATCATGGGCTACGGCAAATAATAGAATGGATAGACGGTTTAAGGGAGCAAGGGTGTAGCGTCTGGGCTGATTATTACTCCAGCCTTACGCTACAAATTCTTGCACAGAACATCATGAAGGCCATACGGGTATGCACTACCCCAGCCAGTTTGCGTTCAGACCAAGAGGCGGCAATCAGACACCTTGAGGATATTGCGAGCATTGAGCAAAAACTATTTAGCACCAATGGCGCTAACGAATCATGGTTCCATAAAATGGCGCGTCGTGAATATACCGTATCCATCGCTGTAGCAGTTGAGTACCTGAAACAGAGCGGCTTACAGATCCTGTCTTGCAAATTTGCTGAAGTGGCCAAATTTCATGATGCGCCTGCCTTAGAAGACAACTCGTCAGTTTGGTTAAAGAAAACCGGATATAGTGCCGGCAACTGGGCATACCTTGCGGAACACCATCTCCGCACCGATTATCACAATACTGGCTTATGGGACATTTTTGGACGCGGTTTTGATTACGGAAAGGTATCCGACCAGCGGGCAATACGCCTTTATCCAGAGGCCTTTCCTAAGAAGGCGTGGGAATATTTAGTGTCTTCTAAATCCACTTCCAGAGAGGATGATTCGGGTTGGATTTATGACATTCTCAAAAATAATCCTGAATGGATTAAGGGAACCAAAAAAGTTCGTAAAACCGCATTCATGCGCGCCGTTCGTGTATTTGAGGCGGAATCAAAAACGCATATCTCCATCGCAGAATGGACAAGATACATAAACAGCGATGATTGCTCACCATTTGACCCTCGCAAAAGCGAATGGACTGCTTTGGAAATAATACGACAGGTTATTGAACCCAAATTAGAAGTTGGAGCAGCACCAGTTCCATTGGAAAGAATCCATCCACAAAATATTCTGATACCGCGAGAGTGGATGGCGGTGCCAGAAAATGCCCTACATCTAAGCTGGGAGAAATGGCGCTCTCATATAGAAAAATCGCCGCCGATTAAATTTGCTGAATCTGAGTATTCTCTTTTAGATTATCGCTATCATAGCCATAAAGATTTCGCCGATGACATTTGGCTGAAAAGGGAAAACCAGTTTGGTGCCATTGGGCGGTTGCTACTAGGGTTGCTTTGCGGCAATCATGACGCGCCAATCGAATGGAATGTTCGCGGCAATGAAAGAGTCTTGGATATTCCACGCGCACGAGTGTTCCGTTCATTGGCGATTTCATCGCCAACTCTTTTGCTTATTGAAGGGTGTATTGACCCACGAAGTGCCGAAAGCAGGCTGATTGCAAGATTGCCTGATTTATTTGGTCTCGAAGATGGCGGTTCCGCAAATGATATGCAATATGACCCGCCATTACTGAATGACGTAAATGATTTGGTGGCGGCAATCCGCAATGCTCAGGACATTCTCAGTCAGAACCAACTTACTGTATCAATGCACCAGCCAAGGCAGCTAATACCATTTAGGCTCAGTGATTTTGCCGTTTCTGCAAGCGGAGAGTCAGAGGAGGATACTGATGCTTAAAGAAACACTGAATGTTGGAATAATACAAACTTCCCTAGATTATGAAGCGGCATGGAAGACTGGCGCTGCTTGGGAAGATACTGTGCGGATGTCATATTTAGAGGAAAAGCGAGCAAAAAAAGAAATTCGCCATTATCTTGCATCATTGCACGCTTTAGAAAAAAAGCCGGACATTGTTTTACTGCCTGAGTTATCCGTCCCCCTTGGATATGAAAACAAACTCAAGCGTTCCGCCGAGGCAATGGAATCTATTATTATTGCTGGGCTTGATTACAAGATCGAAGGCAAGGCTACGCCAGCAGTTTCCAACGAAGTCATCGTTATTGTTCCCAAAAGAATTAGAGGGAAAAAGATTGCTCGCCGCACGGAAATCAGGCGCGTGGGGAAAACCTATGCCGCCCCAGAAGAAAAGAACAAATTGGATGCCTTGGGCGTAAACTTTAAGTCGCATCCGACTGTCTGGTTATTTGAAAGCCCTGACTTTGGAACATTTGGTGTCGCCGTATGTTACGACTTTATGGATTTAGACCGCATCGTTCTGTATCGGAATAAGGTGCAGACTCTCTTTGTGCTTGCTTACAACAAAGATATAACGTCGTTTGACCACATAGCGCAGTCTATATCCCGAACGGTTTTCTGCAACGTAATCATCTGCAATTGCGGGTACTATGGTGGCTCATTAGCTGTAAGCCCTTATAGAGATTCTTTCAAAAGAACGGTGTACCAGCACTCCGGCGCAAAATTAACAAACGCGCAGATAGTAGAATTGCCACTGCAAAGGCTACACGCGCACCAAAGTGGAACGCGCTCGCACGATTTTAAGAATTTACCTCCGGGGTTTCCTGTCGGGACAACCCTAGTTGTGAATAATCTAGCTATTGAGAAGAAAAAATAGACGCGATGTTTATATTCTACGACACAGAAACCACAGGAATTAATGCTGCATTCGATCAGATATTGCAGTTTGCGGCTATCCATACGGATGGGCAATTTAAGGAGATTGATCGCTTTGAAATAAGATGTCAGCTTTTGCCGTGGGTAGTTCCATCACCAACGGCAATGCTGGTTACCAGAACGCCAATCAGCGTATTGACAGATAAAACGCTGCCGACATTCTTTGAAATGATGACGGCAATACATAAGAAATTGAGTTCTTGGTCGCCTGCCACTTATATCGGCTACAACTCACTGACTTTTGACGAACAATTCCTACACCGAGCATTATGGCAAACCCTGCATCCACCTTATATGACGGTAACAAATAACAACAAGCGTTGCGACCTGTTGCCAATGATGCGTATTGCATCTCATTTCTTCTTGGATTCGTTTGTTTGGCCAAAGAACAGTGATGGAAAAGTTACCTTAAAACTTGACCAACTTGCACCCTTAAACGGCTTTAACCACACCAATGCACATGATGCGCTAAATGATGTTGAAGCGACCATCTTCATAGCAAAAATGTTTTCAGAACGACTCCCCGATCTATGGTCTGCATTGTTAAAGCGTTCTACAAAATCCGGAGCAGCTTCTGTTTCTCTATCAGATGAGCCGCTTCTTGTATTCGAGAGTACCAAAGGAAAATCTTCTGCATGGTTTGGTCAGAATGTAGAACGTGATCGTACAGGAACACCTGCACAAACAATTATAGCAAAATTAGGGTATGACTGGCGCAACATTGGCACTGAGGGAGTAATAGCCAAACCGGAGGAAATACAAAAAAATACTCGCCTGATAACTTTCAATAAGGCTCCAACCGTTTTTACTCAAGAGGAAGCAAAGCAGTTCTTCGGCTTAGAGCCATCGAATGAAGAACAAAACCATTCCATTTACCTAAACCATGACAAGGCAGCATGTGATAAGATTATCGCCACTACAAAAGCCAATGAGAAAGCATGGCCTGTGGGTGAAGAACTGGAGCAGAAAATCTATGAAGGATTCCCGTCAAAGGAAGACGAGAAGTTAGCAGCATCCTTTCGAAACTCCCAGCCGCAAGACCGCGCCAGAATCGCCCGTGAGTTTAGAGAATTAAAGTATCGGCAGTTGGCACTGAGAATGCTCTATATTGAACATAAAGAGGTTCTAACAAGTGATGAGGCGTCTGAAATTCAAGAAATGATTCGCAATAGGCTTAACCCAGCTAGAGATAAAGAACACCCATGGCGTTCCATAGAAGATGCGCTTTGTGAGTTGTTGGAACCAAGAGCTTCAGAATTGGGGAATGAACAGCAAATTGAAGAGTTAAAAGAATGGTATATCAGCGTTCATAATTCTCTACCTCCGCCTCACGCCTCCTAACCAATCCGCGCAGCTTTTTTCCGCCAGCCCAGACCCAACGCAGGAATTCGGCAGGCACATCGTCATGCTCTTCGCGGTTTACTATGCGCCGGAGGGTGGAGCGTTGAAGCGCCCCACCGCCCAGATTGAAGGTGAACGACACCAGCGCATCGAACTGGCCGTTGGTGAGTGGAACGGTGATCATGCGCAGCACCGAACGCTCGGCGGCTTCGACATCCTTGATTAAAAGCGCGATAGCTGCCTCGTGGCTGATGCCGCGCCGGAACATCTCCGCTTCACCGGGGCGCAGCAAATGCCCATAGCCAATCGTGGGCAGGCCTGCTGCGTCCAGATAGATCGTCGGAGAAAAGCCCTCGAAGCGCTTAATCAGGCTCAGGCCTTCCTGTGTGACATGTCTCATTTGCCACCCCGCACTTTTGTCATGGCACGCTGGCCGAAATAGAAGCTGATGATGCCTGCGAAGATCGCCTGATCTTCTTCCGTCCACAGCAGCCACGGCAGATCAGCAGAGAACTGCATCACCTTCACCACCGCATAGAGAGCGAAGAAGCTATACGCGATGACTGGGCGCACCGTGCCGTTCAACGCATCTACCCAGCGAATGCCGGAATAGAAGGTTTTGTAGAGGGCACGGCTTTCGGCAATATCGGCCTGCACATGGATTTCTTCCAGTCGGTTGGCGTGGCCTTGCGCCTGTTGCTCCATTTGCAGGCGCAGGATCGTCAGCTCGTGCTTTCTGTCCTGACTATCCTTGAATAGCTTCAGCAGATCAGGAAACGCCGCGCTGATAAAGCCAACAATGGCACCGAGAAGTGTGATCATAAAATCCCCCGTAATGTTATAAGTTTGAAGATGATGCCGCCCATGCCGGTCATGAGGATGGTGGTTGACCACCACAGCACCCGCTCGATGCGATCCAGCCGATATTCAAGCGATTTGTAACGCTCCGCGCACACGGCCACATGCACGTCCAAATGTTCTGCTTCCTGCTCCTGCGTCATGTTTCCTCCAGACATAAAAAAACCGGCTCAATGGCCGGTGGTGGTTGCGATGGTGGGTTTGGTTACTCGAAATAGCCGTTGATCATCACCAACCCACGGATGATCTGGGATGCGGTGGCGGTTGCCACTGGTATGCGAAGGATGACATGGGCAAAGGTGCCAGCCGCCACATAGAGCGGTGCATCAAGGTTCACGTCGATGGGTGTTAATGCGCCACCTATAGGCGTTCCCACCGGCATGGACTGGATGCCCAGCGGCACCCGGCGCGGCGAGCGTGTGCCTGCCGTGTTGGAATCTGCCGTGGCAAGCGACACGGCGGTGGAGCCAATCCCCAGCGCCCACTGTAAAAGCGTGGGTGTGGTGGCGGAGGCTGCGCCCATGTTGAAAGTTTCAATCCGCACGCCACGGATCACGAGATTGCGGTTGCCGCCACCTGCTGCCGCTAATGGAACTTGAAAGGCAAAGAGCGCGTAATCCGTTTCCGCACCGGCCACGGCTGCAAACTGGAACTGGCC
>CAYRWT010000020.1:0-12115 GCA_964428105.1 uncultured Candidatus Peribacteria bacterium
CGGTGGCGCATGCCCCTCCTTGGTGGATGTTTCGATTATCAGTATTTCCTTAATTTACGATGAAATATTACCACTCTCACGAATTCTTTTTTGTAAATTTCCCCCATCCACATCGTGCCAGGCTCTGGCTAATCAGTAGCGGATGCTTGCATGCAAATACGATGAGGCGGCTACGGTTTCCTCCAACTTTTACAGATGCTTGTGATGTAAGACGCGTGAAGAATTTCTCCATCATGCCATCCAATGCTTTGCGTTGAGCTCTGAGTGCGATTGTTCTTAATGTTCCGTGCGGGAGCAGCGAGATGAGATTTTCGAAGCAACGAAACCTATCAAAGAGACCTTTTCCATCCCTCTGATTAACAGCACTTGTACCAGCGCTATGCACGCGGAAAGCGCCAAGAGAGCGTCGTACATAATGCCAATTTGTTTGTAGGAGACAGCGAATCCAGTACTCGCTATCCAGATTTTGTGGCATGTCTTCGAGAAAAGTTCCAACCTTTTCCATCAGACCTCTTCTGAGCATCACAAAACTTGGTTCTCCGATGAAGTTTGGGTGTAGGCCCATTTCGAGCCACAGCGAGAGAAACTCGGTGCCGACATAGTATTGCTGTGTGAGGACGCTGTGCTTCATCGTCACGATTTCTTGGTACATGTTTGAGGATGCACATACTCCTTCCATACGATATTCATGCTCGATTGCGACGAGGCCGACATCCAATCGTTCCTCAAATACTTGTACTGCGGTTTGCAGATATTCTGGCTCCCAGAGATCATCCTGGAACATGTATTGGACGATAGGGTTCTTGGTTTGCTTGAGACACGCATTCCAATTTCCTCCAATTCCAAGATTCTTTGTGCTTCTCTGAAATCTGATGCGCGGATCGGAGAGGTATGGTCGCACGATGGCTTCAGTGTCGACTCTTGGCGAAGCATCATCGTGGATGAAGAGCTGAAAGTGTGGATACGTTTGCTTGAGCACACACTCAATTGCCTCTTTTAAGTACTGAGGATTGGGGTTATACGTCGGTAGGAGAACATCAATTGTTATTGGCACAAACGAACTTTAGCCGATTTCTGGTATATATCGCTATACTTTCTCCATGCGTTTCGACGTTCTCACACTTTTCCCTGATATGTTTTCCGGTCCTTTGACTGAGAGCATCCTCAAGCGTGGGCAAGAATCTGGCGCTCTTTCGATCCATCTTCACAACATTCGAGGTTTTGCTTCAGGGAAGCATAAAAAAGCAGATGATTCACCGTATGGAGGAGGAGCTGGCATGGTGATGATGTGTGAGCCGATCGTGCAGTGTATTGAACATGTGCTGAAGAAAGGGAAGGATGCAGGTTTCAAGAAGCCATACATTATTTACCTTTCTCCTCGCGGTAAGCGTCTTACGCAGCGCACAGTCGAAAAATTTGCAGTGAAACATCCTTGGATCATCCTTCTCTGTGGACATTACGAGGGTATCGATCAGCGCATCATCGATGGGTGGATCGATGCAGAACTTTCTATCGGTGATTATGTTCTGACTGGTGGAGAACTTCCTGCGATGGTCTTGATCGATGCATTGGCACGGCATGTTCCAGGCGTGCTCGGGAAAGAGGAATCTGCAAGCGAAGAGAGCTTTTCTCCCGCACTTGGTCGCAAGCGCGAATACCCTCATTACACACGTCCTGAAGAGTTCCAGGGCATGCGTGTACCAGATATTCTTCTTTCTGGAGATCATGCAAAGATTAAGCAATGGAGAGCTTCTCAGCTTCGCTAATGGAAAAAGATTTTCTTGCTTTAGCGTGCATGAAATTACAGAAAAGCGGAGAATGTATTTTACGTCTCAAAGTTCGCGCAGGAGCTCAAAAGACTTCTGTACGGGGAGTTCTTGTTGATGGCACCATTAAGTTCGATATCGCAGCAGTGAGAGAGGATGGGAAAGCAAATACTGCACTTATAGAATTTCTTTCTGGAATATTCGCTGTTGCTCGGCAGAATATTAGCATTATTACTGGTCAGACTTCATCGAAGAAGGTGATAAAAATTATTCGGACATTACGGTAAGCGAAATATTTGAAGTACGAAGTAATCAATGGATATTTTGTAATATTCTCTAAATATTACGGAACCTCTGAATAATTCTGACCAGCAGCGGCCTTTCAGGCCGCGGTGATTCTATATTTTGTTATGCAAATGACAAAAACTCCGCGCCTTGAAAAGGCGCTGCTGTTGTGTTGATAACTATAAAATCAAGGTTTATTCAGAGGTTTCCTACTTGTGATATTTCGTGTGTACTTCTCGTAGACGTTGGTTGGTGATGTGTGTATAAATCTGCGTTGTCGTAATACTCGCGTGCCCGAGCATTTCTTGGACAGCACGAATATCTGCTCCGTTACGTAGTAATTCTGTAGCAAATGTGTGGCGGAGTGTATGAGGTGTTACTTTTTTCAAAATACCAGCTTTCGTTGTAAGAGTGCGAACAACGCGTTCTACGGCCTGTGGCTGCATCCTTCGTCCTTCACCATCGATAATTGTGCTCTTTGAACGATTGGAGTTACTGATAAAGAGAGGGTCGAAATTATCGAGTCGACTTTGTAGATAGTCTTGCAGGTGCTTGCACGCCGTTTCGGAAATAAAAACAATACGTGTTTTCCGTCCTTTTCCGAGGACACGGAATTCGCGAGTTTTGAAATTCACATCATCACGATTTAAGTTACAGAGCTCACTCACGCGTAGGCCGGTGGAATAGAGGAGGTGGAGGAGTGCCAGATCTCGCAGTCCCGTACGCTCATTGGTATCGATGCTTGTCATGAGTGTATCGAGTTCTTCGCGAGTGAGCGCATCGACTTGTCGCCCCGGCACCTTTGGTAGTTCTACTTTTTCAGGTGGGAGTGTGGGGATGTCTTCTTTTACGAGATACGTCAGGAGTGCGCGAAGGGCAATGAGGTGATACTGCTGTGTGCGCACGCTCAGGCTTGCTGCTTCTCCTGGTACCTGGAAGTGATAAAGGTGGAGACGGTAATTACGGAGGATTGCTGCATCAATCTTCGATACGTCGCTTGTAGGACCGACAAACTCCATGAAGCGCTTAAGGTAATGATGATAATTTTCGATTGTTTTTTTACTCTGGTATTTCCCAACTTCGCAGTGGGTGAGGAACTCATGGATGGCATCGTTGAGCTTCACGTTAGGGCATCG
This sequence comes from uncultured Candidatus Peribacteria bacterium, assembly GCA_964428105.1. Lineage (GTDB taxonomy): Bacteria > Patescibacteriota > Gracilibacteria > Peribacterales > Peribacteraceae > CAYRWT01. The sequence continues at coordinate 3,188 of CAYRWT010000020.1, forward strand.
TACCACGTTTATGATTACGGAGTATCTTTTCTATACGCTCAATCATCTCTGGAGTATCGAGAAGTCCAATCCAGCTCTCCTCTAGAAGTTCACTTCGTGGAACATGATCAATACTATTTTCCTTTGCCCAAACATCTTGTGCTTTGATGAGTGACATCATATTTTTCTTTATACATTGCTGAAGTTTTTTACTATCAACTTTGTGCTGTTTGGCGATTGATACAAATGTTGCTTGAGACATCGTCGGTGAGCGAAAGAGTGCTGCATGCAGCCTTTCCCAGGCGAGACTATCGAGCGTACAAAGACTCAATCCCGCTGCAGCTATGCCATCGTTTGTCATTGGAATAATTATTTCTTCTAATTGCAATTTTCCTTGTTGTACAAACGTGCTGAAGAGTATGGGTTTCACTTCTTCTTCAAACATTTTGCAGTATGAACATCCGTAATCAAGCGTGATCCTGAGCACCGGAGCATCATCATTTGCAGTCCAGCGCATGGATCCTGTCCCCGTACGATAGAGATGAATCACGCTACCTGTTGCTGCCTGCTCGATACTGTCAGCAATCGTCAATTGCTGCTTTGAAATCGTATGTTCTTCCAGAGTGAGATCATTGTTTGGTGCCAGCGGAACATTGGTTTGTGGAATGTGTAAACATCCACTCATTGCAATGCCAAGGATGATCAGAGGAAAGAGGCTTCGCATAACACTCCTATTGTGCGGTATCCTTCTTCAGAATGGAACGCAGAGTTATTCTTCGGGTCCCGGTAGATTCTGTAACACGTGCACAAGCATTGGATTGTGTACAGAAATTTCTTTCCGATGGAGCGCAACATCATATTGCTACTCCGAATCCTGAAATGCTTGTGGCAGCTCAGGCTTCTCCAGAGCTTCTATGCGTTCTGCAGCTCACTTCTTTGAATATTCCGGATGGTATCGGATTATTGTATGCAGCATCTTTTCTCGGGTTTTCTCTTCCTGAGCGCGTAACGGGAGTAGACCTTATGACAGATATTTGTACAAAACTTCCTGAGGTTCGCGTATTTTTTCTTGGCGCAGCTCCGGGTATCGCAGAACGCACAGCGCATATTCTTTCTCTTTCCCGTCCTTCACTCATTATCGCAGGGACGTTTGCGGGTTCTCCCTCCCCCAAAGATGAAGAATTAATTCTACGGAAAATTACGCATTCTCAGGCAAATGCGCTCTTCGTTGCGTACGGCTCTCCTGCTCAAGAGCTTTGGATTGCACGCAATCTTTCGAAGATACCAAACATTCGCATTGCTATGGGTGTTGGAGGTGCGTTTGATTTTCTTGCCAAGCAACAAGTACGTGCTCCATTATTTCTTCAAACATTTGGACTAGAGTGGCTCTGGAGATTGTTTCATGAACCACGACGTTTCCTTCGAATATTTCATGCAGTCATTGAGTTTCCTGTACGAGTATTTCTTGAAAAATCGTTCGGACAACATCGTTAGAGCATTCTTCGCAAACTTTTGGATATATTACGGATTTATAGGATCACCATGGAGCTTTTCGGTCGCCTTGAGTTTCCACGGTGGACCATGGTCATCGATGCGCACGAGATACGGTTGATCATCGATATCTGCCGTGAAATCAAAAACGGTGTCACTCTCTCTTGATGGTAATTCTTCTACATTTGTAATTATTGCTCCTACAAATTTTTCCTGTAGGAGTGTGATGACTGTAAGAACACTTGGCTGCTCTGATGTCAGGGCACCGCGAAGTTTGATGGAGCTACGTGCGAGGATCGCAGCAACAATAACTGCTAGCAGACAGAGTATGAGTGCGAGAGGTAGAAACTTTCGGAAGTGGTAACCAGCTGGGCGATGCATCGGTTGTTGAGTATGGAGAGTTTTCTAGCTTCTCGCAAGAAATCTTCTTGAATGCTCAAAATCTTAAGCGTACATTGAACACAATTATTCTTCACCACTCTCTATGTTCTCACGCCGTTCTTCCCTTGCCTCTCTGGTAGTAGCGGCTGTTTTCTTGCAACCTGTAACTGCATTTGCAGCATTTACGAGTCCAAGTGAGCTTTTCCAGGGACTCATACAATCAGGGGATAGTCCTACGTCACATGCGGTAAAACTTGCCGGAACACTTGATGGTGCGAGTGTAAATTTTTCTTTGTCTGGAGCAGAAGAAGAGGTGTTAACGTTATCAAAGACGAAGGCGCGATATACTGCGAATCTCGATATTGAGAGTGAAAATTTTTCCCTACATACCAAGATTCAAACAATTCTGCATAAGAAGGTTGCATACGTACGTTTCACAGAATTTACAGGCCATGGAGAGCAGTGGGCGTCACTTGAGAACAGTGGTGCTGCAAAATTCATCGGTCAGTGGGTCTCTATACCACTTACGATTTCTGACGAAGAATATGCGGCAATGGTAGCAGCAGAAGAGGAAGGGGATATGAGCGTTGTTGGCGAAAATATAGAAATGCTCAATGAATTCTTCATATTCAAGCATGAACGTTTTCGTGCTGGACATGCATACACTCTGACACTTCGACCTGACCTTGCAGAGTACATCAGTACAAAATTTGGTCTTACGGGTGCAGATGCCGATACGTTGAGTTCTGTTCTCGACAATCTTTCATTTCAAATAAAAGTCGATACAAATAATCAGGATGCTTTTCAGTATGGATCGATCAATATTTCTTATAAGAATGATACTGCACCAAAAGGATCGCTTACCCTTTCTGCAAAATCTCAGCGCCAGATGACGCCGGTGTATGTCGATGTTCCGAAGAAAACGATTCCATGGAGTGAAGTAGAGACAGCGTTTGATCTTTCAGATATTTCGATGCCAGCAGTAGAAGAGGATGGTATAGATTCTTCTGTACAAGAGCAGTCATCACAGCAAGAGGAGAATGTGCAAACTCCTGCAGAAGCGAGAGAGCAAGAAATCGATGTTTCGCTCTTGCCATTGGCAAATGCAAATCTGCCAATCATTGATCTTGTTGGTCCGAGTGGTAGAAGGCATATTCGCGTTCCAGTGCAGCTTGATACTGCGGATGCGAAGTTGAGTGGTATTACAGAAGGGACTGCTGTCTTGTATATCGAGAAGAATCCAGGTGTTGTTACATTTCCTGGAGTGATACAGGATTCACTCGAAGTTCTCTTCTTCGATTCTCATGGGAAACTTCTAGGATCTGCAGTGCTTGAAGAATGTAGTGAAGGCTGTACCGCTGTACAATCTCCTCGTGCTACAAAATACACACTACAAGTCTTGCCTGGTTTCATGCAGAAGTATGGCATCCGTCTCGGCTGGAGAATGATGTTCCATGATGATAAAGATGTGTTAGTTCCAGCAGGATCATTGCAGCAAATGAATCGCATACGTTTGCGTGGAGCACATAATCTCAATCTTGCAGATCAGCCATCGAAGTATGATGGCGACAATCTTGTTGTTGCTCCAGAGAATCAGCGACTCGTTACGCTTGGGAAAATTGTTGCATCGCAAATTCGCGTTGGAGATTTGCGTACTCTTGTCGGCAAAAATCGTGGTGATCGCCGAGAGTTTATAGCAATCAGCGAACAACTTCGTATTATGAAAGCGAAGAATCTATGGCTCAAAGATCTCTTCATTGTCCGTGCTACTGGAGCTCCAAATGTCGTCGAGGTGGTTGTTGATTCTGATGTACTCATGATTAAAAAGTTGATAGCAGCTGGACAGGATACGTGGGAAGTTTCTGATATTGCAGAACACCCTGATCGTGCTGTAAGTTTTTCTCTTCGTGATGAAGAAGGGAAGAAACATACATACGTGTATATCCCAATTTTTGATGCGAATGGTATGGCTGTTGGCGGAATAGTTCTTGAGTAGTTGAAATTTTACTTTCCTTGTATGGCGATTCTCGTTCTTCTCCGGCATGGGCAGTCTCAGTGGAACCTCGAGAATCGCTTTACAGGGTGGTCAGATGTTCCGCTTACCCCGAGAGGAGAACAAGATGCAGCGCGAGCAGCAGGAGTACTGAAAGATATTCATTTTGACAGAGCTTTTACATCTGATCTTCAACGTGCACAGATGACATTACAAACGATTCTTACAACTCTTCGTTGTACATTGCCTACCATAAAAGATGCAGCGTTGAATGAGAGACACTACGGTGATTTGCAGGGCCTCAATAAAGCTGAGACAGCTCTGAAGTACGGCAAAGAACAGGTACAGCTCTGGCGTCGAAGCTATAGCGTTCGTCCTCCCAATGGTGAGAGTATCGAAGATTGTGAGAAGCGCGTAGTACCGTTTTTCGACACACATATTCTTCCAGAACTTTGCGCAGGGAAGAATATCTTGATTGTTGCTCATGGAAATAGCTTACGACCTCTCATGAAGCGCTTTGATCATCTCACTGGTGATGAGGCAGCAGTTCTAGAAATTGGTCTCTGCACACCATATGTGTATACATTTGCAGGTGATCAGGTCATTGCACGAGAAATCCGAGAAGTACCAGGGATTATTACGGCGGGAGCTTCATTGACAGAACAGAGAATTGGCATATAGCACCATCGTCCAAGAGCCAATATTCTGCTATAATGTTCCGATATGTTTTCATGTTTTCGCACTATCGCTGCATCCCAAGTTGTTCGTAATATTGGCGCAATTACTTGCATCATTGCTGTAATGTGGAGCGTACACATTTGGTTCCCAGATTTTCGTGGAGCAGGGGATCTTGGTGTCTATGAACGTATTGCAAAAGGTGCAGTAAATATTGCTGCTGGTAGTGCCTCTGAAATGAGGAGTGAATATCCTCCATTGGCTACCAGTATTATGAAAATCACATTTTTACATATGCCAGGAGAGAATTTTCGACAAGGATGGGGGTGGATGATTGCAATCTTTCTTGGTATTGCAGGAATATTCCTGTGGCGATGGGATACGAAATTGCTTTTTTCTTACACCTGCATCGTTCTTTTATTTCCATATCTTTTCTCTGCGAATATTGCCTTTGGACGCTATGATGTCCTTGTTTGGACAGCGTTAATTCTGAGTGTTTGTGCTTGGCGTGTGCAACGTTTTGATAGCTCAGGATTCTTTCTTGCAGCAGCATTTTTACTCAAACTCATTCCTGTTCTTTTACTCCCATTTCTTTTTTGGACAACTGCGCCACATGGCCGTAAAAAGGTTGTGCGTGGTTTCATCATTGGTACCGTTGCTACACTTATTTTCTGTACAAATGTCTTAAGCTGGAAAGGGGTGCAGAAAAATACAGAGTATGTGCTGTCGTACCACGGAGGTCGTGGTGTTCAGATAGAGAGCACATGGTCAGGCGTGCATATGCTTCTTTCGAATCTTGCAGGAAAGAAAGTGAGCACAAAGGGCGATCATATGTCGATTGGGAATCCTGAAGTAGGATCATGGGTATTAGTAATATCGAAATACCTTATTGCTGGTAGTGTTCTCTGCGCTACAGCGTTCCTTCTTTGGGGTCGTTTTCTCTTGCGAGATTATTTTCTTTGGAGCTCGATGATTCTTCTTCTTGCTATAGGCTTTAGTCCAGTGTTTTCTCCACAGTATGTACTCTGGGTGCTACCAACACTTCTTGTATGGGGACTGGATATGCTGCTTCGTGGAGGGATAAAATATTCTACGATTCTTTGGATTGTTATTCTAAGCATAGGAGTTGCTTTACTCACAAAATGGATTTATCCATTGCACTATGGTGCGCTCTTAAAACAAAAAGAGATTCTTCACACTATTATCTTGAATGTACGAAATCTCGGCGTCTTTCTTCTTACAATTGCTATCGCAAATTCACTTAGTTTCTCTCATTGGTTATCGTTACTACATCGTCAAAGAAATATCGCGATACTTATCGTATTATGGTTACCAAGTACCTTCATATGCTCTTGGATTTGGATAGATATTTTCCCTCATATACAAAGGATTCTTACATCTCCAGATCTTTATTCCCTTGGAATTGCATTTCTTCTTCTTTTTATTGTTAGTGCGCTTCTTTCTGCAATATCTGGTATCTCATTACTTTGGCAAATAGCACGATTGCCGTACATTTCTCATGCCTTGGTATACACTAGTCAATGGTTATGGACACAGTGTCGTTTCTTCGGCAGGACTTCTTCGACTACTTCGGATCAGCAGCTCCGTCTACCCCTCTTCACGTCGTATTGATTGCGACGAAGCCGGATATCATCAAACAGGTGCCTCTCTATCGTGAGCTACAAAAGCGAGGTCATCGCGTGATTCTTGGTCATACGGGCCAACACTATGATGCTAATTTGAGCGGAGGCATGCTTGCAGAGTTTGGTGTCGAACCAGACTTCAATCTCAATGTTCGTGGTGCGATGCACGAGGTGGTAGGGCAAATTATTGCTCGTTTTGGTTGGATCATTGCAGAGCTCAAGAAGAAGGGGAATATCGTTATTCCGTATGTTCATGGTGATACGACAACTGCGATGGCAGCGAGTAATGCAGGGTATTGCAATGAATCTCCTGCTGTACATGTCGAAGCAGGAATTCGTACTCTTACACCAGATTATGCAGGATGGATGAAGAAAACAAAGAGCACAGCAAAAGAGATGAGTGCGTGGGATATCGGTGCATGGAGAGCTTTTTGTATGGAGCGACAGAATTGGCTTCGTGGTAGCCAGGAGCCGTATCCTGAGCAATTCAATACGCGTTGTAGTGAGGCAGGAACAGGTATTCACTTGGCGCCCGTGGAGCTCGATCGAGAGTTCCTTCTTTCAGAAGGATTCTCTGAGGATAGAATTTTTGTTGTAGGAAACTCTGTCGCGGATGCATTGAACGAAGCGGTAACACGAGTTGGGGATACAGATATCTTTGATCGATTCCCTGTATTGCGCGATGGTAATTTTGTTCGTTTCTGCGTGCATCGAAGAGAAAACTGTAGTTCTGCTGCACGCTTTGTACCGATATTCCGTGCTGCAGAACGCATACTAAAATCCGGTCGCAACGTTCTTTGGATTTCTCTTTTTCAAACTGAAGCTGCAATTGATCGTTTTGATTTACGTGCTGAACTTGATGCACTCAAGAAGCGCTTTGCATCCAGCTTCGTTTACTCTTCGGTATGGCCAAAATATACCGATGTCGTTGCCGCGATGATGCGCTGCAGTGTGTGTGCTACTGACTCTGGTTCTATGCAGGAGGAGATGAATGTCCTGGGAGTTCCTTGTGTCACACTGCGCTTTGGGTCCGATCGATCGGAGTCTATAATGGCAGGAGGAAATATTATCGCTCCACCAGTCGATGCAGACTTGATAACGAATGCTATTTTCTTTGCGTGGAAGAATGATGCAATGTACAAAGTGCCGAAGCTGTATGGAGAGAATGTGAGCGCGAAATGTATCGATGTCGTAGAGAAGATTCTCGCGAAAGGAAATATCTTCCGCGGTGACAGTGAGAGACTGGGATTGTGATGGGTAATAAAGGATTGTTTTAGAGTCCAGGAGCGCGGCCTTCCATGGCCGCAGTTCTGAGTTAATGTACGTGGCACTATCTGCATCCATGGAAGGGTGCAGCTCCTATAATTAAAAACCATCCATCTTCTAGTTTAGATAATTGCTCACCAAGAAGCTGATATACTTTTCTCGATGCTCCAGCGTTCTCGAGAGTGGCTTACTATCGGTCTTTTGGGTTTATTACCGTTCCATGCGATTCTCGTTACATTTGGAACAAAACTTTTTTTAGGCCCGGGGCATGCGCCGGTGTTTGCTTTAGCAATTTGGAAAGAGCTTATTTTGGGTCTCATTCTTATCCTTGCATTCATTGAATTTCTACAAATGTTACGACATCCTGAACATCGATCCTTCGATCTTCTGGATGCAACAATTATAGGATTTATCATCGTTGCGCTTGTTCGATCGTTGATCCTTGAAATTCCATCACATCAGATTCTCCTCGGTACTCGGTACGATCTCATTGGCCCGCTTACATTTCTAATATTACGACGCGTGCATTGGTCTGCGATGAGCTGGCACATTCTTTCAAAGTCACTCATTGCGATAGGATGTCTCCTTGGTCTGTATGGATTCCTTACATTCATTCTTCCTGCAGGATTTTTTACGAGTCTTGGTTATTCCGCTCTTCACTCTCTGTACGATCCTGCCGGCTCTCTCGCTGCATTTCAGTACATCGAGTCTGGTGGCATTGCTCGGTTGCAATCGACATTCAGTGGCCCGAATCAATTTGGTATTTGGCTGATTATTCCATTTATTCTTTTTCTTGTTCGAACATTCACACGTGAAAATCCGTGGAAATTTTCCTTGAGTGATATTGTCATTTTTACAGTCCTGCTTCTCGCAAGTGTTCTTACGTTCTCGCGTTCTGCATGGATTGGCCTCATCTTCAGTTCGATCATTGTTGTACTTTCTATCGATACTCTTTCGATAAAAATGCGTCGCATGCTTGCGATCGGAGGAATATCTCTTGCGACAATTGCTGTATTCATCGTCACGTCGATAATTCCAAATACACTCTTGCGTTCGCATTCTACGGAGAATCATTTCAATCGACCTGTTCAGGCTATTGGGACCATGATTGCTCATCCATATGGCTTAGGGTTAGGTTCTGCAGGACCTGCTTCCAATGCCGTGAGTGATGTATGTGTACAGCTCCAGCCAAGCGATGATCCGTCTTGGGCACGGGTACATCCAAATCTCTGTGTGTTTCTGGGCTCCAAGCAAGTGCAGCCAACTGACCGCGCATGTGATTGCCCACTGCTTACAGAGAATTGGTTTCTCCAAATAGGAGTCGAAACAGGTGTACTTGGTCTTCTTCTGTATCTTGGCATTCTTGGTTTGAGCCTCTATGCACTTATCGAACACCAAAAAATTTCCTCTCGCGCATTACCGGTTCTTGCGATGTTTTCTGGGATTCTTATCTCAGGAGTTTTCCTACATACCTTCGAAGATGCTGCAGTAAATGCGACA
>CAYRWT010000021.1:0-11919 GCA_964428105.1 uncultured Candidatus Peribacteria bacterium
GGATACCTCTTCTGAAATTTTAATATCTGTTCCGCGTCCGGCCATGTTTGTAGCGATCATCACTGCACCTTTTTGTCCTGCTTTTGCAATAATTTCTGCTTCTTTTTCATGTTGTTTTGCATTCAATACCGCATGTGGTACCTGCATTTCCTGGAGAAGAAGACTCATTGCTTCAGATTTTTCAATGGATGTTGTACCAATGAGAACAGGTTGTCCTTTTTCATATTTCTCTTTTGCAATTTTTGCTACCGCCTTGAATTTTGCCTGCACACTGCGGTAGATAGCATCGGATCGATCGATACGCATCATTGGTTTGTTCGTTGGGATGACAATCGTATTGAGTTTGTAGATTGATCGAAATTCCTCCTCCTCTGTTTTTGCTGTTCCGGTCATACCAGCAAGTTTCTTGAAGAGACGGAAGTAATTTTGGAATGTTATCGTTGCGAGTGTTCGAGATTCTCGTTGTACTGTTACACCCTCTTTCGCTTCGATCGCTTGATGTAAGCCATGGCTGTATCTGCGGCCTGGCATAAGGCGCCCTGTAAATTCATCGACGATGATGATCTCTCCATTTCGCACAACATAATCAACATCACGCTTGTAAATTGCTAGTGCTCGAAGAGCTTGTTCGATGTGATGTACTTCCGTGAATCCCTTCTCCGTATAGACATTTTCCACTCCCAGAAGTTTCTCCATTACCTCAATACCTTTCTCGGTGAGTGTTGCTGCACGCTGTTTTTCATCTCGGAGAAAATGTTCATGCTCTTGGAGTTGTTGTACATACTTTGCGTATGTTTGATATTTCAGAGTACTTTCTTCTGCAGGTTGACTGATGATGAGTGGTGTTCGTGCTTCGTCGATCAAGATTGAGTCAACTTCATCGACAATTGCGAAGTTCAATGTGCGCTGCACTTGTTCATGAACCGAAAGCGCCATGTTGTCGCGGAGATAATCAAATCCAAATTCATTATTTGTTCCGTAGGTGATATCGCAAGCATATGCAGCTTTACGTTCTTCGTGACGCAAGCCGTGGACGATAACTCCTACAGAGAGTCCAAGAGCCTTAAATAACACTCCCATCCACTCACTATCACGACGTGCAAGGTAGTCATTAACTGTCACAATATGTACACCATTTCCAGTGAGAGCGTTCAAATACGCTGGTAGCGTACAAACAAGTGTCTTTCCTTCACCTGTTTTCATTTCTGCAATTGCTCCATTATGGAGTGTGATACCACCAAGAATTTGTGTATCAAAAGGAACCATGTCCCACACAAATGTCTGCACTCCAATAGTTGCTGTTGTTCCCTTCAGTAATTCACATGCTCGTATAGCGACAGCAAACGCTTCTGGAAGAAGGGCATCGAGTGCTGTGCCACTACGTAGACGATCTTTCAATTCCTGAGTTTTTCCTGGTAAATCTGCAAGCTGCAATGTTTGAATTTTCGTAGAATGTTGCTCAGCTCGTACCTTTGCGACTAATGGTTGGATACGCTGCAATTCACGCGTGTTTGGATCCCCGAGAAGCCGATTTAAGAAATCAATAATTGCCATAGGCTCAAGCACGATACCAGAGCTTCAGTCTTGCTACCATCACTATGCTTCTCTTCCGTACCAAGGAAGAAGAATCTCATGTTTATATGTCAGAGTTTCAAGATATTGAGGGAGTATGTTTTCGAGAGGACGTAGTGCACATGGAGTCCATGCAGGAAGAGCGGCTTGATGTCCAGGAATTATTTCACCGATGTATTGTATGTTCCTAAGGGGGCTCAGAGTTTCTACTGATACCAGTGTTGGCTCATTCCACTGCGTATACTCGAGAGAGAAATTACGAATAAACACCAATTCTTTTCGCGTGGAGTGTATCCACAGACATTGCTGATTAGGAGTAGGTAATCGCGCAAAGAGCATGTCGCTACTATGAATACCAGTAAGAGGAATATTGAGTCTCTGTGACAAGCTATTTGCGATAGCGATACTTTCACGCAGGCTCATAAATCCTCCAGGTCCAATCATTGCCGCGATGCGATGGACTGATGATATTTCAACATTTTTCTCTTCACAGAGTTTTCGAATACTCTCGATGAGTTGCTCAGAGGGAAGAGTGGGAATGATGCAGCGATTCACTGATTGATCAGCAATTATTGCAATACTTCGCTCCGATGATGCCAAATCAAGAAAGAGTGTTCGCATGGAGCCTTCAGCATATGTCGGACTATCGCTCTATGGAAGACCCGCGCTAGCATAGAGCTGTGTCGCTTAGCATCATCATTCCCACCCATCAGCGTCCAGCAACACTCCAACGTTGTTTGGAGTACATAACTTCTCAGACTCTCGCAAAAGAACTTCTTGAAGTTATCGTTGTCAGCGATGGAGAAGATCGCCTTGCAGAACACGTTGTGCTGTCTCGAGCATGGCCTTTTTCTTGTAGATTTTCTTCTATAGAAAAATCACAGCAAGGTGCTGCAAGAAATTACGGCGTACAGCAAGCAAAACATGACATTATTCTTTTTATTGGTGATGATATCTTTCTTTCTCCATCTGCGTGCGAGCTGCATCTTGCGCGACATAAAAACGAGAATCGACCCATTGCAGTACTTGGTTTTACAACATGGGATTCTGCTATTGAAATTTCACCTGTAATGCGATGGCTCGAAACATCTGGTTGGCAATTTGGCTATCCTCAATTGAAGTCATATGCTGGGAACATCGTTCCAAAAAACTTACAGCACTTCTTTTCATACACAAGCCATATCAGTCTTCCTCGCTCCATCGCACTCCTTCATCCTTTTCAAGCAACACAGCGCTATGGATGGGAGGACATCGAGTGGGGACTGAGACTAAAGAACGCAGAAATTCCTTTGCTATATGAATCAAAAGCCATTGCCTTTCACCATCATCCGGTAACACTTGAGCAGTCATTGCAGCGAGTTGAAACACTTGGAGAAACTGCAGTGGAATTTTCAATGACATCGCCAGAGCTTGATATCGTTCCGCATGGAATAAAGTATTATCTCCAATACATTCAGGGTTACCTCCCATGTTTTGCTGGTCAGCATCGGAGGGCGTTTCTTTGTGGAGTTCGTAAAGCCAAAAAACGCTTGCATAGAGGATAAATTTGAGTACAATATCCCCAGAGTTACTTTAGTATTCACTGTGAGATTACTCTCACGGTGGCTTTTACCGCGTTTCCCACCCTCTCTATGCGTGCATCATTCATCGCAGCCCTCAATCAGATTTGTGGAGAAAAAAACGTCAAACCAGAAGAAGTTCTCGATGCTGTGCGTCAGGCTATCGCCACTGCGTATCGCAAAGATTACGGTAATAAGGAGCAAGAAATTCGCGTTGTTCTTCGTGAGGATCAGGATATGCCAAGCATTCTTCTTATCAAGGAAGTTGTTGATGATGTGCTCAATGAAAACATTGAAATTGATGTCAATGAGGCAAAGCGCGTAAAGCCAGATGCAGAAATTGGAGATGAAATAGAGATCGATGTCACCCCTATCGATTATGGTCGTATCGCAGCACAGGCAGCGAAGCAGGTGATCATCCAAAAATTACAGGAATTTGAGAAGAAAAATCTCTTCGATATGTTCAAGGATCGCGAAAATGAATTACTGACAGTAAGTGTTACGAAAGTAGAACCAAACTGGGTTACTCTGGAGGTAGAAGGTATGACAGTATCGCTTCCATGGAGAGAGCAGATTCCTGGTGAGCATTACTACACTGGAAAGCGTCTTCGCGTCTACCTTGATCGCGTTGAGTTAACAGGAAAAGGTCCACAACTTCGTATTTCTAGGACACACCCAAATCTTGTTCGTAAACTTCTTGAGATGGAGATACCAGAAATTCGCAATGGTGATGTGCAGATTATGGCGATTGCGCGCGATGCTGGTATTCGAAGTAAGGTTGCAGTGAAGAGTAGCGATCCACGTATCGATCCGATTGGTGCTTGTGTTGGGCAAAAAGGTGTACGTATCCAATCTGTTATGGAAGAGATCAATGGTGAGCGTGTAGATATGATTGAGTGGTCCGATGATCCAATACGACTTATTTCCACAGCATTGCAACCTGCCTCTGTTTCAGCCGTCATTATTGTCAATGATACGGAACATGCCGATGCAGAAGGACGTATCGTAAAAAAGCGTGCAGCAGTGTTCGTGGAAGAAGCACAACGACCAATGGCGATTGGCAAGAAAGGTCAAAACATTCGTCTTGCAACACAACTCAGTGGCTTCGAGCTTGATATGTATAACTATGAAGAGCTGCCAGCATTTAAAGCAAAGCTTGCAGAACTTACAGGCCAGGATATCGAAGTTGCAGTTCTTACTGCTCCAGTAGAGGCTGCTCCAGCAACTCCAACTTCAGAAGCTATAGAAAAGAGTGATGCTGCGGCATAGTCTTCGGTGTACCATTCTCGGCGTACAACCATGTCTCTTGCCAATCTTCCACTTGAGTTCCTTGTTCTCGACACAGAGACCACTGGTTTTGTGCCGAAGATTCATCGTGTTATAGAGTTGGCCTACATTCGCACAGGAAATAAAATTCCCCCACAAGAATTTTCAACACTTCTTTCTGTTCCTGCGACAATTCCTCCGCACATCCAAGTATTAACACGCATCCATCCAGAAGATATTTTGCAGCAACCAACATTTTCTTCCATTCTTTCTCAATTACAATCACTCACAAACAAACATACCATCATTGTTGGTCAAAATATTCAATTTGATTTAAAGATGCTCAAAGGTGAGGGTTGGGATCTTACACATCTTCCATGGATCGATACGGCGATGCTTGCATCAATTGTTTTTCCAGAACTTCATAGCTACTCACTTGGATACGTTAGTGAAGCTCTAAAACTTCACCATGAGCCACATCATCGTGCTCTCGGTGATACACGTGCGACACTTGAACTTCTCGAGCGCTGCCTTGAAAGACTTGAGAGTCTTTCTCGAGATCAAATGAGTCGTATCCAAGAGCTTGCTCAGCGTGCGCCAGAAGGATATCGGCGATTGTTTTCGTGTATTACTTCCTCGGAAGATTCATCACCAACTTGGCTACAAGATGAGAAAAAATCATTACAAAATCTCTCTCTTTCATCAGAGAAATCTTATGATGCAAACCTTGTAGTATTGCAGGATGATGTACTGACGCAAGGGGCTCTCGTATATCCTCAAAATTCAATTGTTGCAGTGCGAAATCTCGAGACATTCCTTCAGCAGTATTCTGTAGGGAAAAAGAACAATATTGTTCTTGCAGCAGAGCAGATGCTTGACCCACATCAGGCAGAGATTTTTTTGCAAAAACAAACATTTACTTCCGATGAATTCACGCTCGCAGTAAAACTTTTTCTTTACAATGTTCATACGAAATACGATCTACCACTCCATGGCGAAGAGCATGCTATTTGGGATGGATGTTTGCGGGCAACGCAGAGTCATCCACTCTATCGTGCACAATTTACTCAGAAGAATTTTTTCATCGATCAGCGAGAACTACTTCGTGTTTTGCGTACGGAACCTACATTGCTCACCGAAGGAACGATGGTGTACATCGATGATGCGGCTGCGCTAGAAGATGCCGCTACATATGCACTAGAAACAAAATGTGCATTGGCACATCTGAGGGCTGCTACCACTGGTCATACATCACTCTTACCCTTTGTGGATGCTATTGAGCTATGGATACAACGCTTACGTGGTACGAGTGATGTGCGCATCCTGGCGCCATCTGATTTTTTGCAACCTGCGACTATTAATCTTTTAACGACAGTACGTGATGCCTTTCAAGATGTGCCATCGAATATTCAGCGTTTGATCCAAAATTTTCTTACTATTCTTGAATCACAAACTCTCTCAAATTCCATTGTATGGGTGGATGCCAATCAAGAAGGGAGCGTCACACTGCATGCAGTTCCACGAGACATTGCAACTCTCTTACAGGATCTTCTGTATAAAAAATTCCCAACAACACTTGTTACTCCTGCATCGGACATCGTTTCTCTGCGGGCATTTTTACCACAAAATTTTCCCGTTCAACACACTCAATCTTCATCGCAAGCAGCGAACACTCATACAGAAATTTTACCAACAACAACACTCGATGAGATTATTACTACAACGAAAGGATCAACTATTATTCTTGCTTCATCGAAGCGTGTGATCGAAGATCTCTACATTCGATTATCAGAATCTTGTGAGAAGCAGGGGATTGCATTGCTATGCCAAGGTTTTGGTGGTGGACAGAGTCGAATTCAAGCAGAGTTTGCACTAGCATCCGAGCCAAAAGTTCTTGTGACCACGCACTGGAATTATGAAAATTATCTTCTACCAAAAGACTCAGTAGATAGACTTATTCTTCAATCCCTTCCATTTGATCACCCTTCACATCCTGTTATCAGTGAGAGAGTGAAACACTATCAGGATCCATTTGAGCAATACTCTCTCCCTCGTATGCTCTTGAAAGTGTTTCGACTTCTAAAAACTTTTCTTCGTCATGCAAAAACAACGAACAATATTATTTTGCTCGATGCTCGTATTACAACAAAATCATATGGAAAAGTACTCATCAACTTTCTTGAAAAGATTCTTCCTAAAACCATTGATTCTTTTCCAGTGCAGCAGCAACTTTTATAATCAATCAGCACCTCTTCCAAAAACTACAACAAAGAGTGTTCGCCAGAGAATCCAGAAATCAAGGAGGAGTGACCATTCTTCGATGTACTTAAGATCCAGTCGCACCTCTTCTGCAAATGGCAGATTCGATCTTCCAGATACTTGCGCGAGCCCTGTGATACCTGGACGTATAGCGAAGACACGACGTTGATAATTGGAGTACTGAGCCACTTCTTCTGGTAGATGAGGACGTGGTCCTACAAGTGAGAGCTGGCCGCATAATACGTTGAAGAGCTGTGGAAGCTCATCGAAGCTCCAACGTCGTAGTACTTTTCCTACACATGTAATTCTTGGATCATTTTTTATTTTAAAGAGTGGTCCATCGCTACGATGACTCAATGCGAGAAGTTCATTTTTTTTCAGATCGGCATCAACAATCATTGTGCGGAATTTCAGCACAGGAATCATCGGTGTTCCATGTTGGCCATGGCGATTGCTTCTATAGAAAATTGGTCGTCCATTTATAATAAGAATTACAATACTGATTGTAAGAATAAGGGGTAAAAGCATCAGAAGTAGTAGCGTACTCAAGAGAATATCGATTGATCTCTTCGCTACTCTTCCCCATCCATCGAGAGGTGTTGGACGAAATGTAAGTATCGGTACAAGTCCAAGAGGCTCTATGGAGAGTTGGTGTGGAACGTCTGCAAAAACAGGAGGGAGGAGCGCATATCCAAAGTGATGACTACGACAATAATCAATCAGCAACATCGTTTCTTCACTCTCTGGAGCTGCAGAAGTATGGAGAACAAGATCGATAGATTTTCCTTCGAAATTTGTATTCAACGCCTGTAACGATGGATAATGTCCTATATAATGAAAGCGAGGATCATTCGTAAGATACATTCGCACATTCTCTGTGAGATTCTGTGTACCGATAGAGACAACGCTTCGCACGCCGATACCTTTGCGTAGGCAGAGGCGCTGCAAAAGAATGATGCAGCAGCGTAGAAGAGAAATGATGATCATTGTCATTCCCGTTGCCTGCAAGAGGAGTGCGCGCGAAAAGAAGAGCTTTACCTCAATCAGTGAAAACCAGGCCAGAATTGCTGTAAGCCATAGAAGTGACGTGAGTATGACGCGGCCTATTTCTAGCCATGCCCCCTGTGTTGAGCGCAAAACATAGAGTCGTAAACTTGCTGCAATACAGAGGTACAGTGCTGTTCCAGGAAGTACAAAGGATTGGATATATTCTTGTAGTAGCGGGAGATTTGTACTCTGTTGTAATAATTGGAGAAACGGTAAGAGATCAATATTTTCTCTTCGCAGAAAATATGCCAACAACAAACATCCTGCGATTCCGAAGGCATCCCCGATAAGTTTTGTAATGCCAAAGATAATTTCTGATCGTTTCACATCTCCTAGCCTAATGGAAGCATAGAGAAGCGCAAAGCCTCCTTTACTTTTTTTGAAGAATTCCCCCACCCTTGTACGCCGGATTCTGTCTGCAATTGCAGGGTGATCATCTCTCTAGGCGGTATGTTGCCATATCGCTCCAGCGGAGGGGTAAGAGGAGTGACGGAACCATCACTATTTCCACTCACCCAAATCCTCCTTGCACCACCATGAGTTTGCCGATGCGAGAGATCTCGCATCCTCCGCTCAAGTCGGAGGCGTTTCATATACCCCATTGCTAGGGTTCGTCTCTGTGGCACTTGTCCTCATGCATTCTTACCGGATATACAATGCATGGATGGGCGTTACCCATATGGCGTTCCAGTGGTGTCCGGACGTTCCTCTCCTTTTAAGGGGAGCGATCACCAAGGAGCGGGGGAATATCCATTCTCTCTCGTCGAGAGATGAAAAACAAGGTACAATATATCCCAGACTACTCGTCGTGAGTTCATGATATGCCGCCTTAGCTCAGTGGTAGAGCAACCGCCTTGTAAGCGGTAGGTCCGGGGTTCGAGTCCCCGCGGCGGCTCCACAAGTTTCTCTTGCTATGGTCAATACTTTTCTTTCGGCATTGGGGGAGTATGGATGGTTTGGATACATCATTGTCTTTATTGTTGCACTCCTAGAAACACTACCAATCATTGGTATATTTTTTCCTGGACTTGTTTTTATAATTTTAGCTGGGGCTCTTGCATCTCAAGGGTATTTCTCTCTGCCAATCCTCTTTCTTGTTGTTGTTGCCTCCACAATCATTGGTAATGGCATTGGGTATGAAATTGGTATTAAACATACGCAATATTTTCGTACACATCCTCAATTCTGGAAACACATAGAATATGCAGTTCACTTTTTTCGAGACCATGGCAAGAAAAGTATATTTTTAGGACAATTCATTGGTTTAGTACGTCATGCATTACCACTTGCTGCGGGCATCCTTGGGATGTCTCGTTTTGCTTTTCATAAGATTAATATTCTTGCAATTTTACTGTGGGCGACTGTCTATCTTGCGATTGGCTATGGATTTGGTTCGTATGTTGTCGTCAATGCAAGTAAGTTTGTTCTATGGTTACAGCAAGTTGGTGGAACACTTATTTTTGGCATCGTTGCAATCATTATCATTCTTCGTTGGTGGAAAGAGCGACGACATGCACAAAAATGCAGACAAGAATTTCCTTCAATATAAAGGCTCTATTACTGTGAGACCGAGATAACTTCGTTCTGAGCTTGAGGGGCACTCACTGTCACAACTGCATTGCTAGGATCTCGGTGGATCGTATATTTCGTAGAGTGCTTTGTTGCCTCCTCTGGATCAGCAGGAATTGTAGAGAGATACTTTCCTCGTAACATACTTAAATCCACCAAACCTTTACAGTCAGAATCTGGCTGGCTGCGGCAAATTTCCGTTGCAGTGGAAGGTAGAGCTGGGAGATTTCCCTTGTTATCAATTCCGTATTTATACACAGCATTCAAAATTCCTCCGATATCCTGTCGACGCTGAATGTTATATGCATCCTTCAATTGGTCATTTGGACTCATAATTACGAGAACAATTGCTCCGAGGATCGCAACAATACCGATGACAAGAAGAAGCTCGATGAGTGTAAAACGACCATGAGTTCCAGTGGAGGAGTTTTCCATAACGAGAGGTAGAGGGAAGAAAACGATGCATATTCTATCACAATATTCTTGCCTCCTCCTATTCTAACTTGCATGGTAAACTCCTTTCCTGTTTATGCTATGTAAGCGCGCACTCCTCTCGGTTTCAGATAAAACTGGTCTTCTCGATCTTGCTTCTGCCTTATATCATGCAGGATACGAATTGATATCCACTGGAGGAACAGCAAAAGAGCTTTCATCTGCAAAAATTCCTGTTACATCTATCGAGTCCCTTACAGGATTCCCTGAGTGTCTTTCTGGTCGTGTAAAAACATTACATCCAAAAGTTTTTGGTGGAATCCTCTTTCGTCGTAGTGATGCTGAGCATGTGCGACAAGTAGAAGATTTACAAATCCCCAATATTGATATTGTCGTCGTCAATCTCTATCCATTTGCAGCGACAGTAAAGAAATTTGCAGGGGATACGTCGGAGCGTGCACAGAGTGAAATCATTGAGCAAATTGATATCGGTGGTCCGAGTTTACTGCGAGCTGCTGCGAAGAATGCCAATGACATTACTGTACTTTGCGATCCCACTGATTATCTAAGTGTTATCCAAGCCTTACAATCTGAAGGGAAAACAAATCTAGGACTTCGTCGCTCACTCGCCGCGAAAGTCTTTGCTCACACAGCTGCATATGACAGTGCGATTGCTGAGCAACTTTCAGGTGGAGCAACAAAATTTCTTCCGCTGACAAAAGAAAAAGCATTGAGGTACGGAGAAAATCCTCATCAATGGGGAAAGTATTCCCTTACTGGTACTGCAAATTGCCCATGGAAACAGTTGCAAGGGAAGGAGATGAGTTACCTCAATATCCTCGATGCCGATGCTGCCTGGAGGATGGTGCAAGAATTTTCAGAGCCTACGGCTGTCTTCGTAAAACATGCGAATCCGAGTGGTATCGCCTCGCATCCAAATATCGCAGAAGCATTTCAGAGAGCTTACGATACAGATCGTCTCTCTGCATTTGGTGTCATTATTGCTCTCAATAAGCCATGTACAGAAGAAATTGCAAAAAAACTCATTGATCAGAAGATATTCACAGAAATTATTGTTGCGCCAGCATTTGAAGCAGCGGCTCTGACACTTCTTTCATCCAAAACAAACCTTCGACTTCTACAAGTTGATCCAGTCTTTGTCAGCGATCCTATTCTCTATCGATCAGCATTTGGAGGCATCCTGACTCAAGATGATGATCGTAGCGTCCTCGATCCTAAAAAACTTACATGTGTAACAAAGAAGCAGCCAACAGAAGCGCAAATTCGCGATCTCCTCTTCGCATGGAAAGTCGTAAAGCACGCGAAGAGTAATGCGATCGTTCTTGCAAATAACAGTACAACTATTGGGATCGGTTGTGGCCAAACGAGTCGCGTCGATTCCACGTGGATTGCTCTTAAGCGCGCTGGAGAAAAGGCAAAAAATTCAGTACTCGCAAGCGACGCATTTTTCCCATTTCCAGATGCTCTCGAAGAAGCGGCAAAACATGGCATCAGTGCCGTGATACAGCCGGGTGGTTCGATTCGAGATGCAGAAGTGTTTAAGCGAGCTGATGAGCTGGGGATTACTATGCTCACAACAGGTATTCGGGTGTTTCGACACTAAATTCTTGCCTTGGAGCATAATTTAGATACTATGTGCCTCCTATGAGATTACCACCTTTACCTCCTTGGCTTGGCGGGAAAAAAGAATCTCCAGAACAGAAAAGAATGAGAGATGTATGTTTGGAGCTTTCTATTCTATCAAGTGAAATTCCTTGTGGTGGAGGTGTATTTACTGGTGCAAAATATTCTTATAAAAGTTGGGGAGGTTCTCAGGAAATACCGCGTGGGAAGGTTGAGGTAATGGAAACGGGGAAGGATTTTCGACATGTTTGTGCAATAACTTTTTTAGATTCACCAGAAGCTGTGGAGGTGGTCATACCAGGACGTGTGCCGATTACTACAAACAACCTTCAACCAAACGAACGAGAGGTGGTCATACAATTTCTGCAACAATTTACTACAGATATTTCTGCAGGCATACGTGCAATAGCAGATGCTAAGAGCGCTGATTTTGAAGGGAGACGAAATGGAACTATCACAGCAATGCGCGAACTTCTTGTCGGTACAAAGTAGGGTAGAATCCTTCCGTGTCTAAAAAGCCTATTTTCGCCGGCCTCAAGCGATCTGTTTTTGATGATGCGAATCCATCACC
>CAYRWT010000022.1:0-11914 GCA_964428105.1 uncultured Candidatus Peribacteria bacterium
AGAGAATCAATCTCATGATTATAGCAGAAATATCGTTATTATTCTAGATCACTATCTCCAGAATTCTTTTTCTTCTATGGATAGAGGAAAGTAGTCTTTTGTTGACTATCAGAAGCCAAATATGGTTTTGGAGATATTGGTAGTGGCAGGAGTGCATCAAATACCTTTGTAACAGCATCTAGCTGCGATGTACCAAGAGATCCACCATACTGCAATTCTCCAGAGGCACTAATGCTTGTCGAATACTCTTCTCCGTGGGCGGTAAGAATAAGAAGCATCGACAGTGACTTTGCTGCGAGATAGCGTACAGGAATAGAGATCTCGATGTCTTCTATCGCCACGTTTGGGCAATAGCGTTGCTGTAAAATCTGAAGGACGCCAGATTTTTTCAATATACTCCAGTACGAGGATTCATATGGGATAGGGATTCTATCAGGGCGCGTTGATCGAGAGCGAACACATCGCTTTGAAATTTCATCCCCCGAGAGCCATAGATGATGAGGGTTCTTCTCGCAGTATTGTTGCAAAATATTATGAAGAATCTCTCCTTGCCTCTGCGATAATGCCCCTCTATCTGTCGATGCACGTTGCTCTGTTAGCAAAACATCTTTCTCTCTGCGTGAGTTTCCGCACTGCAAAACAATGCGGATTCTTCTGGGTGTTTCAAAGTGATATTCTTCGAGATGGAGAGAGGTATCGAGAAAGTTTTTTTGAAAGATAAAATCTTGTCCAAAAATTTCTTGTATACATCCACTAGAGAGCAATTGTTGGAATGCCTGTTGTGGTAGAGGTGCGACAAATCGCAAACGACGCTCAGGTATTTGTGGCACATTTGTTGCTTTCAGTTCATCGCGGATATGTTCGTAAAAGAGGAAGCCAAGCATGGTCAACACTCCTAAAGTTTTTGCACTAATACTTGCGATGCAGCGAAGAGCTTTATTTTCACGAAGCTTGGGCAAAATTGTCGGAAGAACACCCTCAAGCCGACGCGGAGTAGCAGAAGGAATCAGAGGGAAAAAAGAGTATAGTTTTCTTTACATTTCTGTCTACTGAAATATATTGACGCCGCTTACGCTCCGATGCGTCGTATTATTTCTCGATCCACAAAATCCTTCTCTCGACCGTACTTTAAGCGACTGAGCTGCTTAAACGCTTCCACTGCCTCATTGTCTTTGATGTACGTCGTATCCTGCCATGGGCGTGGAACTTCGATCGAGAATGGTCGCGAGGGCTGGCTATCGATGCTGAGCTTCATACAGCCCTTGAAAGCATCCACATTCACCATATCGGATTCCGAGAACACAGGAGACATTTCTTTTGCACAGAACTCTGCGTCCTGTGGACCGATCTTATAGAACATCATCGTACCGACGTTTCCGAAAACAGCGCCTTTCAAATTCACACTACCAGAGAGCTTATTTTCCTTTTCGAGCTGATCTAAGTACTGATGGGCGATGATGAGTCCCAAGCGGTATTTACGTGCTTCAGAGAGGATGGATTCGATGGAGTCTGTGACATAGTTTTGGAATTCATCGATGTAGAGGAAGAAGTCTTTTTTCACTCCAGCTTGTCGCTGTCTGCGCATCGCGGCAACTTGAATTTTATTCACAATGATCATACCAAGGAGCTTGCTATTCACATCTCCGATCAGACCTTTACTGAGATTCATGAGGAGAATCTTCGATCCATCCATGACTTCACTAAAATCGAAAGAACTTTTTGTTTGGCCTACGATATTGCGAATCAAAGAGTTCGTCGTGAACTGTCCAAATTTTGCCGCGAAGTAGGGGATCATTTCCTGTTTCTCGCGCTGTCCTGTTGCGGCCATTTGCTTATCCCAGAAGGAGCGAACAATAGGATTTTTGAGTTTACGAATTTTAAACTGCGCCCATTCATCATCGGTAAAGAGACGCACGAGATCCGTGATAGCACCACCCTCTTCTTCGTCTGCCATGAGCGTTAAGCAACCGTTACGGAAATAGTCCTGGATACGAGGACCGAAGATTTCCTCTCCGAACATCTTTACCATCATGTTCATCGCGTCAGAAGCGATGAGGTCACGTTCTTCATCTGTTTTTGCTTCCAACATATTCAGTCCCATCGGTCGCTGAATGTCCGCAGGATTGAAGTAGATCACATCATCCGCTCGTTCTCTTGGGATATAGGGGAAGAGGTCTTCGATGAGTGAGCCGTGCGGATCGATGACAGCGATTCCTTTTCCAAGGTTAAAGTCTTGCCTCGCCATCACCTGAATAATGGAGGATTTTCCTGTACCTGTTTGACCGATGATGTAGAAGTGACGGAAGCGGTCATCATTCTTCATGAAGACTTTCTTCTTCTCACCTCGTACAGTGTTGTAACCGAGAAAGAGGCCATCTTCTGGGAGATTTTTTGGCGCTGGAGCAAATTTGAAGTTCTGCCATTTGATGTTCTGTACTTTGTTGTATTTGATATTGGGAAAGTGATAAAAACTTGCAATTTCTGAGGTACCGAAAATCATGTGTTTCTGTAAAAATCGCTGTGCAAGAGGAGGGTGTGGAGCTCGCTTGATGAAGTCAGAAATCAAGCGTCTATTGGAGTGATGACGCGTGCGAAGGAAGCTGTTTCCACGAAGATCATCGAACTGACTGAAGCTGCCAATAATACTCTCTAGGAGCATGTTAGCCCTATGAGGTTGTTCTGCGGAAGCGACAACGCGAAGAACAGCTTCAAATCCAGGAGAGTTTGCCTTTTCATCGATCGATTTACTGAGTTCCTCTACCATTTGTGTTACACGCTCATGCGTAGGGGATTCATCTGGCTCTTTTGATTTTTCATCCGATGTGAAGAGATCGATAATCTCGACAATCCATCGTCCAGGATTCCACCATGCCAAGTGACTGCCCTTACGAGGATTGAGGAGGTGTTGTGCTTCATGCTGGAGCTTGTGTTGCCAGTGGGAGGCTACGGGGCGTAGGACGAGCTGTATCGCAGCACCTTCATCTTTTTTCAGCTTACTAAACGCATTGGTAATCGTATTGAGTGGATCGCTCTTGAGGTGTGAATAGGTTTTAAATGGATAGACATAGGACTTTGTGGGAACCAGGTAACTTGAGACGGTGACCGATTTTCTCGTGAAAATATTATAATCCTCCACTTGTTCGATAACAGCGTCGGGATAAAAAGAAGTAATTTGTTTCTCAATGAGAGACACGATAGAACGAGGGACGACAACGAATGTAAAAATCTCATCTGCGAGAGCTGCGTACTCTACAGAAATGAACGGTGATCCTTTCCACCATCTGCGTATGGATGTTTCTCGTAGACTCGCAAGTGTCTGAAAGAGGTGATCCATGACACCCAGAACTTCCTTGAAATCCTTACTTGCGGAGAATTGTTCCGACTCTTGTTCTTTATCTTCCTTACTGTCTTTTTTTGGCATGAGGATCTCTAAAAATACCATTTCGCACTCACGCTTATGATCTTCGTGATATCGGAGGAATGTGAGTCCACCGAGCACTGCTCCAGTAAGCAGGAGAACGAAGATGATTGACTCTACGAGCATGCGAGATGGATTTTAGTGTACCACTGAATGCCTTGTTAAGGTGCAATATTCAACTGCTTTTCTGCTTTCTCTTTTCCACTTTTTTACAAAAAGTGGAGCAAAAAGCGTCGCTGGTGAAAAAATGCCTACCCTTCTCCCAGCCTTTGCTCTAACGAGCTACGGCGGGCAGGCGCCTCGCAGAGCTAAAAGTCCAAACTCGCCCCGAGGGCTCAAACAGTGGACTTTTTACGCTCTGCTTCGCGCGGAAGTGTTACGGCATTTTTTCAAGGCGACATGACGATTATGCAAAACCTAGAATTACGCTAATGACAACCGTACGTAGGACGTTACCTTTGCTGCACCGAGCATTTTTCCTACCGTCATGCTCTGATCTTTAACAAATACTTGTGTAAGGAGGGCAGACTCTTCGCGGAACTTCTTCTCTTTTCCGAGCATGATTTTCTCGAGAATAGGAGCTGGTTTCTTATCATCTTTCATTTGCTCCTTCCAGATTTCACGCTCTTTATTTACAGCGTCTGCAGGTACGTCTTCTGGACTTACGAACGTAGGGTTCATCGCTGCAGCGTGCATCGCAGTATCTATAGCTTGTTCCTTCGTACCACCATCGAGACCAACGATCACGGCAATCTTTCGATTGGAGTGGACATAGGTGCCGATCGTTGGAGCAGAGACTTCTTGTGTATCACCAAGTGAGATATTTTCACCAAGTTCTAAAACAGCTGCAGGGACGCGGTCTTTTGCGAGAGCCTCGAGACCAGACTTTCCTTTCGCAAGAAACGCAGCAGCAAGTTCATTGCCGAGCTTGAGGAAAGGCTCAGAGCGAGCGACGAAATCCGTCTCACATCGAAGTGTGACTACGACAGATTTCTTTGCATCCGAAGCGACGAAGTATGCACCTTCCCCTTGCGCACGATCAGCCTTCTTCACTGCTTGAGCTTGGCCACGCTTGCGGAGAATTTCGATCGCAGCTTCTGTATCACCCTTTGCTTCATCGAGAGCATTCTTTACATCCAGGAATCCTGCACCAGTTCGTGCACGTACGGAGGAGATGTCTTGAGCGGAAATAGCCATAATGAGAGGAGGAAAAAAGAAAAAAGAGTTACGCCTTCTTCTCAGCATCATTCACTTGAGGTGCAGTTTTACTACCGAGTTCAGCACCGACAGTTGTAAGAATCATTTCGATAGACTTCACGGCATCATCATTTGCTGGGATGCAAATCTTAAACGCATCTGGATCACCATTGGAGTCACAAATGCCATAGACTGGCAAACCAATCTTCTTTGCTTCGCGAACAGCGACACGATCTTTTACAGCGTCGACCACGAACACAGCATCAGGGAGACCACGCATGCTCGAGACACCGGAGAGTGCTGCATCGAGTTTCGTAAGCTCTTTACGCTTCATGGTCTGCTCTTTCTTCGTAAACTTCTCGATCTCGCCTGTTTGGAACGAGGTCTTCAGATCCAAGTAGTAGCGAATACGGTTCTTCAGTGTCGACCAGTTCGTAAGAAGTCCTGGCACCCACTTCTTTGTTACAACGGGCTGGCCTGTTGTACGGCTGAGTTCCTCGATGAGTGCGAGGGATTGTAACTTCGTAGAAACGAAGAGAATCGTCTTTCCAGATTTCTGGAGCGCGCGGAGCTCATCGCACGTCTTTACGAGTGCTTCGCGTGTTTGCACGAGATCGAAGATGTGGATACCGCGACGAACACCGAAGAGATACGGCTTCATCTTGGGACACCATTTCTCTTTGCGGTGACCGAAGTGGCACGCAGCACCGAGAAGCTGTTTTTCCGTAGGCATTGCCATACAGTGAGAGGGAGGAAACGCACGAGCAAACGTGCAAGTAGATAAGCAGTAGAGAGCATCCTTGGGGTCAAACCTTCGACATCTTCTCGCCGGTGCGGAGGATAGTTCCGAGGAAGATTCCTAGGAATCAGGACCGCTGCGATCAGTCGAAAGCGATGTTCTTCAGTAAACCGAAGACGTGTGCAGTATTGCAGAGCATTACTCTGCTTGCAAGTTGTGTACAAGATTAGAGAGCGAACCTAACACCTTAAACTCTCAATTATTCTGATTCTGGGACAACAAATGGAGTCAATTCCCCTCGAACTTCACGAAGAACTGCATGTAATGAGTGTTGAACTTCAGTTTCCCCGCCATTTCTTGCTTGAACTAGTTCATGAATTGCCTCCAATGCATGTAACCCTGGGCTTTCTAGAAATTCATTCATAGAGTAGTGGGGAAGATGTATGGCAGTTCACTATACGAAACTTTACTATTGCGTCAAAGAATTTTTAGGTTTGGTAAGACTTTGTGTCTATCCCTAGCTATTTTTTACCCCTTCTATTAAGAGCTTCCATGGCGCTACCTCTTGTTTTCAGTTTTACTTTTTCTATCTTAGTTTTAGGCTTAGAAATACCCATAATTCTTAGACATTTTACAACAAGAGGATGCTCTTTGGACAGTACTCCGATAGCTTTTCTTGCGCATTGATAAATAACTTCCTCTGGGTCTTTACCACTCCTCTTTAAGGTGGTTAACAATTCGGAAAGACGCATTTCTCCACCCTTCATAGTAGTAGATTCTTGCTCTGTGGGTCCTCCTCGACACTCAGCGTTAAGTGCAGCAGTTTCGATAGCGCGCATGACAGTAACTAATTTTTGTTCAAGAACTGGCGACCATTCTGCCTGCTCAAATCTTTCTGCCTCTGGTCTAGTTTGCTGCATAAAAAAGAAATAGTAGTTTGATATTGTAATAATATTTTATTTTTTGTCAATATTCTTCTACTCATATCTGTCTCTCGAGACGTTGAAATTGTATGGTTCCTTCCGATGGCTTTCTAATTTGACTACCTGTGTATCTTCGAAGCTCTGCAAAAGTCTCAGCGATACGAGCATGAAAATTTGTTGTGAATCGAATTTCTCTCTCTTTAGTATTTAGTTGATCTGCTCTTGGAACATCAGTACTTGGTACTTCATTTGCGCTCATAACAATACAGAAAGAAAAATTATAGGAAGATTATTGTAACCTACTAATACTCTTTTGTCTAGCGGAGAGCCTCTATCACTTTCGAGATAGGAAGCCGTACTTGCTCGAGAGTATCTCGGTCACGAATCGTCACGGTGTCTTTCTCGCCTTGAGCTGGATCCTCTCCGATGGTACCAAAGTCTACGGTAATGCACTTGGGTGTACCGATCTCGTCCTGCCTGCGGTAGCGTTTACCGATAGAGCCCGTGGTATCGAAATCCACGTTCAAGTCCGTTTCTTGTATAAGTTTTTTGTACAACTCTTCCGCTTTCGCACTCAGGTGTTCTTTCTTTGAAAGTGGAAGGATAGCGACGTCGATCGGTGCCATATTCTTGCTGAGCTTCATCACTGTGCGTGTATCTACTTCTCCTACTTTTTCTTCCGTATAAGCATCGAGCAGTATCGCAAGCGTGATGCGATCAGAACCGAACGACGGTTCCATCACGTGTGGAACGATCTTGCGAGCCGGGTTCTCTGGGTCCGTGTACTTGAGTTCCTGACCGCTAAATTTCTCGTGCTGCGTAAGGTCGTAGTCTGTACGGTAGGCCGCCGCAGCGCAGAGCTCCCCCCAACCCCACGGGAATTTATATTCGACGTCCGTTGTCCCTTTCGAGTAGTGCGAGAGCTCATCTTTCTCATGATCGCGGAAGCGCAGGTTCTCTGCACGGATACCAAGCGTCTTCGTAAGGAAGTTCCATGTGAGTTCCTTCCATTCCTTGAAGATGCCTTCCCATGGAGTGGCCTCTGGATCGAAGAAGTATTCGATCTCCATCTGTTCGAACTCGCGCGTGCGGAAGATGAAGTTGCCGGGCGTGATTTCATTGCGAAACGCTTTACCGATTTGCCCAACACCAAATGGGAGGCGCATGCGCATCGTATCGACAATGTTTTTGAAGTTGACGAAGATTCCTTGCGCTGTCTCTGGGCGCAGATATACGAGAGCGCCTTCTTCATCCAGCACACCTTGGTGTGTCTTGAACATCAAATTAAATTTCTTTGCCTCAGTCCAATCGATTTTACCGCAATGTGGACAAGTGATTTTCTCTGCGATGAGCATTTTCTGCACTTGATCGAGCTTGAGAACTGCAGCTCCCTCTACTCCGATTTTTGTCTCCAGGAGCTTATCTCCACGGAAGCGTTGCTTACATGCTTTGCAGTCGACAAGAGGGTCAGAGAACGAGCTGACGTGCCCGCTTGCCTCCCATGTGCGTGGATTCATGAGGATCGATGCATCGAGTCCCACCATATCGTTTCTGCCTCGTACAAAGTTCTTCCACCACTGGCGCTTAAGGCGATTCTTTACCTCCACTCCGAGTGGACCGTAGTCCCATGTATTTGCAAGCCCTCCATAGATATCTGAGCCAGGGAAGATAAACCCACGGCGTTTACAGAGGGAGACGATTTGATCGAGAGAGGTGGCTGGCAAAGGGAGAAGGGGATGAGAATAAATTCTTGTCCGGGGTATTTTGGTCTAATGTCATAGCGTTCGCAAGCGAGATACGAAACGAAAGGAGAGATACATTCCTTTTTAGAGGGTTTTCTGCTATAATTACAAGATTATGTTGCATATTCTCTTAGCTCTCGGTGCGGGGGTGATCCTTATAGCGGTACAGCGCTTCCTTAAACAAAAGAAGCAGGATCCACTGAAAGGCTTTGAAGGTGCTTCGACTGGCACTTCTCTCAGTACATATTTGCCATGGGCGTTTGGACTCATGGTTCTCCTTGGCATTTCTTGGTACTTTTTGAAGACTGGGAAAAGTACGGGAATAGAGCATCTACACAACAAAGAAACACTGTATAGAACAATTTTTGTGTTCATATCTGTGGTGGCACTTGGACTTCTGGATACCAGGTCATGGAAACTTGGGTTCGATCATACACACTACTTCTCTGCGTTCGTCCTCGGTACGGCTTTGAGCTGGGGTGCAATCAGCTTGAAACGTGGGATTTTCGAGACAGGCTTACTTGCGGATCCATTCCTTACCGCACTCGGCGTTGTATGTATCATCATCCTCTGGAAGTCGATGTTTGGCCCGTGGGGTGAGCACATGCGAGCTACAGTGCTTGGGACATTTGTCTTTTGGTGTGCGTATGCGATTCTGCGAGCAAAGGCGGGGAGTGAGATTTTTGCTACAACAATTGCATTTGTTATGGCGACGATTCCAGTTGTTCTCTGGTGCATATTGTTTCTTTCCTATCACAAAGAACGCTTTCGCGTCGTGCTTCTCGCGTTCTTCGCTGGCATGCTCTCCACAGTTCCGATTCTCTTTTACCATTCGCTTATGCAGAAGGGGATGGAGCTAAATTTCTTCCTCTTCAAAATTACTCCTCTTTCATTTGGAAAAGCATCCAGCGATTTCGTTGCTGGTAGCCTGATAAACAAAGGCGTGACAGCAACACTCGTTACAACACTCGTGACATATCTCATCGTTGGGATTATCGAAGAAGTGAGTAAGTACTGGGTCCTTCGTCATGGTTGTGCGAGGAGCTTTCGTTCGATCGATGATGCTCTGCAGCTTTCGATTATCGTCGCCCTTGGTTTTGCATTTGCAGAGAATCTCGTAAATCCCACGTACTTCATCGCATTTGTGCAACAGTATCTTCTTCAGCCTGCGAGCCCAGAGTGGAGTCCTTTCCTCGCGAATGTCATTGGTCGTTCTGTCCTTACGACGATGGTGCACGTACTCTCCACTGGTGTGCTTGGGTACTTCGCAGGTCGCGCATTTTTCTCCACTCTGATTACTCAGGAAGATCAGATGACGTCATGGACTTCGAGGGTGCTCTTTACCCTCCATAAACTCCTCGATATTGATATCGCGAGTCTCTATAAAGGTTGGACGTTGACCTGTGGACTAATCCTAAGTTTCATACTCCATGGCCTCTTCGATTTTATCGTCTCTCTCCCAGAAGTGTTACCAGGAAATCCTGCCACTCTCGGAGCACTCTTCCATCTCTCCAGTGATTCTTTCCTGCAGAAAATCCCACTCACTCTTCTGCCATCGATCTTCTATATTGTCGGTGGAGTATGGCTCCTCGTTGTGCTATTCGATAGTAAAGAAGGCCAGAAAGAGTATGGAAATGTGCGAGAAACAACAACGTTTCTTTCATAGAGAAATAAATGTAGGATATGGAGGTACATTCCCCATACATCTTTATGTGTTTTTTGCGTCGCAGTTTCTCTTCTTTACTCGTTGTTTTGCTTCTGATTCCACAGACACTTCTTGCTGATCGAGCGCTGACCGATATCGTGGATACGACGGGATCATCGGTGTCACGTGCGAATTTCTTAAGCTGGTCAAGTGAGGCATTTCGCTTAAAGAAAGATTTTACTTGCACGTTGCCATACGCACGCGTTCCACGTGGGCTCATCGGCACACTCTGTGCGATGCAGGACAAAGGTGCACTTCTTAAAGCATTTGGTGATACAGAAAATATTCGGCTCAATTCAGCAATCTTGCGTGGAGAGGCGCTGATTATCATTACCTCTCTTTCCAATGCAAAAGATGCTGCAGATATCGCGCAATATAAGGACGTGAAAACTGATGATGAGAAACAGGCTGTGATGAATGCCGTAAGTCGAAAATGGATGAACTCGGTCAGTTCCTCGAGTTTTGGTTTGCGTCGTCCACTCAAAGGCATCGAAGCACTATCCTTATTGCAGGCTGCAACTGCGCAGCTTCCACAGCAGGTGAAAATTCGCCTTACGCCACAGGCAGAGCAGTACCAGGAGCTTCCAAATGAGGAATTGCTCAATGCCGTTTGGCAGCTTATTCAGCGCGACTATCTCCGCTCACCTTCCATTGATAAACAGGAAGCAGGATATCGTGCGATCGAGGCGCTGGTGAATTCTCTTGGTGATCCATATACAAACTTCTTCCGACCAGCGACGGCAAATGAATTCCAGCTACAGATCAAAGGTGAACTTTCTGGCATTGGAGCCCATATCGAAGATCGCGCAG
Source organism: uncultured Candidatus Peribacteria bacterium (assembly GCA_964428105.1). GTDB lineage: Bacteria > Patescibacteriota > Gracilibacteria > Peribacterales > Peribacteraceae > CAYRWT01. Next base: position 10,535 of record CAYRWT010000022.1, read on the forward strand.
GAGTGATCACTGTTGTTTCTCCTATTGCAGGATCTCCTGCAGAGCGAGCTGGTATCGCACCTGGAGATGAGATTTTGGAGGCGGATGGTATAGTGCTTACTGGTCTCGGAGTCGATAAGGCAGTGACATATATCCGTGGAGAAGTTGGTACGGTTGTTGAGCTAAAAATTCGTCGTGCAGGGACGACGCTTACGGTTCGAGTAAAGCGTGAATCCATCTCCATTCCAGAGATTTCGGTATCATGGCAGGGGACTATTGCTGTTATTAATATCGCACAGTTTGGAGAAGCAACTCTTCTGCAGAGTCGGTCAGTATTTAGTAAGATTGCTGCACAAAATCCTACTGGAATTATTCTCGATCTTCGTAACAATCCAGGAGGTCTTCTCACCGCTGCAAATACTGTCTTGAGTAACTTCCTCTCCAAGGGCAGCATCACAACACAAGTAAAAGGAAGGATAGAAAATCGTAGCGAGAAGACATCGGATACACCGATAATTCCGGAGAATGTAAAAATGGCAGTTCTTGTAAATAAAGGTTCTGCAAGTGCTTCAGAAATTGTCGCGGGAGCGCTTCAGGATTATAAGCGAGCAACGATTCTTGGTACGCAAACATTTGGTAAAGGTACGGTGCAGGAGGTGATCAATTTTCGTACAGGCGAAGCTCTCAAGCTCACGATGGCAGAGTGGTTTACCCCATTTGGTCGAAAGATCGATGGTATCGGTGTAAAGCCAGATGTGATCGTCGAGGCAGGGGATAGAGATCCTCAGCTCCAGCGTGCAATCGAGATTTTGAAGTAGCATTGGCCACCATGATTCCAACTATCATTCTCGCCTCAAGTAGTCCGCAGAGAAAACAAATTCTTGCGGCTCTTGGGCTGCAATTTTCTATCCATCCAAGTTCCGTCGATGAAGAATCGGAGACAGAGCAAAATCCAGGAGTGCGCGCGGAGAAATTGGCAATCTTCAAGGCGCAGGACATCGCAAAGCAATTTCCAGAGAGCATCGTCATTGGTTGCGACACACTTGTCGTTTCTCCCTCTGGCGAACGTCTAGAGAAACCGATAGATGCAGAAGACGCTCGCAGGATGCTTCGTTCCTACAGTGGTGCTACTGCCATCGTTCATTCTGGCCTATGCGTCATCGCTCCAGGAGGAAAGAGTGCTTCAGGGCTTTCGAGTTCTTCTGTAAAATTTCGTACACTACAACAAGAAGATATCGATTGGTGGGTACGTACGAATCTTTGGCAGGGGAGATCGGGCGCTTTTCAGATCGATGGTTTGGGTCAACTCTTGATCGAGGAAATAACAGGGGAATTTACTAGTGTTGTTGGGTTCCCTGTGTACCTCTTTGGTCAGTTGCTTGAAAAAGTAGGATATAATCT
>CAYRWT010000023.1:0-3416 GCA_964428105.1 uncultured Candidatus Peribacteria bacterium
ATCGCTAGTCTCGTTCTTATGATTGGGAATCAAGTTAGAGAAAATCTAGCAGCAAAGCGTATTCTTATGGAGATGGAATTTCCTCCTGAGCCTTTGCCAGGATTTGTTATTCACCACGGGAACAATTCTTCTATCGATGCGGGTCATAATACGACAGATTTACCTGATCAGGATTTTCAAAAAGATTTTGATCGCTGAACTCAGGTGCGAAAGAGCAGTAATTTTTTCTTTTAAAAAGATTGAAAGAGTATACAATAGTTGACTATGCACGAACTTGAAGAGCTTCATCCAAAGGTGGCAGAACGAATGATTACATTGTGTTTTTCAGTAGTGTCACCCCCCCTGTACAGCAAGTAGTATCATTAACTACTGCACAAGCTCGTAGATTACAAAGGACAATGCAAATACTTGCCATTGATACTTCCCCTCATAAAGCCGCAGAAGTCGTAATACCAGAACCTTCAACACCTGAGGATGCTGCTAAATTTCCTCATAAGTATTGGGAAGGATGATGTTATCCATTGATGATTGCAGTGGCTGCGTCAGCGGTTTTTCTTTGTAAATCCTGAACAACTTGATCTGGTTCGGGGTATGTGATGTTGAATTCATATTGACTTCCACTTTTTGTTTCTACAAAAAATTTCTTAGGCTTCATTACATTATCTCCACTCTCGATCAATAAAGATTTTATAGGTGTACTTCCACCAGATCGATTTAAGAGCAAATTATCACCAGGTGATAGTAGTTGGATATTTCTAATTCCCTCTATCTTAGTTCTTGCTCCATTACGTTCGACTCTTGTTCCTGTAATACTACAGTCTCTTTGTAAATGTACATTTGCTACCTCAACTAAGGCCGGAAGACTTTCAGATAAATTTCGCATATCAATTACATTATAATATAAAATACTATAAAAAACTATAGTGAAATTGAGTGGTTGCAGAAAGTTTCCGTAAGCTTTCTATATCGAAATGAACAAACAACCGAAGATGGAGAGAAGGAAGAGGATGCGCACGATTGTGAACCCTAAACTCTCTTCTTTCTTTATTCAATATCATCTGTAGTAAAATCTATTGAGCCCTAGTAAGAAATGAATTATAAGAATACATTTATTGTACGTATATTGTATAAAAGTTTTACACATTTTGGTGGAAAACTCTCGTAAACCCTATCAATTCATCATCTTCTGCAGCCCTATTTCGAGAGATTTTTTTACATTTCTTGCACTGATGTATGAGCACAAAGCCCTTTTTACTCTCTTGGTCGATCCCTATTGGCTCCATGATGCCAAGACACTTGGAAGCACGGTCTCCAGGACCCATATCATCCACGTGCAGCGAGTGGAGGCACTTGGGACAGTGATTGCGATATGTGCCTTTACCTAGGGGCTCGACGTCCTTACCGCAGGCTTGGCAGATGAACCGTTCTTCGCGGGCGATGAAGACCATAGGAAGATGATACTACTCTGATGGCGGTAAAAATATCTTATTCTCTCACTCCCAAAAATGGATTACCACGAATATTGAGAACAGCATTTGCAAAATTTGGGTGAGGAACTTTCACAACAGTCGGTCTATCCATGCTTAGTAAAGCTTCATTTCTTGGAATTGCTGGAACACGAATTGGACTCGCCCCCATCTGGCCTACTGATAGAGTTAGATTCTTAAAATGTTTTTGACCTTCTACTGTAGGGGTAATAGTTACCGTTAATGGCTTAGAGGTATCTTGTAATACTGGGTTTTTTGGAGTTTCATGCTCGTTTTTTGGTGGTGGAGGAATAGTGGATTGTAAGTATTCGCGAACACTTTTTCCATCGATAGTTACTGTAAAGAGTTGCGTTGTTGTTGGTGCCCCATTTGCATCTTTCTGTGTAACACTTTCTCCATTAATATTAAACATTAATCGACTGCTAGTCTGGCTTTGATTAGGTTCTCTATGCAGGGTATGCATAGAATCATAATTTAAGGTGATAGTGTCGGCCGGAGTATTTGTAATATTTATTTGTGCTTCCGGAACAGTCTGAGCTGTAGATTTTGGCAGAAGATCTGCCTCTGGTGTAGTTCTATTCACGACTGGTAAAGGCAAATTTGTTAGAGCCTGAACACGAACAGCTGTTGCTGCACTTACACTTTCAGTGATAGGTGCTGCCGTTTCAGAAGAATAATTTTTTGTCTCTGGTGCCGAAGCATCAGGACCGGCAAGCAAGAGAGCTAATGCTAATGAATTGAGAGGCTTATTTGGCATAAGTTCATTAAAACACTAATTTGTAAATAAGTCAAATACATAATAGACAAAAAGTATAAAATATAGTATAATTATAATATGGACGAAGTCCTACTTACCCCCCTCAGTACATTAGCGGGAGCCGATCCTGCGGCTTCCACCGCGAGGAATTATTATCTGAATAATTATCAATTTCGTGCTATTGAGGGATCTTATCCTGATCTTTGTTATGATGGATTTGTAAGGGTAGATGGTCAGACTTCCTTACAAGAGGTAATACCACCATTAACAGATTTGCAGACAGTTTTTGAGCTTCCCACAAAAAGGGAGTCATTTCAATGGAAACAACGACAGTCAGATAGTGGAAACGTCTTTCTTTATACAGGTGTGCTTGTACGCGATAGACTCTCAAGGGTACTACTTTTATCTAGGAATTTGTCAGGCGGAGGTAGAGTAAATACACCTTTGCTGCAGGGGAATATAGCACTTTCTCCAGCTGGCGTTCTCCAGCGTAGATTGAACTGCTCAAATATAGATTTAGATCAGCTCCATCCGACTTTTGAGGGGCTTGGATTCAAAGTTTACAATGGGGTAAAAAGCTTAATTGCAGTACATGGCGTACAAGTAGATGATCTTTCTATGTGGAGTGGTTTTGGGAACAATATTGCTGTCCCCACAGATTATAGTGAGCTTTGTACTTTATTTGAGGGATGTATTCAGCAAGGTGCACGAGATAAAATGTTTGATTTAGGTGTATTAAAAGCACTAAAATAAGCCGATAGATTGGTGGAATTGGTACTTTTTAGTGTGCTCTGTAAGTAAAGAGTGGGCCTTCTGTATTGCGTGTATATTTTTCTATACATAGCCTTTTTCTAATTATTCTGTTTTAGATAACGATATTTTAAGTTTTATTTTTTACATATGGCATAAACAAGACAAATATATGACTATTGACAAAAACAAATAAAATATTTATATTAACACCCTTTTAATTTTTTCTCTCCTCGTCATATGCTTCCTTGCTCTCTGGGTACAGGTAACGCATTCAGAAAAATACTAAGTAAGTTCTTAGTGTTTCTTCTGCTTGTTCAGATGACACCAGCGATAGATATGGCATATGCAGATACACTTGGTGTAGCCTTCACTGTGAACGTCATCAATGACAATACTGGAACAAAGACATCCTCTGACTT
>CAYRWT010000023.1:3516-11691 GCA_964428105.1 uncultured Candidatus Peribacteria bacterium
CCATCGGTGGTATGTGTACAGCAGGAGGCACCATCACCACAGAAGGAGGTCTCGTGAAGTCCTGTCTTATCACCGTGGATGATAACGCTGTCATTGGTTCATCAAATCTCTCCTTCACTGTGAACGTCATCAATGACAATACTGGAACAAAGACATCCTCTGACTTCACTATCCTCATCGATGGAAACTCCATCTCCACTACTGCAGGACAGACTGCTCTCAATACAGCAGGAACACACGCCCTTAGCGTCACTCCAATTGCTGGCTACGCAGCAACCTTCGGTGGAGACTGTAATCCCGTGACGAACACTGTCACAATCGTTACTGGCACAGCGAAGAACTGTACCGTGACACTCAATGACGTCGCTTCAGGAACCTCACCAACGAATGGTTTCTATGCCCTTGTTTCTGTCATCAATGATAATGGTGGTACAAAGACAGCAAGCGATGTCTCTGTCTTGATCGATGGTGTTGCCTTGAACAGTGTCGCAGGACAGACAGCAGCACAGACACTCGGTATTCACGTCATCAGCATTGCTCCACTTGCTGGATACACAGCAACCATCGGTGGTATGTGTACAGCAGGAGGCACCATCACCACAGAAGGAGGTCTCGTCAAAACTTGTTTCATCGCACTCAATGACATCGCAGGAGGTGGTAGCGGTGGCAGTGGTGGAGGTGGTGTTATCGCAGGAGGTGGCTCAGATGAACGACCTTCTCTCTTTACAGTCGTACGTCCAAATGGTGGACACAGAGGACACGGTACGGTGGAGATACGAAACATCATTGCTTTCATGTCCAAGAATAGTCTTCCAGCAATTACAGAGTCGCGCTCCATCGAATGGACTCCTCCATACTCCAACCTCACATCTGAAGAAGAGCATTTTATTTGCTCTGCGAAGATTGCATCCGAAAGAGTCCAGCGTTCGAAGGATCCAGCTCTCAAGAAATACCTTGTACAGCGCCTTTCCTCTACCCTCTATAGGGACGAAGCACAAATCCTCTCAGTGGTGAATGATGACACATTGTGCACTCGCTCTACCAGGGCTATTGCACAGCAGACGACGATATTCAATTCCACAGTTGTTCGCGCTGATGCGAATGGTGTTCTCATTTCTTCGAACCCTGTTTGGAATGCTTGTATCACGGGTAAAGGTTTGACGAAGGATTTGATCCGAAGTAACAAAGATGTCAACGTTCACCGTCAGGGGCGAACCATTACGTACATTCCTCTTACATGTCGTAACTATCACGAGACTACTTCGAATACATGGAAGCACCCAGATCATCCGAATATTCGTATCACTCTCGATGCAAAGGGTCGCTTAGTACTCCCTCTTCCATCGAACTATGTATTGCAGAAAGATGCGGCTGTCGCTCCAATTGCATCAAATCCTCAGAATTCAGCAAGTGGAAGCGTAGTTGCTACAAGTACTCCTCCTTCTCAGGTTACTACATCTGAACAGCGACAAAATAGACCAATCCAGCGAAGAGGAAACAAGAGGAACAGCCGTATCCCACGGGATATCCAGAGCAATGCTGCTATGCCAGCGAGTGTCGTAGACAGACGTAATCGCGCAACGAAAAACGCTGAGCAGGAGATGCTTCCTCCACCGACTCCAGTTGAAACTGTCCTTCGAGACCGCAGAGATCCATCGCATAGGAGTCATAGGTCCAATGCCCTCAATAATCGGACAGGAAACCGTGGATATCAGTCTCAACAGAATAGTATTCAGCAAGCTCAGTAAGGTTCCACGCACGATACGAAAAATTACCACCTCTCAAGACATCTTGAGGGGTGGTTGTTGTATAGCAGGGAATCCCTGATTAACACTTGATTTTATAACCAGCAGCGCCCTTCCAGGGCGCGGCGTTTTTGGCATTTAGAAAACAAAAAACTAGAACTACCGCGGCCCGGATGGCCGCTGCTGGTATGAATTATTTCTCATGGAGTGTTAAATACCCTTTAGTTTTCCGCACTTCCTTCAACATCCGCAGCTGCGACGCTTCGTCGCAGACGGCCTGCCGTAGGTGGGCCGACAAGAATTTCCGGGACACTTGTCCTAAGCTGCGGAAGGTGTGATCAACATAATCCTTTTTATGTCACAACTTAAAAAGAACATCTCGGTATCTTTATCTTTTGACTTAATAAGTCTTCAAACGTTGAACCGAAAATGCATCACATCTCCATCTTGCACTATGTATTCCTTCCCCTCCGTACGCATTTTACCTTTCTCCTTGGCTCCTTGCTCACCACCACAGGCGATAAAGTCTGCATAGGAAATGGTTTCAGCTCGGATGAAGCCTTTCTCGAAGTCGGTATGGATGACTCCTGCAGCTTCTGGTCCTTTTGCTCCCTTTCGCACTGTCCATGCTCGTACTTCCTTCTCTCCTGCCGTGAAGTATGTTTGGAGACCCAGGACATCGTATGCAGCACGGATGAGCTGATCTAATCCAGAGGAAGCAACGCCAAGTTCGGTAAGAAGCTGTTTGCCTTCTTCTTCTGTTAAACCACACAGCTCTTGCTCGAGCTTGGCACAGAACAGGATCGCTGTATTGCTATCATCCAAGCACGCTCGCTTCTTCGCCTCAGCAATAGAGAGAGTTCCGAGTTCGCTTTCGAGGACATTGAGTCCATAGATCATTGGTTTTGTTGTGAGGAGCGCTAAGTGTTTTATAATAAGTTCTTCTTCCTTGCTCAATCCTATAGTGCGTGCAAGTTTGACTTGATTGAGCGCAGCAAGAAGCTTCTCGAGTACAGGGAGCTCGAGCTTCATTTCTTTATCTCCAGAACGCGCACCTCCCTCTATTTTATCCATTCTCTTTTGCACTTTTTCTAAATCACTGATGCAGAGTTCTGCCTCGATAGTTTCTCTATCTCTCTTTGGGTCGACAGTTCCCTCGACGTGGATGATGTCTGTGCCATCAAATATTCTTACCACATGGCAGATAGCATCCACTTCGCGGATGTGGCTTAAGAATGCATTCCCGAGACCCTCTCCCTTACTTGCACCACGCACTAAACCTGCGATATCCACGAACTCGATAATTGTCGGGATCACTTTCTGGGGCTTGATGAGCTCCGCAAGTTTCTTAAGTCTCACGTCCGGTACTTCTACGACACCGACGTTTGGATCAATCGTGCAAAATGGGTAATTCGCCATCTGCGCTGCTGCACTTTTTGTGAGTGCATTGAACAGTGTAGATTTCCCGACGTTAGGCAGACCGACGATACCGATGCGAAGACCCATAGTGCGGGCATGCTAGCGGGTCTTGTGAACGGTATCTAGCGTATTTACCTTATATTTTTTGTCTGACTCCACTTTTCCCATCATTTCAGTACACTACTATCCTGATGAAGAGCATTCGACATTTGATTATCATTTCGAGCATTACATGTATTTCAATAAATATTGCGTATGCGATGCCTTCGCAAACTGTCATTGCTGCCTTTGTAAAACAGGGGGTTATCACTGGAAAGGATATTCACTTACAGGAGGATATAAATAGAGCAGAGGCTGCTGCAATCATTGTTCGATCTCAGCCTGACCTGCGCGCTGCGGCGGATGTCCTCAGGGCATCTCCATCTGGATTACCGCTCTTTCCAGATGTGCAGGAAGGAAGCTGGTATACACCGTATGTCGAAGTGGCGTTTCAGCAGGGGATTATGCGAGGATTTTTAGATGGAACATTTCGTCCGGCAACAAAAGTCTCTGTCTCTATGGCAAGTGCTATGGCACTTCGCGCGAAGGGTGAAAAAGTATCAGTGACACCAGGAGAAGTTGTAGGACGCGCAGTGGACCTTGGGTGGCTTCCAAAAAATCTACGATCCTCTCCTCGTGCTCCGATAACGCGTGGAGATTTCCTTTCCCTTCTTCATTCTGCAGGAATTCTCGGTGCATCGAAAGAATCCCGTCTTGCTCCTGTATCATCAGTTAATAGCTCCTCGAAGAGCTCTTCGAAGTCTTTGTCACAAGCGATTCGCACTTCGGTCGTACCGGGAAAATCCTCGAAGAACTTTGCATTGTCGATTCCAGCTCTTCAAATAGTAGATGTTTCTATTATTCACCCTGCAAACGAGACACAGCAGAAGAGCTTACTGAGTGTCTTAAATCAAGGACTTGGTCATCTTCTTACATATCCTGGTGAAGGTGGGAAAATTATGATTTATGGTCACAGTAGCGGATACCCTTGGGATGTTTCGAAGTACACAAAGATATTTCGCACGATTCATACCATGAGTATTGGTGACAAAATTTATGTTACCTACAATGGGAAACTTTTTACCTACACTGTGGCACTCAAGCAAACAGTAAAAGCAAATGATATGAAGCCGTTTCTTGGCAAACCTGCAAAAGAAGAACTTATTCTCTATACGTGCTGGCCACTGGATAGCATCGCAGAACGTTATTTAGTACATGCAGTGTTGACGTCGCAGGAGTAGAGCGTGCCCTCACCTCCCGACCTCCTCTCCCATTGTGATGGGAGAGGAGGAGTATTGTTTTCAGTATTGCAAAAGTTCCCCCTCTCCACCTCAGTGGAGAGGGGGCTAGGGGGTGAGGGCATTGAACATCGCACCGTCTGCACCCGTGGAAGGGTGCAGCTCCTATGTTATGACTGGCTAGGGGGTGAGGGCCTTATGACAGGTTAGGGGATGAGAGCATCCTTCATTGTCGGCACATGTTCTTGTGGAATGATCGATCTTTGTTCATGTAGCTCAATTGCTGGTGAATTTTCTTGTCGGAGAGTTGGCACTTGTTCATTTGGTTGCATCACTGGCACATTGAATTCTGGCTGTAGATTCATCTTTCTTTCCCCTTCTTTTGGTGATGATACAGTTGATTCTGGCATCACTTGAATCGATGCTGGTGGAGTCCAGCGCTGAAGCTCGACTGCTCCGGCTGCAGACTTCATTTTTTGCTCTTCTAGAGGGTCTATTTTTAATACTGGCTCTGTACTTGGCCATAAGCGTTGCCACCATTGCTCTCCAGAAGAAATAGTTGCATCTGTCCTGCCTTGTTCTTCTTCAGATTTTCGAATGATTGTTGCAAGAGTAGAGACAAGCTGTCCTCGTTTCAGTGGCGTTTCATCCATTACCAGTGTATTTCTCCAATCGAGTGAACGACCTGCAAGTTTCTCAAGAATAGCGAGTGAGATTCCCTGAGACTCAAACGCAGCCTCTTGTGGAGAAATTTTCTGCTCCTTTACTTGTATATAGAGGAGCGCTGAAGCGATGATGTCTGCAGCTTCCTTCAGAGATACTGCATCTTTGGGGCTGCGATATTCATCACGAATGATGTGCGGAGCGAATTTGAGAAGCCAGAGATCAAATGTGCGTTCATGATCCTGAGCACCAAAAAGAACTCGTGAAGCAAGGGATGTATCTGTACGCTCCAGATTGGAGATTCGCTCACGATTATTCAGATTCACAGCGCTACCAGCGATTTTTCCAGTAGGATTTTCTATGATGTCTGCACTTGTACGAGGAGGATTGCATGTGAGTACTTCGAGTGCGCGAAGAAGCTCGACGATAGAAATATTTTCCTGTGGCTTGAGTGGCAATCTGCCAATTCCAACACCATATTCATGATCAGCTTGCCCAGAGAGTAGCCAGAGCGTTTTCTCTTCAATATTCTTCGTTCCGAGGGGAAGGAGAAGTGAAAGATCATTCGAGAGAGCATCTCCAGGAAGAATGTCTGTGAATGTCAGAGACATCGATCGTTTGTGATCAGAGATCAGACAACTTCGCTTTGGAAGCTCAGGAATATATGTAGGCTGCTTCTCTGAAGATTCAGTAGTTTCTGCTTCCTCTGCTGCGGAGTGAAGTTCCTCTTCTTGTACTTCTTCGAGTGTAGGGAGGATCCCAATCTTTCCTTTGATGAATGCAACTTTTACCGCAATTGCTGCAGCATCTTCGGCACTTATGCCAGCGTGAGGAGCAAATATCGGCCAGAAGCTCTCTGGCAGCACTTTTAGCTCTTTGAGTTTCAAGTACGTGGCAGCAAGTGGGTCACTACTTGCAATGTCGAATGGAAGAGTGCTGCCAGTTTGTGTGATGGATGATCCGCTGGCACTTAAGTTTAAGATTGAAAATGTGAGTTCTAGAGCCTCCTTTCTCGATATTGGCGAACGAAGATCTAGATATTTATCATCATTGATGATTCTTGGAAATTCTGCATATCGTTTGAGTGTAAGAAGTGTACGGAGACTCCTTGTATCACTCATATTTGGTTCCAGGTCCTTTGGGAAATTATCTCCATACGTTGTTTGTATGTCCTTTAGAAGAGTAGAAAAATCGTCTAGTTTTGAAGGCAATGGTTCGCACTGAATGCGTGATAGAAGGTCGATAAATGAGCCACGGCTTACGAGCGTACGTTCGAGTGTGAGACCTTCCATCATTAGTTTGTCGTATGGATCGATGAGTCGAGAAATAAGTTGCTCACTTTCGCCAAGACTCTCTTGTATTTCACCTGGTCCGATGACAAGGCATGGTCGATAGGTGCTCACTGGAGCGAGTGCTTGCTGCTTTTTTTGCCATCCGAAGTTGAATGTTGTTGTGCCATTTGCAGTGATAAGGATGCTGCCAGTGAGCGTATCTGTTGTAGGACGATAGTTTTCGAGTGCAGAACTTGCAGTGTCGAGACTTATCGTATAGCCAGTATCACCAGTTGGAGGAATAGAGAATGAGAATTCTCCTCGCGTATTTGTGGTAGCAGAAGAATTTACACTTTCATTAAATGCACTTGTACCTTTGATCGTTATTGTGACACCTTCGATACCAAGTGTTTCACGTTCGTCCTGTACGCCATTACGATTTACATCCAGATACACGGTACCTTTCAGTTTCCCTCTCTGTGCTTTTTGTTCCTCCTCTTTCTTTGCTTGTTCACGTAGAAGTTTTACAAAAGAGGCAACTCCTCCATCTCCAGTTGTGGCTACTGTTGCAGCGGAGCAGGAGATAGTGCCAGAGCATCCATTCCAAATGTTTGTTACTTCTGTTTGTGAAAGTGCGCGATTATAAATTCTCAAGTCATCGATAGCACCGCTGAATCGGTCTCCAGAAACATATCCTTCTGTCTCTACTGCGCCATAGAAATTTACAACAACATACTGTGATGTATTTGCAGTACTTACTGCGCTGAGATTGCCGATATATGATCCATCAACGTACAGTCGTATTTTTGCACCATCATACGTACCAACGATATGGTGCCAAGCATTATCGGTGATATCACCTCCTCCTGCGAGATGAAGCCTTTCGCTAAGGTTGGTATAGACATAAAAATCAGCTTCTCCTGATGGATTTATGCTTAAACCTTTATCAAAACCACCCGTTCCTTGGCCTGCTGTAGCCATCATGACAATATTATGGAAATAGCCAAGATTTGAGCCTACTCCAGGCTTTCTACTTGTTTTCATCCAGACAGATTGAGTGAATCTCTGTATGCCATTGATATAACTCACGCCACTTGCCTGGCCATCTGTTGTCTCACTGAGCGAAAGTGAATATGGATTACTAAACTGTATTCTCGAAGCTCCAGAGGATGACCATCCTTCATTGCTAAGTGTCATTGTTGCACTATTTCCAGACGAGTCAGTTGCAGAAGATCCTGCTCCATCATCAAATTTCCAGTAGAAAAGGGGGGTTTGTGATGGAATAGAACAATCTGTATTCAGCGCAAATTCCTGCTCAGTCGAGAAGCTACTTGTTTTGAAGCCAGAGTCGACAGTAGCAACACTCCAGTAGAGAGATTTTCCACAAGGGAAATCTTTTAAGAGGAATGTTCTGCTCTGACCATTTGGCATCAGGCGACTGGTATACCCAGGGACACCTCTTGTGCCAGAAATCGTATTGTTATAGAGGCTTCCAGTTCCTGCACGCAGGACATACTGGAGCATGCGTGTACTTGTTTCCGTATCACTTCCGCTACCCCACGTGAGGCGAATTGTCGCAGTTCCTCCTCCGCTCGAGATTTTTGTCGTACTGAAGTTACTTGTTGGTGTGCTTGGTGCTGTATTTGCACTCGTCGCTGCTTGATCATTTTTGTAGATACGGTGTGCACGGCCACTTGTGCCCGCTCCACATTCTTCATTTCCTGCGATGTAATCCAGGTCTCCATCATTCTCGATATCCGCCATAGCTACTTCCTTTGTACAATCATCTTCTTCTGTAGG
>CAYRWT010000024.1:0-11499 GCA_964428105.1 uncultured Candidatus Peribacteria bacterium
TCCTGATTGAAGAGCGCGCGGTCCTCTGTTTTACGAATAGCGTCAGTCGATGTGCCGAGGACTTGAATACCGTATTTTTGTAGAATGCCAAGCTCTTCCAATTTCAGGCCACAGTTGAGCGCTGTCTGTCCGCCGAAGCTCAAGGCGATAGCATCTGGTTTATCGGCAACGATAATTTGTTCCACAGATTCTGGCGTGACAGGGAGGAAGTACACACGATCAGCGAGTCCCCAACTTGTCTGGTTTGTTGCGATATTGGGATTTAAGAGAATGACACGCTTTCCTTCCTCTTTAAATGCTTTGATTGCCTGACTGCCAGAGTAATCAAACTCTCCAGCTTCACCAATTTTTAAGGCTCCAGAACCCAAAAGAAGTATTGTTTGGATATCAGTTTTTCGTTGAGTTCCTTCTGTTGTCACTGGAAAACAGGCTCCCTCGCCCGGTATGGGCGCAGAGGGCTGATGAGCTCCAGCGCTAATCATGTCCGGCGGATCATAGAGATATTTTTTCTTGAATGCAATCCATGAGACAGAATAAGAAATTATGGTGCCGTAGCAGGAGCGATTTCATGAATTCTGCTATAATGAAAAGAAAGTTTTTCAATACACATACATATCTTATGCCTCGCCGAAAGCAGAAAAAGTCTCTATCAATGATGGCACTACCAAGAAAGGCGATTCTGTTTTTCTCTGCAATGATGTTGTTTGCTATGGTACTTCCTGTGCAAGCAAGAGAAGGAGCGAGAGCACAAGAATTTGTTGTTACTGCGTATTACAGTCCAAAACCAAATCAGTGCTGCTATTTCCGTGGAAACTATGAAGCAGAGATTGCGTTCAACGGCGGAGGAGTGCGTAGTGCAGATGGAACGCGTGTCTATGCTGGCATGCTTGCTGCACCTCCAAATTATCCCTTTGGAACAGTGATCGAACTTCCTGGTTTAGGAGTAGGAACTGTACATGATCGTGGAGGTCGAATTATTGAATGGTCAAAAGGCGTTCATCGCATTGACGTATGGATGGGTGAAGGCGAAGAAGGCCTTGCTCGCGCTCTCGCTTGGGGTACGCGCAGTGTCAAGGGTGTTGTCTATCCAGAAGGTATAAAGAGCACATCAGAACGCATCACTCTTTCAAATATTTCTGCTGATCGTTCTGCACTTGCTGCACTACCAAAATCCGATGAGTTTCTCACACTTGCTTCTCTAGAAGTAGGTCAAAAATCTTCTTCTGTTCGCTTATTACAAAAGAAGCTTTTTGATACAGGGTATCTTCGAGACATCCCAACTGGCTTCTATGGTCCAGCTACAGAGGGTGCAGTCGCAAAACTAAAGAAAGAATTTTCTCTCACCGGTGACGGGAAAAATACGGGTGAAAATTTTGTGGCATTTTTAAGTGCAGCAGTTTTACATAATCCAAAGACATCGAACGTCGATGCAACACCATTTTTGGGACTTGGTAGTAAGGGTGATTCCGTAAAAGATGCACAGAGAATTTTGAGTCATCTTGGGTACTATCGAGGAAGAATCGACGGAGTGTATTCATCTCGTCTCCATGCTGCAGTTCTCGCTTTTCAGCGCTCAGAAGGCATCGTGAAGCATTCTGATGAGAAGGGTGCAGGACGTATAGGGCCAGCGACACGCTCAGCAATTGCTGCGGCAACTATGCGTAAGCGTTCAAAACAGGAAGCAAAATCTATCCTTATGGCTGTGGATATTAAGCGTGACATTCTTCAGAGCAAACGTGTCCCAGGGCGTACACTTGTGCGAGGGGATCGTGGATCTGATGTAACGAATCTTCAGCGTACACTCTCAGATCTTGGGTATTTTCCTAGTTCAAAGGTCAATGGGAATTTTGGTCTGAAGACAGAAGAAGCGGTTCTCAAATTTCAACTTGCTGAAAAATTAATAGCAAAGGCAGGCGTAAAAGGAGCGGGGGTTGTTGGTCCTGCGACGCGTCAGGCATTGTTTTCGAGTCTCCTACAGAAAGAACTTGTCACTCTTCGCACGAGCGGGAAGAAGAGCTAGCTTGTAGGTTGTTACGAGAAGCTTCTTAGGTAGTAGCTTCTTAAGCCTTGGATTATTATCACAATGACACACCACAGTCGGAAATTCTCTCACAACGACCGCAGCCGGGACGCGGCGTCCCGGATATAGAAATTGTCATATTGCTATAGTGTTATATTGTTGATTTTTAGAACTAGGAGCGCGGCCTTCCATGGCCGCAGTTCTTGGTAATATACATGGCGCCATCTGCACCTATGGAAGGGTGCTCTCCTAAATTTAGATAGACAAAAGACGCCATATCTCTGTTCTAGTATTTTCACAGAGCAAACCACTTGCAACAATATGACAATATGACAATATAAAAAATTTCAGAAGTATACTCTGTCCCCGTGTCACGACTCTCTCGAACATTACAGTTTTGCTTCACAGTTTTGCTTATTGCTTACGCTTCTGGCGTGCATGCAGAAGTGGCAGAACCATCACATCCAATCTCGCGCTGCGATGGATTCTTGTTACTTTGGAGGAGCATCAGTCGTCCTGCAGAGCAGGCAAAGGTTGCATTCATCGATCTTCATGATCAGCACCCATGCGTAAAGGAAGTGACATATGCAGCATCACGAAACATTATCGAAACTGCATCCAAACGCTTTCGCCCACATGATCCACTGATAACTTCTGATGCTGTACTTTGGCTCTTTCGTACACGCAATGTTGAGCCCAAGAAAACAGATGGAACAGTGCGATTTATGGAGATTGTAGATCCTCAGGATATTCCTTCACTTCTTCAAGAATTTGGGATTTCTATCAACAATCTTTCAGCTCAAGTTACAGAAAAAGAATTAGTGCAGTGGATGCAGAAACTTGATCAGCAATTACTCACAAAAGAGCGCGAGGCAAGCTTGTATGCTGAGGATTTTCATGGTCAAGGAACAGCATTTGGCGAGAAATTTGATATGCATGCTTTTACTGCTGCACATCGATCGTTTCCATATAACACACTGGTACGAGTGACGAATTTGGAGAATAACAAGAGTGTCGTGGTGCGCATCAATGATCGTGGACCATTTATTCAGGGGCGCGATATTGATTTGAGTCTCGCAGCATTTACTTCGATTGCAGAGCGTAAGCGCGGCAAGATTCGTATTCGCTTAGAACGCCTTGGGGATATCACGCTTGCAAGGCAGTGCGGAGAAGAACATCGTTTCCAACGACGCGTTGGTCCTCATGTACTTCTTCGTCCTGGGGTACCATGGAGCTTAAGGCTCGGCACAGATCTTCGTCTTAGATCTGAAGCATTCTTTGCAGTGCTCGGTGTGACCTATCCCGATGGGAATATTCTTGACATACAACAGTGGATAGGTCCTAGTGAGCAATTTACGTTTACGCCATCTATACCTGGGAAATACAGCATCTACTTGCGATCAACTGATGATCGAAGGCGTAGAATGGAATTTGAAGTACATGACTGTGGCTCGCTGTAATTTATTTCCTCTTTTCCCTGTGAAAAAAGCCAAAAATATGGTACAATGGTGAGATAATTATTTTTTCTCTGTGATCGCTATTCTTCGCTTCGCATTTTGGCCTCTCCTTGCCCTCATCACAACTGTGGGTGGTTTTATCATCGATCTTCCAGTGTGGAGAATACTGTGGGATTGGTGGTCATCTGACCCTCTTATAAGAACTGTGTACATTGGATTGGGATACCTTACATTCAATTCTATTATCAAATGGATGCGTTTTTTGTATGCAGTCTATGCATCACGTCATCTTGTATCGATGAAGGTAATTTTACCAAGGAGTGATAGTAAAATGGATCAAGAGAAGCGTACAGAAAAAGATTTCAAAGAGAAGATCGCCATCATGGAGCAGCTCTTCCGCGCTCTCAATGAAGTGCGAGATCTCACATTTGGGCAGACGCTCCATTTTTGGGTATTTCGATTTCTGACAATTTCCTTTGAGCTCTTCGTAGAAAAGGGACTCATTACGTTCTATGTGCTGTGTCCAAAGAATCTGATTTCCATTGTTGAAAAGCAAATCACATCGTTCTACCCCAATGCGGACGTTGAGCCAAAGGCAACGCCAGAAATCTGTCCTCCAGGGCAGAAAATGGTTGCATATCACATGATCGGAAAGCGGGGATATGAGTACCCATTCCGTTGGTACGATCATATGCAAGATGACCCATTCAATGATGTAACAAACGTTCTATCAAAACTAGAGCTTGGAGAGACAGCGAGTGTGCAGCTTCTCATTACACCAGTATTTTCTGATAAATGGTCGAAGAGAATTCAGCATATTGCAAATGAAAACTTCAAAGGAAAGAAGAAAACATTCTTCGATAATGTGCCAGGACTCAAGTTCCTTGGGACGCTTGTTGGTATGGTGACATCGGAAGATGGGGCGAAGAATTTTGCACCGGGTGCTAGTAAGGGTGATTCCTTCGTTCGCATGATCCAGCCAGAGGAAGAGCTCTATAAGCGTATGGGTGAGAAGGCTGGTATGAGTGGCTTTCATGTGACAATTCGTATCCTTGGCGCTGCGAAAACATGGCATCGCGCGTTTGATATTACGAATAACCTGCAAGTTGCCTTCAACGTTTTCAAGGATGCGTATGGTAACTACTTCAAAAATAGGAGATTTTTCGTTGATTTTTTCCCGATGTGGCTGAATCAGAAAATCATGCATATTCTCTGGAAACTGAGAATCAATGGGTTTCTTTCCAAACGAGGCTTGCTTGTAGAAAAAGAGCTTGCATCCATTTTTCACTTTCCAGATAGTCGCTATAACACCATTCCAAATATTGCCTGGATCCCATATAAAGCTCTGCCACCACCACCTAATGCTGCGGAGACTGGGATTATACTTGGTATCAATCGTCATCGTGGAGTGGAGACAAAAATTCGATTCCTCGATGCAGATCGCACGAGGCATCAGTACATCATTGGTAAATCCGGTTCTGGTAAATCTGCACTCTTAAGCTGGATGTCCAGACAGGATATCAAAAATGGTGCAGGACTTTGCATGGTCGATCCACACGGAGATTTGATTGAAGATGCATTGGCCCACACGCCAAAGGAACGCGCAAAAGATGTGATTATCTTCGATCCTGCGGATGGCCAGCGTCCTATGGGCTTAAATCTCCTCGAGGCAAAAACTCCAGAAGAGAAAGATCGTGCTTCACTCGATGCGATGGAAATTTTCATCAAGCTCTTCGGTAATGAAATCTTTGGTCCACGTATCCAGCACTATTTCCGTAATGGTTGTTTAACACTCATGGATGATGAAGAAGAAGGAGCAACGCTCATCGATGTTCCACGCCTCTTCGTCGATGATGAATTCCAGCGCTACAAAGTCAGTAAGTGCAAGAATGCTGTTGTTCGCAGTTTCTGGGAAAATGAAATAGCGAAGACGGGTGCACGTGAGAAGGAAGAAATGATCCCATATTTCTCTGCAAAATTTGGTCCGTTCATTACCAATACCACGATGCGCAATATCATCGGTCAGCCAAAGAGTGCGTTCAATATTCGTGAGATCATGGACACAGGAAAAATTCTTCTTGTGAACTTGAGCAAGGGAAAGATTGGAGATGTGAATGCGCAGCTTCTTGGACTCATCTTCGTGAACAAGGTGAATATGGCAGCAATGTCGCGTGCGGATGTTCCACAGCGTGATCGTCGTCGTTTCTATCTGTATGTCGATGAGTTCCAGAACTTCATTACCGATGCATTTGCTACGATTCTCTCTGAGGCTCGTAAGTATGAACTTGCATTGATTATGGCTCACCAGTATATCGGTCAGCTTGTAGGAAAAACAGAATCCTATGGCCAATCTTCGACGAAAATGCGCGATGCTGTTTTCGGTAACGTTGGTAGTATTATGAGCTTCAAGATTGGCGCAGAAGATGCTGAGTATATGGCGAAAGAAATGGCGCCGGTCTTGAGTGAGCAAGATGTTATCAATATTCCAAACTTCAATTGTTACGTGAAGCTCAACATCAACAATACCACGTCACGTCCGTTTAGTATGGCGACAATCTACGATGAATCTGAGCGCAATGAAAAATTAGCATCTCTCATCAAAGAATATAGCCGTATGAAGTATGGTCGCAAGAAGGAATTCGTCGATCAAGAGATCGAAGACCGTATCGGTATCATGCGTCCGAGGACCGAACAGAAATAATATGGAGATTTGTTACGAGTATCTATTTGTTATTTAGATGTTCTTTCGTGCATCATGGGGTTATGGAGAAGAGGGAAGTACAGAAGGCATTTTCTAGGAAAGTTTGGCTGTGGTTTAAAAAAAATCGTCGCGAACTTCCTTGGAGAGATTTGTGGAATCTAGAAGCGGATAATCGCGCGTATCGTATTCTTGTTTCTGAAGTGATGCTTCAGCAGACGCAGGTGCCAAGAGTGATATCAGCATTCAAGATTTTTTTGCAGAAATTTCCGACTCTCGCTGCTCTTGCATCCGCATCGAATCGCGAAATTCTCATCGCATGGAAAGGGATGGGGTATAACAGTCGAGCTTTGCGTTTACGCGATGCTGCGAAGATTATTTTGACGAAATTCAATGCAGGATTTCCTCGGGATCTGGATACACTCCAAACAATTCCTGGCATTGGTCCGTATACAGCTGCAGCGATTTTGAATTTCGCATTTGATATTCCTACTCCATGTATCGATACAAATATTCTCCGCATCCTTCATCGCTTCTTCATCGCTCCAGAAAAATCTGATGGCACATGGAAGTCCGGGATATCAAAAATTTCTCTTCAGTCGACAACAACATTAGATATTGCATTAGATCTTCCGATTGCACCAAAAAAACCTGCTGCAGAGTGGCATGCTGCACTCATGGATTTTGGGTCTCTTGTTTGTACAAAGAGGACTCCTTTATGCGGCAAATGTCCACTACAAACACTCTGTAAAAGTGCTGGGAAAGTTCCAGTACAGATAAAGCGCACGACAGCAGAAATACAACGCGAGCCAGGTTTTTTTATTAACAAAACTTTTGTGCCTCGACGTATTCTTCGTGGTCGTACTGTCGAGCTTTTGCGCTGTGCTTCATCTCCTATGACAGCAAGGATGATTGCATCGAAACTTGATCCAAAAGATCGCGCGCCATGGTTAGAAGAAGTGCTGATGAAACTCCTTCTTGATGGTATGATTCAAAGAGTAGGAGATCGCTATGCACTTGCTGATTGAGTCTCATATCGATGACTGCTAGGATAAAAGTATATGGCAGGACTTGGACAGCTTTGGGACGCGTACAAGCTTCAGAAAGAAGCGAAGAAAGTTCGTGAGAAACTGAAGACAATCCACATCGAAGCAGAAGGAGTTGGAGTAAAAGTCACAGTTTCTGCTGACATGAAAATTGTCGATGTGCAGATTGATGAAACTGCTCCACGAGAAAAGCTTGGCTCTATCCTTACAGATGTTCTTAATCGTGCGCTGGATAAGGCACAAGTTGTTTCTGCAGAGCATATGAAGTCTGTCATGGGAGAGATGGGTCTTCCTGGTGCGAAGTGAGAACGAAAGAGTCAAAAGAAACAAGGGAAACAGAAACATCCTTTGCCTCCTCTGACTCTTTTGTTTCCTTTGATTCTCTTATTCCGGGACGCCACGTCCCGGCTGCGGGAAATAAACTACAAGCTATCAGCTATTTCCTACAACAAGCTATGAGAAGGCCGATTTGCTATCATAGCATCCGTGCTTCGTAGATTGTTTTCATTTATCGTCATCATTGCTGCAGTACTTGCGATCTCCTTTTGGTGGCTCATCAGGCCAGTGGATAGTTCTTCTTTGAAAAAAGTAACAATTCAGTTTCCGCGTGGAGCATCTGTAGCGCAAATTTCTGAAATTCTCGAAGATCGCAATGTTATTCGTTCAAATCTAGCCTTCTCTCTCTATGTCAGGATGCATGGACTGAGTAGCAAGCTCAAGGCAGGATCATTTGTATTTTCACCATCCATGAATGTGCAGGACGTCCTTCGAGTCCTTGTGGAAGGGAAATCTTCGACGATGATGGTATTGATTCCAGAGGGTTCCACCATTGCAGATATCGATGCGATATTGGCTTCCAGGGGACTGGGGAGTTCTGGCGATGTTCTTCGCTGCGCTCGTTCTTGCGATTTTTCTTCCTTTACATTTCTTCCAAAAAAAACTGCGGGGCAAGCATCCTTCTTGGAAGGATATCTTTTCCCAGAAACCTATGCAGTGGAACGTGATCAGTATGTTCCGAAGTTTTTCTTAGAACGCATGCTTGGCGAATTTCGCAGTCGTATCATCGATCAGTATGGAGCGGAGATCGGGAAGAGTGGGCGTTCACTGCATGATCTCGTGATCATGAGTTCATTACTTGAGCGTGAATCACGTAGGGGGGAGGAGAGACCTATTGTTGCAGGCATTCTTTGGAAGAGACTGAGTGGAAGGGTGCTCTTAGGAGTTGATGCGACACTTGTCTATGGTTTAGAGAAAGGTAAGGGTGAACACCTTACAAAAACAGATTTGGCTTCCGATTCTCCCTACAATTCACGACGTTTTCATGGTCTTCCTCCAAGCCCGATTGCCAACACTGGAGAATCAGCATTTCTCGCTGCTCTGAGGCCGAAAACTTCAGCTTATTGGTATTATCTCCATGACGCACAGGGAGTCATCCACTATGCGGTGACAAATGACGAACATAATATGAATCGCGCTCGATATTTGCGGTAGAAAAAAGGGTGATTGTATGCTATAATGACCAGATATATCGAACTTATGAATACTCGCAAACTGAAGATCGGCGTGATGGGATCAGCATCTGGTCCACAGACGGAAAATGGCGATGCTAGGAAGAAGGCTCAGGCACTCGGAGCCGAGATCGCTCGTCGTGGCCACATCTTTATCAATGGTGCGTGTCCTGGCCTTCCTCATGATGCGATGCTTGCAGCAAAGGAGGCCGGCGGAACAACTCTTGGTGTATCTCCGGCATTCTCCGAATATGAACATGAGAATGAATACCTTTCACCCACTGGACACGACATCATTCTTTTCACTGGCATGGGCTTCATGGAGCGCGATATCATCAATATTCGTTCCAGTGACGCTATTGTTATCGTTGGTGGTGGTATCGGTACACTCAATGAATTTACGATCGCATATGATGAAGGACGCCCAACAGGCATCCTTACAAATTCAGGAGGCATTAGTAACTCGATTCCCCATATCGTTGTAGAGCTTTGTAAGCGTCATATCCCACCAAACATGGTATTCGATGATAATCCAGCGCGACTCCTGGATAAACTGGAGCAAGTCATTTGCGATTATCCACTCCCGATCCATGAAGATGGACGTGTGAAGGATGAAGCGAATGGGAGAGGATAGATGAGCTTATAGGAAGTAGCTTGTAGGTTTTTATGAGAAGCTTCTTAGGTCGTAGCTTCTTAGCTTCTTAAGTTTAAGATTACGATTTAATCAGCCGCAGCCGGGACGCTGCGTCCCGGATAGCACCAGGAGCGCGGCCTTCCATGGCCGCATCGTTACAATTTTAGGTACCGTCTGCACCCATGGAAGGGTGCAGCTCCTATAACTTTATTCCAAGGAAAATTTTGGCAACAATATAATAATTTCACTCATCAAATAGTTTGATATGCAAACATTTCGTATATCGAACTATTATTTTTTTCCAACGATACCCTTGTCGATCATTTGCTGTAGTAATGCCTTCGCTTCAGCGTTTTTAGGATCCAAAGCAAAGATTTTTTTCAGCGCATCTAGAGCATCAGTGTTCCGTCCAAGTTCGAGTGATACAGAGGCAAGCGAAATCAGTGGATCGATTGGATGAGGTGAAAGTCGCACAGCTTCTTCGAATGCATCAGAGGCTTCTACATTCTTTTTCTGTGCCCAGAGCGCGAGACCGAGATTGTAGTGGAGATCTGCAAAGTTGGGATTTCGCTCTATTCCTTTTTGAAAGACAGAAGCTGCAGGAACATAGTCTTTCAGTGATAGTAGAAGAGCGCCGAGATTGTTGTATGCTTCGGTGAGTGTTGGCTTGAGTGCAATTGCACGCTCATAATGCAGTTGCGCCTCTTGAGGTTTTGTCAGCGCGACAGCACACAAGCCGAGTCCAAATTCTGCTTCGGGACTGTCTGCAAATATTTCCTTTGCCTTCATGTACGCATTTTTTGCTTCCAGAAAACGTCCTTGTTTGTAGTAGATATCTCCTATCGCTGTCCATGTTTTGTGAAATGGCTGAAAGGTAGCAGCCTTTTGTAATACTGTAAGTGCTTCATCAAATCTTCCTGACTCTCGAAGGACGATGCTTAGATTGATGTACGCTGGGAGAGCTTCTTCATAGCGTGCGATGCTTGTACGGAAGAGCGATTCACTATTTTGCCATGTCTGCGTCTGCTTTGCGCTCATCCATGAAAAGAGGAGGAGAATAGAGGTGGAAACATACATCATACGATGAGTGCGCTTCCTTTCATCGCGTAAAGAAGGGGAGCGCTTTAACCAACGTTCAAGCATCCATGCAAGGAGTAAAAAGAATCCTATGGATGGAATATATGCATAGCGATCGGATGCGAAATAGACGAATCCTCCTTTTGCGAAGTTGATGAAGCTTGGGGTGACAAACAAGGCAAAAATTGAGGCGAAAAGAGCGATGTCTTTTGTGTATTTGAGAGTTCGAATGATTATTATGGAAAGTACACCGATGATGATGAGCGGAAGCCAGAAATCGCTATAGCTTATAGTAATTGATTTTGTGTAGGGATACATGACACTTAGGTCTGTGGGGAGTACTAATTTTTGGAGGTAGAACACTGTACTTTTTCCTGCCATGAGAATTTTCTGCACAAATGTCGATGCAACTGCGATCTCTTGTTTTCCAAATGCTCCGATGATGCCAAAGATGATGCTAAGCAGGAGATGAGGGATGAGTCCAATGATTGATGTTTTACTGAGCCTTCCTTCTCGCCAATCGATAAGCAGTAAGAGGATAGGAGTAGGTGCCGCGACAACTTTTGATAGTAACGCGAGAAGATGAGTGATGATGCTCAGCGCATACAATTTTTTACTCCTTTGCGCAGAGGCGATTATGTACGCGATGATTGTCGATAGAACAAAAAATGTACTGAGAAGATCCTTTCGTCCACTTACCCATGCAATTGCTTCTGTATGAAGCGGATGCAGTAAGAAGAGCGCTCCACAGAGCATTCCCCATTTCCATTTGCGTAAGATGAGTGCGCTTAGCCACGCTACAAGCAGTGCATTGCAGGTATGGAGCAGGAGATTGAAGAAGTGATATCCTGCAGGGTTGAGTCCACCGAGTACGTAATTCAGCTGATAGCTCAGCATTGTTACTGGGACATACAGCTCAGGGTCAAATGTCGTGAATGCTGCCTGGAGTGTGGCAAAAGAAAATCCTCGTACAGTGGGGTTTGTCAGTACAAGTGTGGTGTCATCCCATGCGACGAACTGAAATCCAATCGTTTGTCCGTAGATACCAAAAGAGATCAG
>CAYRWT010000025.1:0-11393 GCA_964428105.1 uncultured Candidatus Peribacteria bacterium
CCACCAACGATCATGAGTCCTGGAACGATGTATGCGAGAGCACCAACAACTGTTGGGAGAACAGGAACACCCGCAGCAACACCCTTGGAGAGTTCTACAAATTCAGAAAGATTTTTCAGGTGGCTTACACCGATGCTTGCAAGAAGAAAACCAAACCCAATACGCGGGAAACACGAAGGCTTAAAGCAACACATATGAAAGTGAGGGGGAAGAAGTAGTTTACATAATAATAAACACTTCTGTAAAAAAAAGAACATAATCACAATTCTCTGCAAGAGAAAGAAAATTGCAGCACAATACTTCAATTTCATGGATAATACTGAAGTGTTTACGCTCAAGCATACTTCTTCCTTCGGCCGCCTCGGTGAGATAGTCACTCCTCATGGCACACTCCCTACTCCCCTCTTCTTCCCTGTCGCTACAGCAGGAGCGATGAAGGGCATCATGCTCAAGGATCTTATTGAACTCGGTGCCGATGCTCTCCTCTGTAATACGTACCATCTCCACATTCATCCTGGAGAAAAAGTGGTACATGACGGCGGAGGACTGCACGATTTTATCGGCTGGAAGAAGCCGATTCTCACAGACTCAGGAGGATTTCAGGTTTTCTCACTCTCCGATATCCGCACAATGACCGAGGATGGAGTGACATTTAAAAATCATCGCAATGGTGATGCGTTGTTTTTAGGACCAAAAGAATCTATCAGCATCCAACACGCACTTGGGAGTGATATCATCATGTGCTTCGATGAATGCCCACCTTCCACCGCGCCACGAAAAGATATCATAAGTGCCGTCGATCGAACATTACGATGGGCGAAGGTTTGCAAAGCAACACACGAGAAGCTTGCTGAGGGAAAACAATCTCGTCCCCTCCTCTTTGGTATCGTACAGGGAGGTTTGCACCCAGATTTACGCAAGAAATGTGCAGAGGAACTCATAGCGATAGGATTTGATGGGTATGCTGTCGGCGGTCTCGCTGTAGGGGAAACAGAGAAAGAAATGTTTGATGTACTTGATGCAGTATGCCCGATACTCCCAGCCGATAAACCGCGCTACTTGATGGGAGTTGGTGAACTCCATCAACACCGAGAAGCAATCGCAAAGGGAATCGATATGTTCGACTGTGTTTCACCGATGCGCGAAGCACGCCATGGAAATATTTGGACAATTGATGGAAAGAAGCTTCGAATCCTTCGCGCAGAATACAAAGCAGATTTTTCAAGTATAGACGAATATTCTCCTAGTAATCTCTCTCGTACACTCAGTAAGAGCTATCTTCATCATCTCTTCAAAATCAAAGAGCGCTATGGTGAAACTATCGCATGTCTTCAGAATATCGCTGTGACACTCGAGAACATCAGAAATATACGATCTAGCATCGCATCGAACTAAAAGAAACTACTTCGCGTTGATTGCTGTCACCTCGATCTCCGTAAACTGAGGACGGAAACCACAAATGATGCGATTGTAGCGCTTGCGACGCTTGAACTTGCGTACTTGGATCTTCTCACCCTTACCGTGGGAAAGAACCTTTGCTTCGACTGTTGCACCCACCACCATCGGCTGACCGACGGTTGCCTCACTTCCATCCTTGGAGAGAAGGAGCACTTTATCGAAACTGACAGTCTTTCCCTCCTCGATGTCGAGTTTGGAAACACGAAGTTTAGCACCTACTTCTGCCTTTTCCTGGAAGCCAGCGATATCGACGATTGCAAACATGCCGGCGAATTTTATAGGAGGAGATGAGTCGAGGCAATGGGAATTATGAAATTATGTCGAGTCTCATCTCTGAACCCCCGCAACAATCTTCGTTGGAAATTTAGAGAACGCTTGCTAAGATACATTCTGGATGGGCGCCTAGCTCAGTTGGTTAGAGCATCTCGTTTACACCGAGAGGGTCGAGGGTTCGAATCCCCCGGCGCCCACCATATGAAAGTTCAGTAGATACAAAAATCCCCCAGCGCATATGCAGGCACTAAGGGAATTTCTTTAATCACCCCTTTATTTTTCAGATATAACTACTGGCTTGAGACTTAAACACACTTCTATAGCGGCACGAATCTCCTCTATAACTTTCGCGGGATCAGTTTCTTCTGAAATAAATTCCTGCAACAAAGGTACATCTGGTAAATATCCACGGAGATGAGCAATCGCCTTTGCATAATCTATAACTTGCCCTTCTTTAGTAAGAGGACCACGCGTATCAGGTGCTGGTGTTCCGTCTGCATTCCGTTTTTCACCGGCAGCGTGAGCATACGTTATAACGTCATGATGAGCGTCTATTTTCTTATGAATATCTTCTCCCATTGTGGATACATGATAAAGATCGAAGAGAAGACCAAGATTATCCTTTCCACTAACTTCTCGAACCTTACGAACAAGAGCGGCTACTTCATCTGTGCTATCTCCAAGATATCCTGGGTGCCCTCTCCATGTAACAGGATCAGCTTTTGTATTGAGCATTTCCATGTCCATAGTGACACCGCAGCGCTCTGCAATTTCCATGATACTTTCTCCACCTTCTGGCTTCTCGGTAAAACCTTTGACTATACGATCAAACTGAACATCACGAGATTCTTTTGTATCCATACCCGTAAAGACAATCATGTGCTTGATACCTACCTTGAAAGCAGCTTCGAGTGTTTCGATCGTCTTTTGTCGAACGAGTGCTGCATGCTTTGGATCATTGAAGCCAACTTCAAACGGAGCTATTTGTTCACCTGCTGCATTTTTCCCCATATCAGCAACCACACTACCAATTGTCACGCCTGCTTCTTTTATTGCTGGCCAATCTGTTTGTGGAGGTAAATCAATTCCTGCATGGAGACCTTTTGCCATGCTACAAAGATCTTGAATGCTAAGTTTCGCAGCAAAAAAAGCATTCGTCCAATGTGTAACTCTATTCTGGGGCTCTGCTGCAGAAGTTTCAGAAGGAGAAGAGGGGGGGGTATTCATAAAAAAGTTGGGAAAGTTGGGGAAGAAAGAAGGGGGCTATCGAAACACAGGCAAAGAACGAATGCAAGAAAGTCATGCTCAGGAATCCGTGAATGAGTATCCAAAAGCCATTTTTAGACTTTTTTCATTGCGAACTTCCAAGAATCCACTAAACACGCTACCATAGTCCCACTATGCAACAAACTCTCATCACTAT
Source organism: uncultured Candidatus Peribacteria bacterium (assembly GCA_964428105.1). Taxonomy (GTDB): domain Bacteria; phylum Patescibacteriota; class Gracilibacteria; order Peribacterales; family Peribacteraceae; genus CAYRWT01. The sequence goes on from CAYRWT010000025.1 coordinate 3,155, forward strand.
CGAGGTAGTTCTCGCGATTCTTATGACCTGTTCGATCCTCATCCAGCACAGAGCTTCTGGTCTCTCTGCTGCGTTTGGTGCGACAGGTACGACATTCGTACAACGACGTGGTGCTGAGAAGGTTCTCTTCCTTGGAACGGTCTGGATGAGCGTCGCTTTCTTCGGTATCGCTGGTCTCCTCATGTACGTTGGTGCATAATTTCGCTCTCCTCAGCCGTCTCATAAAACTCTTCGGCGCCCTTACACGCATGGAGCGGGGTTTCATGGGGTTCTTCGTTGTACTGATGCTCGGAAGTATCGCGATGCTTGGACGATCCTTCTATTATGCAAATGCAGTAGAAGTCCCAGTACAAGGTGGAACGTATATAGAAGGATCCATCGGCGAAATACTACCAATCAATCCTTGGTTCACTCGCGGCAATGATGTGAATCGCGATATCGCATCTCTCGTCTTTGCGGGACTCTTACGCTATGACCCCAAAACAGGGAACATCGTCGAGGATCTCGCAACGATGAAAGTAAGTCCTGATGGGCTTCTCTACACACTCACGCTCAAAGATGATCTGTATTGGCACGATCACTCGGAAACCAATATCCATCCAGTAACGTCTGCAGACATAGCCTTCACGTATGAAACAATTATCAATCCCCTGTTTCCAAATCCACTTCTACGCCAAAATTTCAAAGGTGTAGAGCTGGAAGTCGTCGACGAAAAAACGGTGCGCTTTCGACTCAAGAAAGCATATGCATTCTTCCCTAGCAACCTCACATTGGGTCTTCTGCCACGTCGAGCATTCGATGGAATACCAATCGATACACTGGATCAGACTACAGATTTCGGATTACACCCGATCGGCTCTGGTCCATACAGTTTCTTAAATCTCGTACAAACTGATTTTTCCACAGAAGTAACATTGCGAAGATTTGAAAGAAAAGGTTTTATCGAGCCCAAACTCGATCGCATCGTCTTCCGTGTCTATCCTGATTATTCCACGCTTCTTTCAGATATCGGTAACATAAGTGGAATACGAGCGGTACGAAAAAATGAAGATGGTCAACTTATCCTCCCCGCTAAATTCACTCCAATTCACTATTCACTTCCGCAATATGTTGGTCTCTTTTTCAATCTCGATCGTCCCGTAGTCCAGGATCGCATGCTACGACTCGGCTTACAGCTCGCTACAAATAAGCAGGAAATCGTCGATACCCTTCATGAATCTGTGATTGTCGATACTCCTCTTCTCGAGCTTGATACGAAAGACTGGAGATACACCTTCGATGCAGCAGCAGCGCAAGGAGCGCTCTTTGAGTCCTCCTGGCACATGCCAGAAAAAATTCGTTTACAGCGCTTACTCGAGCAACGTGATGCAAATACACTTGGAGGACTCAAGAATCTCCCATCAGTTGTTTTACTCGACACAGGTGCCACTCTTACTCTTACTGGAGCAATGAAAGATCTGAAGACAACAAATATTTCCATCAACAATATTGCAATAGAAAAAAACGGTGGCGGCACAGGAACATGGATTGTAAAACTTCCAAGTACTAAAGGGTCCACCGGTGCACTAAAAATAGGCCTCAATATTCTGCGAATCATCGATACAAAAGATACTATTCTCGATAGCGCCTTCGTGGAACGCGTCACCGATATTACAACATTCAAACGAGCGATACAGGAGCAGAGTCTAGTGGATGATTTTCTTGCGTCAAAAAATCTTCCTGCAGGTGATCCTAAAAAACTTACAATCAATCAGCTCTACATTGGTCCTTCTGGCTATCTACGGCGCAAACTTCCAGGAGAACCTGTCCACACTCGTACAAAAGAAGATGGTACCCCTCTTCATCTCACACTTCTCACAAGTCGTACGCCAGAAACATATCCAAAAATAGCAGAGATGATTGCAGAGCAATGGAGGAAAATTGGAGTCGATGTAACAGTGATTGTGCCAAAAGGAGATAGTGAAGTTCTTTCAAAGAAAGATATCGAAGATGCACGAAAGGAATTTGAAGAACGTCTTCTGCGCCGCGATTACGATGTTGTTCTCTTCGGGGAATCCTTGCTCGACAACCTCGACAGCTATCCTTTCTGGCATTCCAGCAAAATCCAGGAATTTTCTTCGGATGCACGGAGTTTGAAACTCGATGCGACGAACCTCTCACAGTATGCATCATTTGAAGCGGATACTCTTCTGACAAAAATACGTGAAACAAATAAGGAGGATCTCCGCGAACGCGCACTGGAGAAGCTCAATGAGGTTTTAGCTCGAGATGTTCCAGCAATCTTCCTCTATTCCCCTCTCTACGCCTTCGCTCACGATGCGACAATCCAGGGAATTGACCTGCACAAACTCTCACTCCACTCTGATCGTTTTTTGACTCTCGAAGATTGGTATATCGCCACAACACATGAACTACGTCCTGACGCATCATTTCTTGATTTCTTCCCTTGGTTGCTACGATTAGGGAGGAATTAACCCTTGATTTGATCATCATCAACACAACAGCAGCGCCTTTTTAAGGCGCTGCGTTTTTGTCATTTGCATGAGAAAAAATAGAACTACCGCGGCCTGAAAGGCCGCTGCTGGTTGAAATATAATCCTAAATTTAAGAAGCTACCACCTAAGAAGCTTACCCTCTAGAGCTTGAGTTCCTCGACAATTTCGCATACCATACTGCAGCTTCGATTTTCAATTCTCCCCCTTTTCCATGGAAGTCCTCCTCCTCTGCGATATCAAAAAAATTGGCAAAAAGAATGATGTTTTAAACGTCGGTGATGGTTTTGCACTCAATCATCTCTTTCCTGAGAAGAAGGCTGTTGCGATGACTCCTTCTGTTCGTGAGCGCTATGCAAAAGAAATTGAGGCTCGCAAAGCTCTACGAGACCAAGAGCGCACAAGTGCAGCAGAGGTTCTCCAGTCTATTCAAGGCAAGACTGTGCATATCGGCGCAAAGGTAGCAAGGACAGGCAAGCTCTACGCAGCAGTGACAGCAAAAGAAATTGCTGAAGCAGTGAAGAAAGAGCTCAAATTACCTCTCTCTGAAGATTCCATCCGCTTCTCTGAGGCGATCAAAGTAACTGGCAGACACACTGTTACGATCGTTGTCGGTGAAGTAACAGGCTCTCTCACAATCGAAGTGAAGGAGCTTGGTGCGAAGAAGGTGGTAGCTAAGAAGAAGTAGACCCTATCTACAACTTCTCCTCTTCTACGTTTAGTTTTTTGGTGTTGAGAGTACTTTAAGCATTTCTGCAAATTTTGCAGGGTGCTCTGAAGCCGGTAAGCCATTCGTCGCAGCATGCAACACTTCGTTTATTTTCTTGCGCTCTTCATTCCCTATTTCTCTTAAACCTTTATGGATACGTAGTTTCCGATCTTCTTCGGCACTTCTATCTTGTAATTGCTTCTTATCTTTCATTACAGAACAGCCAGCCATAACCACAAGTCCGATCATCGCTATTGTAGAGGCAACACCTTCAATTACCTCATTTCTTGAGCTCCTAGTTTTCATATCAAACATATTTCCAGTCTCCATATTAAACATATTCATATAGTACTTTCCACAATAAGTTCGTCAAGAATTTACATGACATTCAGCGTTTAGGCCTATTTATTGCTCAAAATATAACAATATAACAATATAATTTTTCTACAACGACGCATCACTCCCGCTCTCCGCCCCCTACTGCTACTCTCTTCCCATGAGTGAAATCGGTTCCATAGAGTCAGGCTCACCAGATGAAGGTAGTGGTGGCGCGAAAGAACAGGCGTCAGAAGCTGCGCGTGAACAGTTTGCTGCTTCCGCCAAGCAAGCGAAGCAACAAGCAAAAGATGAGCGAAAAGCTCGCAAGCGTGATGACAGCATCGCAAAGACGATTATCCAATTCCTCGGAGACGATGCTCACTCACATCTCTTTCCACTTATTTCACGACTTGTTGCCCGCGATTGTCCATCCATCTTCATCCTCGCACTCCTTTCACTTATCCATGAGCCATCGAAAACAACAGTAGAAGAATATGTCCGTGAGCAGCGTGTGCTGATTGATATCAAGGCTGCAACCTTCACTTCAGGGCTCGATACAGCATCACAAGAGGAGCTCCTTCTCTGGATCTCTCGATTGCAATTAGTGCTAACGATCGATGGTATAAAAGTTCTTTCCCGACTCATGCTCGATGAAGACAATATGGATGGCACCATCCTCCAGCTTACAAATCACATCCTTATCGAGTTCTTCCATAAACATCACCGCACAGTGGCAGCAGATAAGCTTCAGCCTCTCACTGTGAGCATCCTCCAAAATATGATCGAGCCATTCTTAGACAAGGTCGCTGCCTACTTTGCTGAAGAGAGAAGGAAAATGAAGCAGGAAGAGGAGTAATTCGAAAGCATAATCCTAAAATTTGACTGATTTACTAAAAGATGTAAGTTGATGGGTATGAGTGAAAACAATAGATCAATGAATAGATTTTGCACTTTTGCAACAGGGCTTCTACTTCTTGGGGCAGCGTCTGTAGAAGGACTTGATGAATACGATAGAAAGAAAAAAGTCCGTGAAAGAAGTGATATCTACAATAAAAAAGTAGAGGAAATACGAGCAAACCTTGCAGGTATGACCGATACAGAACGCTTAAGATTTTCGACCGTGTTACACAATGCAACGAATGACGCGCCTCTATCTCTACATTTAAAACTTCTCGATGAAGTACTTCGAGAGGCTTCAACGCCAAAAACAATACCAAAAAAGTTGGAATAATATGAAAACAGAATATTGATTGACGAAAACTGATCAATAGCTTTAGATAGCAGTATGTTGAATAAAAGAAGAAGTTATGCAAAAGATCTCACGTTTATAGCAGCTGACCTCGCTGTGATATCTCTTGCAGTTGGCTGCCATACCGATAGGCACTATGCGGAAAAGGAGAGAGGTGTACGCGAAGAGCATGATGTTGTAGATAGAACATTTGCCACATGTCGCAGATTGAAAGAAGTAGATGAGGCAACACGCGAAAAATTTCTTGCCATTGTAGAACAAGCAACAAATAGAATGCCAACACTTCATGCCTTTTTCACAAAAGAGAAAATCCGAGTACTGGTAACACCAAAAGTCGTGGAATAATTCTACCCACTACAAACTACCAACTACTCACTACGTTCAGCTTCTCTTCAAAACAGCCAAGAACGACTCTTGTGTGAGTGTCACCCTACCCATTTGCTTCATACGCTTCTTTCCACGTTTCTGCTTATCGAGGAGCTTATCCTTGCGTGACCTATCTCCTCCATAGAGATACCCTGTGACATCTTTTCGGAACGCTGCGATGTTCTCTCTTGCGATGATCTTCCCACCAATTGCAGCTTGGATGGAGATTTGAAACTGTGCTTTTGGAATTACTTCTTTCAGTTTCTTACAAATCACTTCCCCCACAGTTCGTGCTTCTGATCGATGTACGATGGTGCTAAGCGCATCACTTGGCTCTCCAAGTAAAAGAATATCGAGTTTTGCCAGGTCATCTGCTCTATATCCTAAATGTTCATAGCTTAAGGATGCATAGCCAGATGTAGAGGATTTGAGTGCATCGAAGAAATCCAAAACAATCCCCTGGAGTGGAACTTCGAAATGCAAAAGTGCTCGGTCTTCATCTAAGTATTCCAGCGAAATATAATCTCCTCGTCGTTCCTGGAGGAGCTGCATGCAGGATCCAACGTCCCCTTTGCGACAGACGATCTCCAGTTTCACCCATGGTTCTCTTGTTTCAGCAATGAATGTAGGATCTGGAAAATCTGAAGGATTGGAAATCCTCGCCACATCTGGCTCATCGACTTTCAGCAAACTCTTGCGCACAACTGCATCTGCGCGCGATGCTTTCAGCTTCACTTCATAGAGCACACTCGGCGCTGTGATGATGAGCTCGCAGTCATACTCACGCTCGAGCCTCTCCTGCACGATGTCCATATGAAGAAGACCGAGGAATCCACAGCGAAAACCATTTCCCAGCGCTGTATTGTGCTCATATTCAACTTCGAGCGCAGCATCATTTAAACACAACTTTTCGAGCGCGATACGAAGCTTCGGGTACTCATCCGCTTCTGTAGGATAGAGACCTGCGAAGACCATCGGCTGTACCTTGGCGTAGCCAGGAAGCTGCAAGAGTGTAGGGTCAGATGCGATCGTATCACCGACGCGCGCTTGAGAGACATCTTTGAGTCCAGTGACGATATAGCCAATCTCCCCTTCGTGCAGCACGTCATTGGAAACATACTTTGGCACAAAGAAGCCAACATCCTGGATTTCAAAGTCTGTTTTCGACCCTAAGAGTCGCACACGTTCTCCTTTCCGATACTCCCCTTCTACCATACGCACATACGCCACAGCGCCACGATATTCGTCCATCACCGCATCGAAAATCAGAGCACGGGCTGGTTTGCGATTCCCTGTAATCTTTGGCGCGGGAATTCGCTCAAGTACCAAATCCAAAACACGATCGACATTTGTGCCTTCCTTCGCAGAAATTGCGAGAATTTCCTCACGCTTGCAGCCAAGCATTTTCATCACTTCTCCAGCAACACGCTCAGGCTCTGCAGCAGGGAGATCGATTTTATTCAGCACAGGAATGATCTTGAGATCTGCTTCTATGGCCATATAGAGCACAGCGAGCGTCTGCGCTTGAATTCCTTGTGTCGCATCGATAAGCAAAATTGCACCTTCGCATGCTGCAAGTGAGCGGCTTACTTCATAACGAAAATCTGTATGTCCTGGTGTATCGATCAGATTGAACTGCACTCCTTTCCATTGCATACGCACCGGCTGGAGCTTAATCGTGATTCCACGCTCTCGTTCAAGATCCATAGAATCGAGGAGCTGCTCCTTCATCTGGCGCTTCTCTACTGTGCCAGTGATCTCGATCATGCGATCGCACAGCGTAGATTTCCCGTGATCGATATGCGCGATAATGCAGAAATTGCGAATGTCCATGAAGTGACAGGTATCCTAACGAGAAAGTGTTCTTTGTACCATGGTTTATACGATAACTCACAAATCTTAAGCTCTATGTAAAAATGTAGGAGCTGCACCCTTCCACGGATGCAGACGGTGCCTATAAAAATATTGCATCATGCGGCCATGGAAGGCCGCGCTCCTATTGCTATAGAAAAAACGGTACCCGCGCGCCAGAAAATCATGAAATGCCGCAGCTACTCACCAAAATCCTCGGACTCTTCGATTTCTTCGGCATCGTCGGATTCCCAATTCCAATCATCCTTTGAATCCTCGTAAAAATTCCCTCATCTCCCTCTCCCCTACCTCAATCAACTCCAAAGCCTTCGCTCCAGCTACATCCCCATGCTCCAGGATGAACTTCTGCAAAGCATCCAGCTTATCTCCCTCACCCTGAGGAACAATAGTAAGATGAATACCCTGCGCCATCGCTGCAAGTGCTCCGTGATACCGCTGTGTCATCATTGAATGTGCATTCTGCAAGGCATGCTGCAGATCCTGTACTGATCGCACGGGAACAACTTGGCATGGAATATTCACAAAAGAAGACCGAAGTTGCTCTGCAATAGAACATTCCCTTCGATCATCAGGTTTTAATAACACAATATGCACTTCTGTACATGTGCCTGCCTTGAAAGACTGAAGAGCATCGGCGACTGAATGATCTATAAATTTTTTTGAAGAATTATCACGAGGATTTATGATGAACACATTTTTTATACTTTCTTTTTTAAAAGAACAAAATTCTTTATATATTGCATCAAAAGTTTGTACTATTTTTTTATTCGAAAGAAGAGATTTCACAAAAGATGCCGATACATGATCTCGAACAGAAATTTGCGATGCATGCGAGAGAACGAAGCGAGTAAGTCCCCTTCCGATCCACGTATTACAGGGTCCGATTCCCTGAAATGCAAGAATGAATGGTTTTTGGAAGATAATCGCTATCAAGGCGTGAAATGACCAAAGAAGTACTGCTCGCAGTGATTCAATGTCTGTAAATAATGATCCTCCACCAACGACAATTCTATCTGCACGAAGAATGGCAAATATCGTCCTCCACCATGGAGTAAAGAGTGAGCGAATGCCAAAAGGAAGACGCGGAACGATCTCCTTCTTCTCTTTCCACCCTTCTGCGCGAACGATAGTCCACTCTACCTCTGGGAATGTACGAAGAAAGTATTGTTCTAGAGCATCATCTCCTAGATTTCCCACTCCGTAATTGCCGATGAGAACAGCGCGAGGCATAGG
>CAYRWT010000026.1:0-10950 GCA_964428105.1 uncultured Candidatus Peribacteria bacterium
TCTTTGCGGTAGCCGTACATGCGTACTTCACTCTTCGACGGCATAGAAGTATGTGAGATAATTTCTTTTGTTTTTACCATTCGCTGAAAGACTTCTTCGCTCACATGGATATACGGCTCGATGTCTCCTTTCTTTTTTGTGCGTGTCGTATAGACAGGGACTTGCTCGGTATAGACAGAAAGGAGCTTGAGTAATGCGCGTGTGACAGTGGTTTTCCCAACTCCAGAAGGTCCAGTGAGTGCTAGGACATAGTGTTGGATATGGAGTTTTGGTTCTGATACAACGGAAGCGAGTTCATACTTGATATCATTGATGCGTAGGCCATTCTCCATTGTGCGGATATGTCGTAGTCGTGGGATTACCTCTGCTCCGATGCTCAGAGGAATATCGGATGCTGTGAGCTGAGCGCATATCTTTGTTCCGTCACTGCGCTCGATGATTGCGATATCGTAGGGATCCATGCCAAAGCCTTTTGGGGGATGGTGGATACGCGTGAAGCTCAAGATTTTTCCAGAAAGGAGTTCTTCCTTATGAAGTTGTTTGATTCTGCGATGGAGAGCTGGAATGCGGTTTGGCATAGGGATTTAGACGGTTTCGAGACAGTGAAGTGTGCATGTAGCTCCTACTCCTCCGAGATTATGAGCAATGCCACGCTTGGCACCCTGTACTTGGTTTGGAGCATTGTGCGTTAACTGTTTCCAAATATCCAGAATTTGTTTTACTCCAGTGGCTCCAATTGGGTGTCCACAAGCCTTAAGTCCTCCACTCGTGTTGATTGGGAGATCGCCAGTGACATCAGCATCGCCTGATTCGTAGATACGAATCGCAGAGCCTTCCTCGGCAAATCCCATATCTTCGAGGTGGATAAGCGTCGCAATCGAGAAACAATCATGGAGCTCAAGGACATCGATATCCTTCTTCTTCCAGTTAGCTTCTTGTAGTGCCCTCGCGAAGGCGATCTTTGTACTGGCAAAGGACGTAAGAGAAGCTCGATCAGTGAGACTCACTGCATCGTGAGCCAGTTGAGATGCTGCGATGCGTACACCACTACGTTTATTTGTAGAGAGAATAATTGCAGCAGCTCCATCTGTAATAGGGGAGCAATCGAGGAGGCGCAGCGGATCTGCTACGAGAGAACTTTTTGAGATACTACCTGCAGATATTTCTTTTCGAAATTGAGCGTAAGGATTCTTTATCGCAGCGCGATGTGAACACACAGAGACAAGGCTTAATTCATCACGCGAGAGATTGTACTGATGCATGTAGGCATTTGCAGTGAGAGCAAAAATTCCAGGAAATGTAAGACCACACGGCATATCCTTTTCTGCCTCAGCAGCGTGCATCAGAGCGCTCGTCACTTCTTCACTTGGTACATCGGTTAATTTCTCTGCTCCTACGACGAGGACGCTACCCGCTCGACCACTTTCTAGGAGCGCACAGGCAGTATGGACAGCGAGACCACCTGAAGCACACGCTGCTTCTACGCGGATAGCCGGTGGTCGGTGGGGAAGCAGTGCGCTTGTGAGTGGGCTCAAATGTGCCTGGCGTGCAGTTTCGCCTCCAATCATGTTGCCGATGACAATAGCATCGATTTCTGTTGGGAGAATTTTTGCACTAGAAATCGCTGCATCAACCGCCTCTTGGATTAAATCCATAAGAGAGGAATTCCATAGCTCACCGAAGCGGGTTTGCCCTCCTCCGAGGACATAGACAGGTTCCTTCATAGAGTACTGCAGATAGTAGCATAAAATGCTTGTGTATCGCTACTTCTTTGATGCTCATCAAGCAACCAGCGTTTTTGTCTGCTGCAAATATTCCGCATATGTGAGATCTTTTGTTGTTTGTGGAGGGATAGGGAGGGCTTTTCCATCTTCGAGCATTGTGAAAAGAAACGCATCGGATCCGGCACCAGAGCCATACGAAATGAGGAGTATTCTTTCACCTTTCCTTGCTTGTTCGAGAACAAATGTAAGGCCAAGTGGAGAGCAAGCACTGTAGGTATTACCGATATGTGGGACGATAAATCCTGCTTTCATCTGTGCATCAGTAAATCCTAATTTCTTCGCTGTTTGGATTGGGAATTTCCCATTTGGCATGTGGAAAACAACATGGCGGATATCTTGTGGACGTATTTTTTGCACTTCTAACATTTTCTTTGTCATGGTTTCAACGTGGTGGAAATATCCAGGTTCTCCTGTGAAACGCCCAGCATGTGCTGGATATTTTTCCTCTGCTCCACGCCAGAAGTCTGGAGTGTCTGTCGTATAGGACATCGTGGCATCAATTGTACAAATACCAGGAGATTTCTTCGTGCTTGCTCCAACAATAAATGCCGCAGCACCTGCGGCTGCAGAGTATTCGAGTGCATCTCCAGGTTTTGATTGTGCTGTATCTGAGCCGATAGCGAGGCCAAGTTTAATTTGTTTACTCTGTACCATTGAGGCGACGATCTGGAGACCTGCTGTACCTGCTTTGCAGGCGAATTCTAAGTCTGCGCAGTGACAAAATGGATTGATTTTTAGCGCACTTACAAGCATCGCACTTGTTGGTTTTACTGCATAAGGATGGCTTTCGGAGCCTACAAACATTGCTTGGATATCATGTGGATCAATATGTTGTGTTTCGAAAGCAAGTTTCGCTGCCTCCCATGCGATGGTGAACGTATCTTCATCTTTTGCTGGGACGGATTTTTCGATAATTCCAAGTCCATCAGCGTGTTCGGGTCCACGTCCCCAGTGCTCGGCAATTGTCGATGCTTTGATCCTACAGCGTGGAATATAACGGCCGAAAGCATGGATAGACACTGTCATGAGCAACTAGCATAGCGTTAGGATTTTGCTCGTCCAAGGGTCGTATGAGCTTTTGCGAGGGTTTGGCTTGCTTGTGCAGCAAGTAGGGAGAGTTCACCTGCGAGTACTGCAGCACCAATCGACTGCGCAAGTTGGTCGCAAGGATGTAGTGAAGTTTTTTCTTTCAAGAGAAGATGTAAACATTGTGATTGTGTAGGAAGACTGATGCCTCCACCGCGTACTCCTACAAGGATTGCCGGAAGTCGTACGGAAATAGAAATTCCAGAACCTTTCTTTTTTACGGTCGTATCTGCGAGCGATCCTTCAACGACATGTGCGATGTCTTGTCCTGTGGCTATGTATAGAGCTGCAATCACATTTGCCGCATGGAGATTTTTTCCGATAGCACCAGCAAGTTTTGAGCCAACGTGCAATTTTGCATTCGCAACTTTCAGCATTGCTTCTGGGGTTGTTTTTAAAACATCTTCAATTGTTGTTTGGTCAATATCTGCACTTGCGATGACTTCATAACCACGACCTTGCTCGTACGTTCTTTTGCTTGGTTTTTTATCGCTATCCACATTTGCTGCGATGGTGATGAGTGCTGTTCCAGAGATATTTCCCTCTATCCAATTCCCAATTGCTTGAGCTGCAATCGTTACCATATTCATCCCCATCGCTTCGTCAGTGTCACAGTTGATTGTAATGAAGATATACCCACTAGAAGATTCAATTCTTGCCTTGAGAATTGTAAGATGACCACTCGTTGATTCCGCTATTTTTTTCCATTGCTGTTCTTGTTTTCTGATTTCCTTCAACACTTTTTGTAGGTTTTTTTTCGTAACATGTATGGCTATAGATCTACTGATACCATGATGTATTGATTTTACTACTACTCCATTTTTTTCAATTGCTTTACAACCTCGATTGATACTCGCAACGAGTGCTCCTTCTGTTGTAGCGAGTGGTAAATGCACTGCATTCGTTGAACTATCGTTAAATGTTACTTTCAAAGGTCCTGCGTATCCCACTGGAATTCCGATTGTTCCTATCATTTGCTCACAATTTCGTTCATCAGCATGTCCGATTCGGTCATTCTTTGTTGAGAGAAGAGAGAGATCTATTTTGAGACATTTTTCTACCATCATGCTGCGCATATTGCAGCGTTCTTCTGGGCTCAGATTGGTTGGGAGATTTCGAAGATTCATAGAGTGTCATATAGTACATGGATTGCTATATTACTGCAGCAAGTGTGAGCTCCTACCAATTTTTGCCTCGAATATTTTGTTGTTCTTTTGCGATAAACTAAACTCTCGAACATCTAAAAGAGCCTCATCTGTGCAGATCAAATGTACAGTAGGTCCGGCGTCCATCGTATAGAGAACTGGCAGGTGTTTTTTTTGGCGGAGAGAAAGAATTTCTTCAAGAATGGTATATGTCTGATCGCTTAAATATTGTAGTGGTGGTACCGATGTTTCCATCACACGGTGCATATCGAGTGCATCTTCTTCTGCTACTTTTTGCAAGATTTCAAAATCACGTTTCAAAATTGCATCGATGCATGCACGTTGTCTGTGTTGCATAATTGCATCGATACGTTCTAAAAAAAATGGACTCGTTGCAGCAAGTGTATGTCCTTCACTTGATCCTACTTTCTTCTCACTCATAGTTGGAGCAATGATGATGTCATGGAGTTGCCAGTGATTTTCGGGAGCAATCTGTATGGCTTTTGCACTATCTATCGCATCGCCTTTTCCTACTTCCATTGCGACAAATCCACCAAGTACACTACGACAAGCGGAGCCAGAGCCGAGACGTGCAAGTACACTGATTTCCGCTCGTGTAAGTGATCGTTTTGGTAGAGTGAATCCTGCATAAGCTTCAGCAAGTGCTGCAAAGACTGCCGCAGAAGATGCAAGCCCGATTCCAGATGGAACATTCGACTGAATATGCATCGCACATTGCTTTGGCAGCATTTCACTTACGCCAAGGGTTTGTAGATATTCTTGTACGGATTGAAAATGTTTTTTTAATCTTTCCAATTCCTTCATGTTCATCATCCTTACCGTGCCGTCTTGATGTGTGGATCGTACGCTAAACACTTCAGTTGGTTCTATGGATACAGTGACAGAAGGGGAATCGAGTGTCATAGAAAGTGAATCTGCAGCAGGTAAGCGCAAAGCTTCATGACGATTCCCCCAGTATTTGATGAGCGCGATGTTTGGAGTTCCAGAGGCAGTGATTTTCATGAGACAAACGAGAAAGAAAATTTTTGGACAAGCTTTTTTAAAGGTTCTTTTGCTATACCCAGACTTAGCATAGTTCCACCTCCACCCGTCTTACCACCTGCACCGATGATTTTTCCACTTCCACCAAGTACTTCTATTTCTTTTATAAATTTTTGAACATTATCTGGTACCACACCGAGAGCAATTTGTGCTTGATGATGACGACACATGACCTGATAGAGAGGCTCTCCTACGAGAAGGCTCTTTGTGCAGTTTCCGATTTCTTGGAATATAGGTTTAAGTTGTTCGCTGCGGCCTTTTACCCACGCTACGAGCTCTGGAGTTGTTTGATCTGGCATGCCTGTATCGATGAGATACATATCTTGCATCTGAAAATTGGAAAGAAATTTGTTTGGCGCACTTCCTCGCGTAAATATGATTGGTTCATTTTCCCAGATAACTGCAAAATCCATACCGCTGTGTCCTGGATTGATCTGATCTTCGATTGTGAGAGCTTGTATTTTGCAGTCAGGCCCTAAGAGTGCGCGCGTAACTGCGATAACCATTGCAGTAGATGACCCCATACCTTTTCCGATAGGCATATCTGAAGAGATTGTAAGCGTGCCTGTTATTTTTGGATCGATGAGGTTCACTATTTTTTGAATATAGGGAATGCAGATTTTAGGATTACCATTTCCTTTCCATACGACATTGAGAGAGGCTGCCTGTGACACATCGAATGTTGCTGTAATTCCTTTTTTCCAAGGCAATGCAATCCCTGGTTCTCCAAAGAGCATGGCGTATTCACCACTGAGGATAATCTTGCCGGGTGCATATGTTGTGATTATCGGCATGACGTGTATCGAACATCCTGGAGTGCGACGAGGCGACGTATTCGCACCTTACCTAGTGCTTGTACGTTTTTCGATCCGCATGCGAGCATGGCTGTTTGTAACTCACTATGAATATTACTAACAACAACTTCTTCGGTGTGTCGCATCGCAGCAGTGAGCATCACTTTTGCCATCCCGGCCATCGTTGCACCGAGTGCGATACAGCGTGCAATATCGAGTCCATTTCGCACTCCTCCACTACCGATAATTGTTGTTTTTAAGCCATAAAGGTCTTCTAAAAGGAGTGGTGTTGGGATACCAAAATCCTTGAAAATATTGCCTCTATCATCAGTTCCACGCTCCCCTTCTATCCATGCCCAGGATGTTCCTCCTTGGCCACTAACATCGATAACATCGATGCCAATTTTCTGGAGCTTCTTTGCAGAATCTCTGTCAATTCCTACCCCTACTTCCTTGCATGTGATATACCCCTTGTAGGCATTGCGTAACTTCTTTAAGGCTTCGATATGTCCTTCGAAATTACGCTCTCCTTCAGGCTGAATAATTTCCTGTAATACATTGAGATGCACGATGATGCCATCTGCGTTTAGGTCTTTTGTCCATCGTAGGACTTCTTTCGCTTTGTCGTTATCCTGGAGTGCATGGACACCGATATTGAGAAACAATGGAGCATCACCAAGATATTTTTTCATGTCATAGTCTTTGTGATTTTTTGTATCTTTGAGTAGTGGACTGATAGACCCTGTGCAGAACGGAATATTCCAAGCTGCAGCAATTTTTGCGAGTCGTACATTGATATCTCCTGCCTCCTTCGCACCTCCTGTCATTGATGAAATGATGAGTGGTAATTTGCATTTCCACTTCAAAAATTTTGCAGTTGTATCGATATTTTTTACTGCAAGTTCAGGTAGTGCCTTTGGTTCCAAAATATACGCATCAAATGCATTCATCTGCCCTTGGCTCTGGGCATCGTTTGCAAGTTCAATATGCTCATCTTTTCGGTTCATGCTGTAATTGTAGCATTTCATCCTTGTTTCTCTTCACGTATCATGCGTGCATGCATCTTGCATTTATCCTCGATGGGAACCGCAGGTGGGCAACTGAGCAAGGACTGCCTGCGATAGAGGGACACCGACGAGGATTACTTACTGTGCGCGATACGATCGTCGAAGCCTGCTTAGAGCACAACGTCGATGTTCTAAGTTTGTACTGCTTTTCTACGGAAAACTGGAACCGATCGAAGATGGAGGTCTCTAGCTTAATGATGTTGTTTCAGGAGATGATTGATACTTCCATCTCGCAGTATGCATCACGCGGAATTGCTGTACGTCACATCGGTCGCAAAGATCGTTTACCAGCTTCACTTCTAGCATCTATTGATCGCGCAGAACATTCGATCGTTGGAGCACCGAAACTTACGGTGTGCCTTGCACTCGATTATGGTGGTCAGGATGAAATTGTGCGAGCGGTACAACGTGTGCCACAAGATGAGTTAGGTGCTCTTACCACTCAAACTTTTACTTCGTATCTCGATACAACTGGATTAGCTCCGGTAGATCTTCTCATTCGTACAGGTGGAGATCAGCGCATTAGCAATTTTCTCCTTTGGCAATCAGCATATGCAGAACTCCTATTTTTGCCAAAATTTTTACCTGCGTTAACAAAGGTAGACATTGAGCAATGTTTGAGTGAATACGAACATCGTCAGCGACGATTTGGGAAATGAGTTGACAAGGCATGTGCTCCGATATTGAAAATCTCTCTTTTGTGTTAGCATATTGCATATGCGTCGCACGTTCATTATCGCCTCAATACTCTTTGTTACGGGTATTGGTTTTTCTTTGAAGAGCGTAGGAGATTTCGATATAGCTTCTCCTGTCTATGCTGCTACGTCCAATCCTAGTACTCGTCTCTTCCTGCGCATTGATGGCATTGCAGGTGATGTGATCGATGATGTGCACAAAGGTGAACTCAGCCCTGAATCATTTGCAATCAGTATCACGCGTGCGCTTGGTGCAACTCGTCCTTCACTTGGTGAGCTCCGTGCGACACTTCCTGTTAGTACAGCATCGCCAAAACTTCTTGTGTATGCAGCAAGTGGTGGGCGTATTCCAAAAGCAGTTCTTACCATTCGTTCTGGCTCCCAGGACATCGGTCGCTGGATTCTTACAGATGTTGCACTTACGTCATATCAAACAGTTGGCAATACGCATGGAGATGATTTAACTGAACAAATTACTTTGAGTTACGCAAAGATTGAGTTTGAGTATTCATCGACTCTCAAGGGTGAGAAAATTCGTGGTGGTTGGGATCAGAGAGCAAATAAGGCAATTCAGTAATATTTGCTACTGACGCTGCCCTTCTCTCCATGTTTTGATGAATGTATCGAAGCCTTTCATCAGCTCCCGTAGCTCATTTGGTACTGGTGGAAGTTGTATTGCATCGATGGATTTGATTGGGAGAATTTTTGATGAAGTACTTGTGATGAATGCTCCGGAACAATGTGTAATGACATCGAGTGTGATTTGGCATTCGGTTATTTTCAGTTGTTGTGCGCTTGCAACGTCAAGGACGTGCTTCATGGTTACACCTTCTAACACTTCTTCTTTTGGCGCCATAAGAATTTCTTTTCCTTTGAGGACGAAAAAATTTGTGCGTGTACCTTCTGTAATGTTGCCATTTCTATTTCTTAGTAGTGCATCATAACAACCCCTTTTTTGTGCTTCTCTATATGCGAGATAACTCCCCAGCATATTGAGTGTTTTAGCGTGAGGAAAGAGTCGTTCATACGAGTATGTACATACTGCAACCCCATCACGATACAGTTTCTTTTCTGGGAAATGAGGAGCGAGTGGAATTGCGAATATTTGTGCGCCTTCTTTTCTTCTACCTCCGATAAGTAGCAATTTAATGTTATAGGCTCGTTCTTGCGTTGTTGTCGTAAGGAGCTGAAGAAATTTTCGAATATCATCTGTTGTCCAAGGATGTTCCAAATCTATCACTTTTGCGGACAACATAAGTCGCTCGATGTGATCATCGATAAATGTCGGGATTCCTTCTATGACGCGAAGTGCCTCATATACACCAAAGCCGTAGGTATATTCAATACAACTTACGGGAATCAAAGCCTCAGAGATTGGCTTGATGTTGCCGTTATAAATAAATGACGGGAACATCACAAGTTCCTGAGGGTTCGTTCTCGTGCGATGATCGCAGCACGATGAAGACTTTCAAATGTGCCTGCATCGATCCATTCATCTTTCAAAATACTTGCTTGGAGAGTTTTTTGCTGCACGTACCACTTACTTACATCTGTAATTTCGATTTCTCCGCGTGCTGATGGCTTGAGATTTCGAATGACATCAAAACAGTTATTGTCATACACATAGCACCCTGTGACTGCAAAATTACTCTTTGGCTTCTTTGGCTTTTCTTCAATAGAAACAACAGTATTTCCTTGGAGCTCTGCTACACCAAAACGTTCTGCGTCACTCACTTCTTTTAGAAACACATGCGCGCCAGAAGTAAATTTCTTTATTTCTGGAGCGAGATTATCGAAATACACGTTATCACCAAGGATGGCACAAACACTCTCTCCGCGTGCAAATTTTTCAGCAAGCCCTAACGCATGAGCGATACCACGAGGCTCATCTTGTACACGATAGGAAAGCTGACAGTTAAATTTACTTCCACTTCCTAGATAGCTTGCCATTTGGTCGATATGCTCATTGCTCGAAATAACAATAATTTCATCGATTCCTGCTGCGGTTAATACTCCTAATGGAAACAATATAAGGGGCTTATTGTAAATCGGAAGAAGACTCTTATTTGTAATTTCCGTCAGTGGCCGCAAACGCGAACCAGTACCGCCGCAGATCAGCACACCTTTCATCCTTGCGATCATAGCGTTTCTCAGTCTCGTACTCCAGTATTCCTCACATAACGCATGGCTTCCTGCTACCATAGGAGGTGATGGCAATACTTATTACTGGAGGCGCTGGCTTCATTGGCTCAAACTTCGTACTGCAGTATGTGCGTGGGCATTCTCAGAACTCTGTCATTGTTCTCGATAAGTTGACCTATGCAGCGAATCAGAAATATTTAGATCCCATAGCTTCTTCGATACGATTCATCCATGGTGACATCGCAGACACTCCTCTCATTGCAACATTAGTGAAAGAGCATGGTATTGATACCATTCTCAACTTTGCTGCAGAAACACATGTCGATCGTAGTATCGATGATCCTTCTCCATTCCTTACAACGAATGTTTTGGGTGTTGCGAGTCTTATCGAAGTCTGTCGCCAAAATTCCAACATTCATCTCGTTCATGTTTCAACTGATGAAGTATATGGTGATTTAGAGGATGGTGAGCGTGCCAAGCTTCCAGATGATCCTCTGCGTCCCAGTTCTCCATACGCAGCCAGTAAAGCTGCCGGAGACCTTCTCTTGCTTGCTGCAAAACGTACGTATGGTATACGGCTTAACATCATTCGTTGCACAAATAACTATGGCCCGCATCAGGCTAGCGAAAAATTTATTCCAACAGTGATTCGCTCTGCATTACAGAAACAACCAATTCCTATTTATGCTTCTGGTCATAATTCTCGTGACTGGCTCTTTGTGGAGGATCACTGTGCAGCAATAGAGCGAGTACTCAATCTTCCTGCTGATGCTCCGACGATTCTTCATATCGCTGCAAATGAAGAACGAAGGAATATCGATGTTGCAAAAATCATTCTTGATTGCCTTGGTGTTTCGCATAGTTTTTTGACATCAGTACCCGATCGGCCAGGACATGATTGGCGCTATGCACTCGATGCCTCATATCTTTTGCAGCAAGGTTGGAAGCCACTCATTTCTTTTACTGCAGGAATCCAGCGCACGATTGATTGGTATACGCACGCATTGCAATCTGCCAAATAAGAAAAGATTGTTGTATTCTGTTTTTCTCCATGCAACATCGTTCACTCGTTCTTGCAACCGGCATCTATCCGCCAGATTTCGGTGGTCCTGCTACCTATGTTGCAGGTCTTGCTCAGGCTTTTACGAAACAGGGTTATGACGTGAAGGTACTGA
>CAYRWT010000027.1:0-2008 GCA_964428105.1 uncultured Candidatus Peribacteria bacterium
GGGATGGTAGGGTACCCAGAGTCGATGACAGACCCGAGTTATACAGGGCAGATTCTCGTTTTTACCTTTCCACTCATCGGCAATTACGGCGTACCAAGTGAAGAGAAGAATGCCTATGGTTTTAGTGCGTACTTAGAGAGCGAGAGTATCAATGTTCGTGCAATTATCGTTGGACAAGAGAGTAGGGACTTTAGTCACTTCGCAGCGACGAAATCACTCCATGATTGGATGAGCGAACACAAAATCCCCGGCATCAGTGGGATCGATACACGCGCTCTTACGAAGAAGCTCCGTGAGCATGGTGTGATGCTAGGAGCGATACGCTTTGGTGAAGTTGCTCAGGGTACGAAGCTCGAAGTCGCCGATCCCAATACTCGAAATCTGGTTGCAGAAGTATGTTGCACCGATGTCATTACGTATGAGCCGGAGCTCAAGGAAGGCGAAAAGATACGAGCAACAATTGTTGCATATGACTGTGGCATCAAGCGAAACATATTACGGTCTTGGTTGAAGCGAAAAGTTCGTGTACATCGTGTGCCGTGGAACTATGATTTGCAGAACTCCAAGCTCAAGTACGATGGGTTATTTTTAAGTAATGGTCCAGGAGATCCCAAGCGAGCAGACACAACGATTGCTCAAGTGAAGTGGGCGATCGGGAAGAACATCCCTACCTTTGGTATTTGTCTGGGGAATCAGCTCCTTGCTCTCGCGATCGGTGGCGATACCTACAAGCTTAAATACGGTCACAGAGGCGCAAATCAGCCTTGTATAGAGTGGAAAGAAGGCAAGCCAACGACTCGTTGCATCATCACATCCCAAAATCATGGCTTCGCTGTTTCCGACAAACTGCCAGAGGGATGGGAAGTATGGTTTACAAATGGTAATGATGGCTCAGTGGAAGGTATCCGTCACAAGAGTGGAAGATTTTCCTCCGTACAATTTCACCCTGAAGCAGCGCCAGGCCCAGAGGATGCGAATTATCTTTTCGATGAGTTTTTGAAAGTGATTAGTTGAAGAATCCGACGAAGCCGAGGAAACCGAAGAGTCCGAGGATTGATTGGTAAGTAGAATAATTTTCCGCAGCCGGGACAATTCTCACAACAACCGCAGCTTAGGACAAGTGTCCCGGACATAGCATCAGGAGCGCGGCCTTCCATGGCCGCAGTTCTAGGTAATATACGTGGCACGATCTGCACCCATGGAAGGGTGCTCTCCGAATATAAATCTACAAGCTCTCAAATATACCCCTCCGCATGCACATCAGATTTCGGTATTCCAAGTGCTGTGATACAAAACTCTTTTACGTCCTTCACCATCTGAGGAGCACCGCAAACGTAGACATTGATATTCGTAGGGTCTGTGACGATCGAAGGGAGAATTGTTTGCACACGACCACGTTTGCCTTGCCAGCCCTTGGCTTCACCACTCAATGTAATATGAATATGAAGGTTTGGAAATTTCTTTGCGAGATGCATAAGTTCTTCTCTCCAAAAGAGATCCGATTCTTCACGGGCACCGATGAGGAGGTACAGAGGACGTGTATCGTTTTGAGCTGAAAGAATATCGATGAGCTGAGCACGAAACGGTGCGATGCCAGTACCAGTGCCGATGAAGAGAAGAGGTTTCGTACTTGGCTTGATCGTAAAAATGCCAAATGGACCTTTCATCGTCATCTGCATATCAGGTTGTAGTACCTCGGCAACAAATCTACTTGCACGACCACCGGGCGTTAGTTGAAAGACAAAACGCAATTCTTTCTCTTCTGGTGCGGAAGCGATGGAATATGCTCGAGGCTGGATATCAGAAGGATTTTCGATGAGTGGGACATCGAAGAGTACAAACTGCCCAGCGTTGAATGAGAAATGTTCTGGCTTCGTAAAGATCACTTCGATGACATCCTTTGTCAGAGTTTCTTTTGAAAGGCAGGTGATGGTAAGCGGGAGGTGCATTGAGTACTGCTAAATTTTCAACAATATAACACTATAGCAATATGACAATATAACAATTT
>CAYRWT010000027.1:2108-5182 GCA_964428105.1 uncultured Candidatus Peribacteria bacterium
AATCATCGCAAGCGCTTTCGGGTACCACTCTTTCTCTAAGTTCTGTTCACGAACTTTCAGAGTTTCAATCGTATCATCTGGAAGTATCGAACAACTTTTTTGTACAAGGTAACGACCTGTATCCATTCCTTCATCAACAATATGGATTGTCATACCAGTTTCAGTTTCTTTTGCAGAGAAAGCATCCTCGAGACCATGGAGCCCCATATGTTTTGGGAGTAGTGAAGGGTGCACGCTAATGATGCGATTACGCCAAGTATTTACAAGCCATGGAGAGATAAGGAGCATCCAGCCCATACACGCAATCAGTGGTTGTTCGCCAATGCGTGATGTTGTGCTGCCGTATTGTTCTCTGTCTCGTGCATCGAGATCCAGGATTGCACCGTGAACTCGCTTATCAAAATCCTCGCGTGCTTCACCTTTTTTCCTTTCGACGATGACAAGAGGTACTCCGGCATTGAGTGCTTTCTCACGACAGCCATTTTCAAACTTCGTTGTGATGAGTCCGATGCAGCGAGCATCAATCTTTTTCTGCAGAACTTCTTGCATCACAGCCTCGAAGACTGTTCCGCGAGAGGTAGAGAGTGCGACAAAACGTAGCATACTCAAGAGTGTAGCAGAGGTGAAAAAAGATCATCCTTTGGTGCGATGCCCGGTACCCAGCCACAGAATTGCGTTGGCGTATACGCGTATCCTCGAACAATTGCAGCGGGTCTGCACTCCGCCGCATTTCCCATCAGCGCATTTGCAGCGACGGCGAGCTGGTCTGCAACTGCTTCCCGTGTTACGCGAAGAGGCTTACCGAAAAGATCTTTTTCTCCGACTCGACTCGAAATCGGTTCCATCCCAGCACACGTGAGCGCGAAGGCAGTGACACCTAAGCGCCCGACTCTGCAACAAGAATCACTGATGATCACGGCAAGAGATTTCCCTGTTGCTTTCTTCAGTGCAGCGCAAATCTTCTGCATAGAAGCGACTGGGTCATGTGGCCACCCAATAGCAAAACCCTCTGCAACATTTGAGTGATCGAGCCCGGCATTTGGCACCAAGATATTTCCTTCCTTCCTTCCATCGGGCTTGAGGAGTGTGAGTGCAGCGTATGGGCACACACCAAGGACTTCGCCATTCATTCTTGTTGTTTCATTCAAAATTGCTTGGGAGAATTCTGGCGTTTGCTTACAGCTTTTCGCGATCTTCTTTGCTTTTGCCGTTGGCTTCATCATTGCCAAGTTGATCGCTGCACCTTCGATTGTTGCAATTGCTTTTGAGGAAATGACGAGGATGTCATGCTCTTGGAGTTCTGATTTCTCGAGGAGAATTTTTACCAGATCATCGTTTGCCTTTAGAAGGGGAGTGGTGATTGGAAGGATGAGCATAGAAGAACAATTCATGTACGCACATCATGCCATATCTTTTAACTATAGGAGCTGCACCCTTCCACGGGTGCAGACCGTGCCATTTGAAAAAACGAACAATGCGGACAAAAGAAGGCCGCTCTCTATAAAAATATTTAAATTAAAATGCCAAAAAACTTACTCCCACAACTCCACCTTCCTTTCTCCATGTAAGAGAATTGTTTCCTGCTTCTTCTCGCCATTTCGTAAGTCAACTGTTACGAGGTTGATAGCGGCGATGCCCTTGGATGGGCTTGTAAATTCCAGTGCTGTTGGTACATCTTCGATCGTAAAACTCACAGATGCCCTTGGCGATATCAGCCAACGCACGAAACCAAATCTTTCACTTGTTGGTCGCGCTGCACTTACGCTTGTGCCATGCACTTCTCGCTGTTTCCAGAGTTCTGGGATACTCACACGGACAAGATCATTACCTGTATTTTTTATAGTGACGATGCTCACATGTTCTTTTCGTGCGATCGAGAATGTAACTTCAGCCTTTTCCCTGTATTCAATGGCAACAATGCTCAGAGAAATCGGTGTTTCTCTAGTCCCTATAAAGTGCGTCCCTATAAGAATAAAGAACAGCACAAGCGCAGCGCTGAGTGCGATAGTGAGGTGGAGGAGAAGGCGCTGCATATATCAGAATCATATTGTTCTATTGCTATATTGTTGACAAGCAATGATCGAGCGAACGACATACAAATACATAAATATAGCAATATGACAATATTATAATTTTGCAATAAACAATCAGCTTTCAGCAGAAATTTTGCCCTATTTTCTGCTATACTTTTATCGATGGACGTGAATCCTCATACACTCAATACTATCCTCACTCGCATCCGCGAACAGATGCGTTGTCCACAGTGTGGCACAGCGATCACTGTCGATTTTCCTTCGATTAAACTTGCAGGGGATGACTTCCTCGTGTTGCAACTAAAGTGTGATGGTTGCAATGCATTCATCGTGCTGCATGTGAATATCGCAGAAGCAGCGAGGAAGATCACAGAGGAGCAAGCACTTCTTACAAAAAATGCATCATCCAATCTTCTTCTTGATGAAGAGGAGATGAAGATGCTCTGCAAGGCTCTGGATGATTCTGGAGGATCATTTAAGAAACTCTTCGAGCAGCATGGTTCATTTGGAGGGAAGGCGATTGTTTGAAGCTTGTAGGGAGTAGCTGGTAGCTTGTAGGTTTTTGGCTGCAATTTATGACATCGTGTCCCGGTACAAATTGTCATATTGCTATAGTGTTATATTGTTAAAATTTAACACCAGGAGAGCACCCTTCCATGGGTGCAGTTCTGGGTAATATATGTGGCACTTACGTTGAAGGTTATTACACAACCAGCAGCGCGCGGCGTTTATCTTTCATTTCTCAAGACACGGCGTTCCGAGACCATTCATTTGTGTTTCTAATAATTCATGAGCGCGCCCTTCCATGGGTGCAGTCTTGTCATTTTTCATCGAACACGATCTTTCGGCTTCAGAAAGAGGATAAGTATGGAAGATGTCTAGAGAATTTGACGTTATTCTGATTTCATGATTTTATGCGTCATCATTCTTTCCCTTCCCTCAGCTTATGTCTGCAAGAAATATGGATGGATTGGCATCACAACTTACTAGCTTTGATCCTGGTAATGAAACACAGCTCCCCAGGGATTTATTGGATGCTAT
>CAYRWT010000027.1:5282-10940 GCA_964428105.1 uncultured Candidatus Peribacteria bacterium
TGCAGATCCAAACGATCTATATATTTTTCGTGTTACAGAACCAGCACAAAACGGTGAATTACCGAGGCAGCATTTCTTTGCTCGCTTAAGGGGTAGCTCCAATGCTCCAAGGTTTTTCGTGAATGGAACACATTAAACAAAATATTCTTCCCTTGCACTACAAGAAAACTTCCCTATAATTTGCGCATCATCGCCGCAGTGTCCCTACTGGTATAGACGCCCAGTGCCAAGGACGCTTAGGTTGGTCGTGCTCTACTTTCTTCTTTTTCCTCCGCTATGGCGTATACACCTCGTACTTCAGATTCATTCGACGCTGTTGCCCTGAGTATCGCGAGCCCAGAAGATGTGCTCATGTGGTCTCGTGGCGAAGTGACGAAGCCAGAGACAGTGAACTATAGGACGCAGCGCGCAGAGCCAGATGGACTTTTCTGCGAGCGCATCTTTGGTCCGACGAAGAACTTCCAGTGTTTCTGTGGCAAGTACAAAGGTATTCGATATAACAGCGTCGTCTGTGAGAAGTGTGGTGTCGAAGTCACACGTTCGATCGTTCGCCGCGAGCGCATGGGTCATATCAATCTCGCAGTTCCAGTGACACACATCTGGTTCCTTCGATCCTCTCCTTCTCGCTTAGGACTTCTTCTCGATCTCTCCATCAAAACACTCGAGCAGATCGTGTACTTCTCAGCGTACATCGTTGTCTCTGTAGATGATGAATCGAAGGCAATCGCAGACAAAGAACTCACACAAGAGTCCGATGCTCGTCGCAATCAAGTGAAGCGCGATCATGAGGAAGCTCTTGCAACACTCAAGGCTGGTAAGGCAACACGCGAGCAGCTTGATGCACTCGACAAATCCACAGCAGAGAAATTCCAATCCTTGAAAGACAACTTCAAAGATGCATTGGAGGATCTTAAAAATCTCCACGTTGGTTCTGTATTGAGTGAGCTCAAGTTCCGCGAAATGAACATGAAGTTCGGTCACATCTTCCGTGCAGGCACTGGTGCTGAGTCACTTCGTGAGATCATCATGAATATCGATTATGAAAAACTCTCCGACGCACTCCTAAAAGAGCGTCAGCAGAGTAGTGGTCAGAGACTTAAAAAAGTGATGAAGCGCCTCAAGCTTGTTCAGTCCCTCTCGAAAGCTGGTATCAAGCCAGAGTGGACGATCATGACGCGCCTTCCTATCCTCCCTCCGGATTTGCGTCCGATGGTGCAGCTCGATGGAGGACGTTTCGCAGCGTCTGACTTAAACGATCTCTATCGTCGTGTCATCAACCGCAACAATCGCTTGAAGAAACTGATGAGCATAGGAGCTCCAGAAGTCATCAACCGCAATGAGAAACGTATGTTGCAGGAGGCAGTCGACACACTCCTGAATAACTCCGCTCGTGCAGGCAAGGCGCTCTTTACGGCAGGGGATCGTAGGAAACTTCGTTCACTCTCCGACATGTTGAAGGGGAAGCAAGGTCGCTTCCGCCAAAACCTTCTTGGTAAGCGTGTGGACTACTCCGGTCGCTCTGTCATCGTCGTTGGTCCAAACCTTCGTCTGGATGAATGTGGTCTTCCAAAGGAGATGGCAATGAAGCTCTTTAAGCCATTCGTCATCGGTCGCTTGATCCGCGATGAACTGGCTCACAACGTGAAAGCTGCAGAACGCATGGTGATGGAGGGCAGTAAGAAAGTATGGGATATCTTAGAAGAAGTAATTCAAGACAAATTCGTTCTCTTAAACCGCGCTCCTACACTGCACCGTCTCGGTATTCAGGCATTTAAGCCGAAGCTGATCGAGGGTCTCGCTATCCAGCTCCATCCACTTGTTTGTACAGCGTTCAACGCCGACTTCGATGGTGACCAGATGGCTGTCCACGTGCCACTTTCTGAGCAGGCACAGCGAGAAGCTCGTATGCTCATCAACGCTGCACGTAACGTACTCAAGCCTTCTTCCGGTGAACCAATTATCACACCGGTGCAAGACATGGTGCTTGGATGTTACTTCCTCACACGTATGCATGATGGCATGAAAGGTGAAGGGATGATCTTTGGTAGCGCAGAGGAGGCGATGCTTGCGTACGATCAGGGCATCATCAATCTTCAGGCGAAGATTAAAGTTCGTGTTCCAAAGGAGAAAGGAGAAGAGGGTGAGATGGAAATCATCGAAACATCTGCAGGTCGCTTACGTTTCCAGGAAATCGTTCCAGCAGAACTCGGTCGTATCAATGAAACACTGAAGAAAGAGCCACTCAGCAAGCTCATTGCTCGCTCTCTCGAACTTACGGGTACAGAGAGGACATCGCGTCTTGCAGATGATATCAAGGACATCGGATTTAAGTTTGCAACGGTCTCTGGTCTCTCCATTGCTTCTTCCGACATTCTTGTTCCAGACGCAAAGACGAAGCTCCTTGAGGACGCAAATGAGATTGTTCGCAAGATCAATAATCAGTACTGGAAGGGTTGGATCACTGCAGAAGAGCGCTATCACCATGCCATCCGCATCTGGAGCAAGGTGAAGAGTGAAATTGCTACTCTCATGATCAAGGCGTTCACAGAAGATGAGTACAATAACATTACGTACATGATTGACTCTGGCGCTCGTGGTAACTGGGGTCAGATCACACAGCTTGCTGGTATGAAGGGACTTGTAGCCAACCCATCCGGTCGCACAATCGAACTTCCAATCCAGAGTAACTTGAAGGAAGGATTTACGATCCTTGAGTACTTCATCGCAACACACGGAGGACGCAAAGGAAAGTCCGACACAGCCTTGAAGACTGCTGAAGCTGGTTACCTCACACGTCGTTTGGTGGACGCAGTTCAAGACATGGTGGTCACAGAAGAGGATTGTGGCACGAAGCATGGTCACCTCATCACACGTGCAGACTCTCTCCAGATTGGTGAGAAGTTTGAAAGTCGTATCTTCGGTCGCACTCTCAGTGCAGATATCGTCGTTGGTGGCAAAGTTCTCGCGAAGCGCAATGCGGAGATCGATGCGGAGATCATCGCAGCAATCAACAAGCACAAAGTCGATGAAGTCACGCTTCGTTCCGTCATCACTTGTGAGTCAGAAGCTGGTATGTGTATCAAGTGTTACGGTCGCGATCTCTCGAGTAACAAGACAGTCCAAATCGGTACACCGGTTGGAATCATCGCTGCTCAGTCTATCGGTGAACCAGGTACACAGCTCACCATGCGTACCTTCCACATGGGAGGAGTCGCAGAAGGATCCGATATCACACAAGGTCTTACACGTGTTGAAGAAATCTTTGAGGCACGCACTCCACGTACTCCAGCGACACTCTCCGATATCGCAGGTCGCGTAAAAGTTTCACATAAGGGTGGTCAGACGACAGTGCAGGTTACGGGAGAGGAGCTTGGAAATGATACATATCTGATCCCTGCAGGGTTTGATCTTTCCGTAAAGAAGGGTGATGACGTAAAGGAGCGCACGGTCATCGCAAAGGCTGTCGGGGATAAGTCCACGATCAAAGCAATGATTGCAGGAAAGATTGTCGAGGCAAGTAAGGATCGCATCGTTATTCGTCACAAAGAGATTCAGGAGCGTTCGTATGAATTCCACTCTCGTGAGTCTGTACTTGTAAAGACAGGCGACCTTATCAAAGGAGGTCAGGCGCTCAATGCAGGTCACTATAACCTCCAGGAGCTTCTCGAGAAGCAGGGTCCATACGCTGTACAAAGTTATATCGTTCACGAAGTGCAGCATATCTATGCGTCTCAGGGTCAGACGATCAATGACAAGCACCTTGAAATCATCGCACGTAAGATGTTCAGCAAAGTACGTATCCTCGATGGTGGAGACACGCCACTCCTTCCTGGTGAAGTTGTAGATATCTCCGAAGTTCGACGCGAAAATGCAATCGCTCGCAGGAAGAACAAGAAGTTCAGTGAATGTACGTACGAACTCCTTCTTCTTGGTCTTACACGCGTCTCGCTCTCCACAGATTCATGGCTTGCAGGTTCCTCTTTCCAGGAGACGATCCGTGTCCTCGTAGAAGCAGCGACAACTGGTCGCATCGACTTCCTGAAGGGTCTTAAAGAAAACGTTATCATCGGTCGCTTGATTCCAGCAGGAGAGATCTTCCGCAAGCGTCATGCGGGCGAACCAATTGCAAACGAAGATGCCGATCGTTAGAACTCACTTTACTCATTCCTACTTCATCGCTAGTATCCCTCAGCTTCTTATATGCCAACTCTCAATCAACTCGTCCGCCGCGGTCGCGTCCAGCAGAAACGCAAGACGAAGGCTCCGAACCTCCAGTACACATGGAACGCACTCAAACTTGAGCGCGTGAAGCTCCCTCATGGAGCTCCTGTGAAGCGTGGTGTGTGTCTGAAAGTCACAACAATGACTCCGAAGAAGCCAAACTCCGCTCTCCGTAAAATCGCTCGTGTTCGCCTAACAAACGGTGAAGAAATCACGGCGTACATCCCAGGAGAGGGGCACAACCTCCAAGAACACTCAGTGGTCTTAGTCCGCGGTGGCCGCACGAAAGACCTTCCAGGAGTTCGTTACCACATCGTTCGCGGTGTGCTCGACACCGAGGGTGTGCGTGATCGTAAGCAAGGTCGCTCTCTCTATGGAGCGAAGAAGCCGAAGAAATAATTTTTTCTCTTTTCTTTCTTTCTCATGGCAAGTCTTCCAAAGCTCTACATTCCAAAAGGTTCCGATGTCCTCGTCGAGAAGTTCATCAACTGTCTGATGTTTGATGGAAAGAAGACGATCGCTCGACGTATCTTTGCAGATGCTCTCGATGTGATCAAAACTCGCACGAAGGATGCTCCGATGGACGTCTTTGCAAAAGCTCTCCTCAATGTCACTCCACTCGTAGAAGTTCGCCCAAAGCGTATCGCTGGAGCGGTCTACCAAGTACCAGTGGAAGTTACACCAAAACGCCAACAGTCACTCTCGATCCGCTGGATCCTCCTCGGTGCTCGCTCTCGTAAGGGTGTGCCGATGCATGAGAAACTCGCTCTCGAGCTTCTCGATGCCTTCGCAGAACAGGGTGCTGCGATGAAGAAGAAGGAAGATGTCCTCAGGATGGCTCAAGCAAATAAGGCATACGCGCACCTTGCCAAGTCAGCCTAAAGAGGGGATAGTCGCTCACTATGAATCTTCCTTTTCAAAAAGAAAGTTTTTCTGTTGCAGCTCCAGCATTTGGAAATACATCCTTAGATAGAGTATTGGGTACTCTGTATGATGTTGCAGAAAGTGTAGAAGAACTCATGTCTACTGAAAAGACCGTACAAGTACAGGGTATGAAGTCCAGAGAAATTGCAATGAGAGCGGAAAAAGCAATCGATGGAGATGAAAATGATGTTCAGTGTCTCTGTGTGTACCTCGAGACTGTTGCAGCATCGTTATTGCAAATGGAACGGTGGCAAGATCCTGTACATCCTGCTGAGCACATACATGCAGGGAAAACGTACTCGCCTAGCGAAACAGTACAAGAGCAGATTACCAGTATTCAGACAGCTCCCCCTGACGCCTTTCGCAATATCACGTTTTCATTTGCCATGCCTCTGTCCCACTATATGCTCATCCAAGTACATGGCAGGACTGTGACAAACGTAGAGGTGATCGGCCAAAATGGAGAAGGTAGAGCTGTTGTAGAGCGCTGGAAGGCAATGAATAGATAGTAAT
>CAYRWT010000028.1:0-10896 GCA_964428105.1 uncultured Candidatus Peribacteria bacterium
TACATTTCTGGGAGTAATGAGTTCATAAGCTCACTCAACGTCACGTGTTTGCTTAATGCAGCGTAGCGCTCAAAGCTCGTATCATTATCGGAGAGCAACATATCGATACCGGTTGCCGGAACGACTCCTCCATCTTGTGTCTTCATATATGCAAGCACCATACCATCCCCACCGAGCTCTTTCGTTTGAATATCTGTGAATGATGCTGCTTCAGAAGGTTGCCCGATCTCGAGAAGAAAGTTTTTCCATGCTTCTTTGATCACTGTGAGATCGTGCACTTGGCAAAAACCTCCTAAGCACTTCATGCCAGAATAGAGAGAAACAAGGACATAACAGAGGAACATGCTTGGGAAAATTTTTCTCGTATCGATGGCTTCCCATAGAGCCTCTGGTGTCCATGGAATATCGCGTACACCTTCTGCGGAAACCAATCTTTCGCCATCCAACTTCATCTGTAAGCGATACATTTTCTCATCGAGTCCCCAGAATAAATATGTTCCCCAACCTTTTTCAAGTGAGAAACTGCCAGAGAGATTATTGAAGTGTTTGAGAATGAGTGGACGATACTTCGGCTCAAAAAGAAGCTGATAAATAAGCGACTGAGGATTTTTCAGGTGATGTCGGAGTAAAAGCTCACCAACAAGTGTCTCGATATCGAGGTAGACGAGATTTGGCACTTTCGAAGCAGTTGCACTTGGCGCTCCATGTGCAGCATGGAAAAGGCGCGGCCAGAGCTTGTAATTTATGCGGCAGATCTGCGAACAGAGATTGGAAGCTCCAAGTACCTCTGGGGAAGCAAAAAACTCTTCGAGGACTGAACGAATTTTATCTCCACGACCTGCAAGAATTTCTCCTTCTTTTTCTCGCTTCATCAGCTGACCTTCGGCTTTGGTAAGGTCTTCACGAGTATAAGGGTGGAGCCCAAATACCACGGACATTTTGAGTTTATCTGCAATGATTGGAAGACGAATGGAGTTCTTTGATCCCCCTACCCCTCCATTGAAGAGGATGCCGCGCGAGAAGCCAGAAGCATTGTTTACAGACACACTCGCAAAGGAAAATGCGATGAGGTACGGCAAGTTCATCTCTGGATGCTGGAATGCAGGAATACCAGAAATAATATTTGCATTCACCCAAAATGGATGATCAATCGGCGCGTGGTGATCTGCAGTGGATACAAGTGGTAATCTACGTAATTGTGCCGCTACTCCTTTCGCTACCTCGGGATTGATTCGACCAGCTATGAGCTCCTCTACCATCGTAATCAGCTCTTCCTTGCGAGCATCGAGCGCTGGAGCAGGATTTACATCCAAGAAATCCTGGGCATAGGACGAAAGGACTTTCCCTCCATGCTTCTGCATAATTTCACCAAGAATTGGTCGACGGTTCCAGATGAACTGCTTAAGTTGGTCTATCGTCGCACGTATATGTTCTTGTGGAGGTTCGGTAGTTTGAGTCGCCATAGTGATCCCCTCACTTCTAAAAAGCAGAGGACGACCAAATTATATCAAACGAAGAATGCTACTGGCTACATGAAAGCTATCTTCCTAGCGGTAGCGTCTATGCTGGGAGTTTCTGCGATCAAACTGGAAGTTCTGACGCTTCGGAGGATACGGAACAACGTCTTCTTGACCCAGAGGAGCCAAAACATGCTGTGTCCGAGGAGGGAGTGTGGGGAGTGGGCTACGTTTGAGTGAAGCGCGAATGAGTCGCTCGATATTCAGGATATGAGATCTCTGGTCTGCGCTCGCGAAGGAAATCGCGCGCCCTGCCATACCTGCGCGAGCAGTTCTGCCGATACGGTGAACGTAATCTGCAGCATCGTCTGGAAGATCGAAGTTGATGACGACCTCGATACCAGTGACATCGATTCCGCGAGCTGCTATATCAGTCGCAATAAGAATTCTGTATCTCCCTTTCTTAAATCCATCGAGCGCTTCACGGCGCTGGGCAAGGGAACGGTTGGCATGAATTTCAGCAACAGTATGACCCATCGCACGGACGATGCGCGTCATCTTCGTTGCACCGTGCTTGGTGCGTGAAAATACGAGAATGGTGCCCTTGTACTGCTCGAGGAGTTTCTCGAGGAGACTAATCTTCTGATCTTTCGGAAGAATAAAGAGTTCCTGCTCAATCTTCGCTGCTGTCGTTCCTGCTGGAGCGACTTCTATACGCAATGGAAGCTGCATATGCAGTCTCGCGAGTTTCATAATTTCTGCTGGCATCGTCGCAGAAAATAAGAGAGTCTGACGCTCTTTTGGAACATTCACCAAAATACGATCAATTTGTGGACGGAAACCCATATCGAGCATGCGATCTGCTTCATCGAGCACCAGAACACTCACTTCTTTCAGTGTAACGAATCCACGCTCGAGATGATCATTGAGTCTTCCTGGAGTGGCAACAAGGATACGAGGATTCATGCGAAGCGCTTGTCGCTGCTGGTACATGGATGTTCCACCAACGAACACTGCCATACGTATGCCGAGAGCGGGAGCCAGAAGTCTCATTGACTCTTCTACTTGGTACGCAAGCTCACGTGTAGGGACAACGATCAAACCCCTCCCCTTCCCACTCGAAAGCTTCTGGAGCATCGGGATAGCGAAGGCAAGCGTTTTCCCGGTACCAGTTTGTGCTATACCGACAATATCCTTCCCTTGGATCGCAGGTGGAATCGACTGATGTTGAATTGGCGTAGGTGTAACGAAGCCCTTTGCATCAAGAATTTTTAAGATCACTGGAGCGATACCAAGATCATGAAAAGTATTTCCTGGTTTCGTCGTTGCTTGCTGTACTTCTTGTTCTGTCATTGGTTAGAGGAAAAGTAAGAGTCGTGAGTATAGCAGTATTGAGGTTTTTATGAAACCTCATTGGTAAACAGGCAAAAACGGACCGATCCACTGTAGATCAGCCCGCTACGAGCAATATTTCATTTATCGAAGGAAAGGCCGGTACAAAGAACTCATAACAGTAAAACTTGCATCACTAGAATCTGAGGTGAGGAATTTTTCCTGAGTACAAGGGTAGCGCATGTTACATGGTGCCTTGTCATAGAGAACGGCAGAAATTTTGTATGAACCAATCTTCAGGTCGTAACAATAATCTGTGTGACATCCACTCGTTGGCAACGTGTAATTAAAGCTTATATTCCCACTTGGATCAGCGTACGCCTTTATATCGATCGGTGTTGGCCCATCCGTAAGTGAGACCTGCAGATATGAACCAGCAGGCGCCCCACTAACACGAAGTTCTATCCTTTTTTGTTCTCCCATACTCCATGTTCCTCCACCGTTTGGACTTATAACACTTACGGAAGGCTGAGAGGCATCTTGGCAGGAGAAATTTGCATATTCATTGTTTCCGTCCAACATAGTATAGGCATAGCCGCCACAGGAACTTTTCCATATAAGAGAAGTACCTTTCGATCCTTTTACATCTGTGACACAAGTACCGACACCGCTACAGCCGAATGCCAAAGAACTATCAGAAGAAACTGCGGTATGACAGCTCTGCTCAGTCATCGCTCCAACGAAGACACATTTCACTTGTTCTGAAATAGCAGCAGGAGTTGCGTCAACAATTTTAAAATATGCATCACTGGAATCCATATAGCTTTGGCCATTGACGGAAGTTTTTACCTCTAAACGATACATACCAACTGGTATGGATGAAGGCACCGCAATTTTTTCATAACCGTCATTATTTGTTTCGAGAAAAGGGTATTCGATACCGCTTTCCACAGCCCTTAGACGAATTGTCATGATATTCCCCTGAGGAATGCTTGTAGTCTTCCATTCTATCACGGCAGTTTTACGCATATACCAGTATCCACCCCCATTTGGAGAAAGCACTGCGATAGAAGGCTGCGAACTAAGCAAGCTCGCTCTATTTAAGCATTTGCGATATTGCAAACTGATCACCAGCCGTCGCGCACGAGAGAGGTTTTTCGT
Organism: uncultured Candidatus Peribacteria bacterium; assembly: GCA_964428105.1. Taxonomy (GTDB): domain Bacteria; phylum Patescibacteriota; class Gracilibacteria; order Peribacterales; family Peribacteraceae; genus CAYRWT01. The sequence goes on from CAYRWT010000028.1 coordinate 3,951, forward strand.
AAGGAGTCCACTATTATTCCTTTCTTGTAAGCATTTGTTTTCTAACTCGTTTGTTGTCCCTTTTGTTTCTTGTTCTTTTGCAGAGACAAAGGCCACATCTGCAAGAGGAGACAATGCCAATGCGATGATGAACATTGTACCAACTATGAGTATGCGTGAGAATTTCATAGAAACATGGGGTAAATAAATTTTCATACAAACTCTATCCCTGCACCTCTGCCATGAGATCGATAATGCGTTCCTGATCGCGCTTGGGGATATCCAGAGAACGCGTAAAGCTCATAAGGTCTTCTGCAGTGACTGCTTTCCCGCGAGTGAATGCCTTTAGCCGCTCGTACGCATCGCTGTAGCCGTGCTTACGCATCACTGTTTGGATTGCTTCACCAAAGACTTCTGGGTGTGCAAGAAGCTCAAATTGTAGCTTCGCGTTATCGACGGAAAGTTTTTTCATCCCCTTCATCAATGAACGTACTGAGAGAAGATGGTATCCAAATGCTGTGCCGATATTACGCTGCACTGTGGAATCTGTGAGATCACGCTGCAAACGACTGATCGGAAGTTTTTCTGCGAAGTGTGAAAAGAGGGCATTTGAAAGGCCTAAGTTTCCCTCAGCATTTTCGAAATCAATCGGATTCACTTTGTGCGGCATGGTCGAGGACCCTACTTCGTCCTTCACCACCTTTTGCTTAAATACTCCGCGAGAAATGTATGTCCAGACATCGCGACAGAGGCCAATCAAAATGGTATTTGTGCGGAAGATGATATGGGAAAGTTCTGCGATGTCATCATGCGGATTGATCTGCGTGCTGTGTGCAAGAGGATGTAAACCAAGTGAACGGATGAACTTACGACCAAATGCTTCCCATTTCACTCCTGGATACGCACTGCGATGGGCAAAGTAGTTGCCCACAGCTCCACCAAATTTCCCATGCATACGAAATGCAGCGAGCTGATCGCGCTGACGTTCAAGGCGCTCTATAAAAACCGTAAGCTCTTTCCCAAGTGTTGTGGGTGTTGCTGGCTGACCATGCGTGAGACTGAGCATCCACCTCTTTTCATTCGCTGCAGCAATCGTACGTAAACCTGCCAGGAGTGCTTGTAACTCTGGCTTAATCACGCGACGAATAGCGTCCTGAATAAGAATGCCATATGCGAGATTATTCACATCTTCACTTGTAAGAGCGAAGTGGATGAACTCTGTGCGGATCTTTAAGCCTGACGTCTTCTCGATCTGACGCTTCAGGTAATACTCGATTGCTTTCACATCGTGATTTGTCGTACGTTCGATCTCGCGAACCTTCGCTGCCTGACGTTCATCAAAGTGATCGACGATATCCTGAAATGCCTTTTTCTGGCGCGCATTCAGTTTTTTCAATTCTGGAATTTCATCCTCTTCTGTGAGTGCGGCAAAGTAACTTACTTCCACAAATAACCGCGCTCGCATAAGGGCTTCCTCAGAAAAGAACGGACGCAAGTCATCGAGCTTGGATGCATAGCGACCATCGAGAGGAGAGAGCGATTGCATGGAGGTATAGTAGCAAATTTTCTGATTGTGTGATGTGGGTAAAATGTAAAACAAGAAAAACATAGGAGCTGCACCCTTCCATGGGTGCAGATCATGCTATTCGAAAAACCAAACAATGCGGCCAAAAGAAGGCCGCGCTCAAAATTCAAAAAAGGATTCAAATGAAGTAAGGGAATCAGAAGAAGCAAAGGATTATCCTTTGCTTCCTTTGACTCTTCTGTTTCTTTTGAATCTTGTCAGAACTCAACCCTTCTTGCTGACCTTTCGTGGCTTCCTCTCCTTTGGCTCTGCTCTTCCTGCAAAAATTTCCTTAAACTCTTCGACAGCAATGGTTTCCACTTTCAGAAGGTGCTCTGAGAGTTCAATAAGTTTCTTCTTATGTTGCAGAAGAAGTGAGGTTGCCCTCTCGTATTGTGCTGCAATGGTGCGCTGTACGAAGTCATCAATTTTACGAGCAACTTCTTCTGAATAATTACGTGTTGTCCCTAGGTCTGTACCGAGGAATGCACTTCCTTGACGTTCTCCATACGCAACAATTCCTACTCCATCATCCATACCAAAACGCATCGCCATACCACGAGCGATCGCAGATGCTCGCTCGATATCATTGGATGCACCAGTGGTAATTTCATTGAATATCATCTTCTCCGCAGCGCGACCGGCAAGTAGGCCACAGATTTCATCCAGGAACTTTGTTTTGCTTGTCGTGTACTGATCTTCTTTTGGCAAGAACCACGTCACGCCAAGTGCAAATCCACGGGAAACAATCGAAATTTTGTGGAGTGGATCGGACTCAGGACATAAGTACCCGACAATGGCATGACCCATCTCGTGATACGCAGTAATCGACTTTTCTTTATCGTTAAGTTTTCTACTCTTCTTCTCACTTCCTATCGTCACTTTCTCTACAGCATCGACGATATCCTGCTGATCTATTTCTTTTTTATTTCTACGCGCTGCAAAGATCGCACCTTCGTTCATGATGTTCTCCAGATCTGCCCCAGCAAGACCGACTGTCTGACGTGCGATGACTTCGAGATCCACATTGCTTGCAAGCTTTTTATTGCGTGCGTGAACATCGAGAATCTGTTCGCGAGCGATAAGATCTGGTTTTTCGATGAAGACACGACGATCGAAGCGCCCAGGACGTAAGAGTGCCGCATCGAGCACATCTGGACGGTTTGTTGCTGCCATCACGATGATATTTGTCTCCTTATCAAATCCATCCATCTCTGTGAGAATCTGATTCAAGGTCTGTTCACGTTCATCGTGCCCTCCTCCAAATCCTGCGCCACCTCTCTGGCGACCAACAGCATCAATTTCATCGATGAAAATAATACATGGAGCATTGCGCTTTGCTCGAGCAAAAAGATCACGTACGCGACTAGCTCCGACACCCACAAACATCTCGACGAATTCTGATCCAGAGATCGAGAAAAATGGTACTCCAGCCTCACCAGCTACAGCGCGGGCTAGAAGCGTCTTTCCCGTTCCTGGAGCACCGACTAAGAGTGCGCCACGCGGAATCTTCGCACCGATTGTCGTGTATTTCTTTGGGCTCTTTAAAAAATCGACAATCTCCTGAAGATCATTCTTCGCTTCATCACATCCTGCGACATCTTTGAATGTTGTTTTCACGTCCTTTGCATCCGAAACTCGAGCACGCGATTTGCCAAATGATAATGCAGTGTTTTGGCTTTTCGTAACAGAGCGAAAGAAGAAGATAATGCCGAGGATAAAGAGTCCAAAGAGGAAAAAATCTGCGACATGCGCTTTGAAGAAATTTTTGACTTCGATGTTATCGACTGTCACTGTCGTGCTATTTGCAGGATTATTCCAACCGAGAGAAGCAATCGTATCTCCTGCTTCTTTGTAGGATTGAATAAATGTGCCATCTTTTTTTTGCTTGGCATAGACATTGCTTCCTCGAATCAAAATACTTTCTAATGTCCCTGCGCTGTATTCCTGTGTGATCTGACTCAATGCAACTTCTTTCGCTGTAAGAAACTTCTCATCTTCTGTCCGCTGTGGAGCTGAAACGTAATAGATAACGCTTCCAAGAAGAAAGGCGAGAAGAAGATAGGTAAGAAGCTGATTCTGTCGATTTGATGGCGGTAGAGCGGTTGGCATAGCTTATGGATTGTACTGTGCTCCTTGAAGAGTTGCCACCCTCAATATTCTAGAGGAATCAGAAGAAACCGAGGAGTCCGAAGAATCAGAGGATTTTTCAAGTAAGTAGTTTATAAGAATTTCTGATGAAGCTTTGATTTTATCAACACAACAGCAGTGCCCCTCCGGGGCGCGGGTTTTTATCATTTGCATAACAACAATCTAGAACTACCGCAGCCCGGAGGGCTGCTGCTGGTTGGATCATAATCTTAAATTTAAGAAGCTACTACCTAAGAAGCTTCTTGTGTCTACTCACTACACACTACCAACTCCTCCTCATTGCCCGCGCTTATACCCTGCACGCTCTGCTGCTTCTGCAGATTGAAAATAGAGCCGATATTTTGGGGAAAGATTCTGCCCCTTAGAACTTTCAATGGAGTAATAATACTTGCCACGACTCGATGCAACAAAGAGTGCGTTCGTAGGAATAATAATGTTTGTAGTTTCGATTTTCTCGGAGCCTAAAGAGGCACGAAATGCACCACTACCATCGATCAATACTTGTTTATCATTTGCAAAAATACGCACTGCACTCCCGCTACCATGTATTTCACCGAGGATGGTATTTCCATCTCTCTCCTTGAGCGTAATGGATGGCACATACTTTCGGTGTGCATCCAGAGTAATTGTAGGATCTGAAGTGTCCTGCGTATTCTCTGAAATTTGTAGTCCCACAACTGTACCAAGTAAAAAACTGAGGGTGATGCAAAATGCTACTGATAACAATGAACAGCGCATACGACCATCCACGCTATCACATGCTGCTTCTTTTCCACAATCGAGAGAAGACTACTTTGTGCTAGAAGCCTTCGTTGACTTCGCACTACTAGAAGACTGTGATGCAGCAGGCTGAAGTTGTACTGGAACAACATCGATAATGACATCTTTTTCTAGGCTGTACAAAATAGCGCGTGTTGTTGTTATGACAACAAAATCACCATTACTTGCATTTTTATAAAAGAGTGGATTTTTTTGACGAAGTGTTTCTGCATCAGCAATTTTTGCAACTGTTGGTGCAACTGTTTCATCAAGAGTCATGTGCTTTTTAACTTTCGCAACAACCTCTTGTGCCAATACTGCATCCTGTGTGCTCTTGAGCTGCTCAGGATTTACCTGTGCAAGTTGCTTCTGAAGTTCACTACGCTGATACCAATTCCATCCTGCAAGGAATGAGAGTGCAACGACGACGATAGAGAGAAAAAATTTACTCATAACAATGGATGGAGAAAGGTAGAATGGTGAAATTCTAATCCTTCATGGAACGTCTCGCAATATAACTTACTGGACTTCGCTTGGTGTTGTGACACTTTCAGTATTGATATCTGGTGTAGCTGAGTCAGAAGGAGTCGCAGTATTCGTAGTTGTCGTTGAAGAATCAGATGGCACATCGGCTGCATTCATATTCACTGTACCAGTTTCATCCAACTGAATGATTGTTGGCTGATCTGCGCTATCTGGCACTGGGACTGCAGTTACTGGTACTTCTTCTGCTTGTAATGCAGGCAAGTCTTGTTCATTAAGATTTGTTGTATTCTCGAGAATTGTAGCGCCGGATGAATGTGGAAGTACCTCATCTACTGACACTGCTCCTGTAGAAGAAGGAACTGTTTCCATAGTTGGTTGATCTGTAACCGTTACCTCTACCTCAGGCTCTGTCATTACTGGCTGCTCAGCAGTGACGATCTGGTATCCAGCTGGGATGAGGATAATTGCTGGATCGACACTATCGTTGTATGTGAACTGAATTTTTAGATCAGGATGCTCCCATACATTTGCATCGTGGTAACGGCTGCAACTATACGGAGAACCATCTGGACTTAAGAGCACAGTCTTCTGGATACATGCTGTCCAAATAGGATCACTGACTGAGAATGGGCGACGCTTCGAATCGACGTAGAAAGGAATTGGTGCAGAAGCGTGAACAGAACCAGTCGCAAGAGTTGGGTTCACTGTTGTGAGTGCAACATAGGAGAACGTCACTGCTTCCTGTGCTGGTCCTGCGAGGCGGATCGTGACACTGCCTGTCGTAGCTTTCGAGACTCCATAGAGCACTGGAACATCTGGAGATGCTGTGACAATTGGCTGAGCGGACATCGGTGGCTCGAAACGGATCGTGACAGATGTGCCAAAGAGAGGAATCTGTGCGTAACCAGCTTGGCGGTTGCTGAGGATGAGCTCGCCCTGCACATGTACTGGACCGAGGAATACTGCGAGTTCGGAGATTGTAATTTTCCCAAGAACCTGGAGGCTACCCGTAGCTGTAAGACTACCGATACCGACTACGGAGCCACTGAAGTTCAAGCTACCGATAGTAAAGCCAGATCCTGCTGTAATTGGGCCGTTCACTGTAAGACCTCCAGAGATCACTGCTCCACTCTGAACATCCAGAGATACTGTGCGAAGCATGCCACCAATCGTTGCACCGCTGAAGACCGTAAGCTCAGAGAGAGATGCTTGCTCTGCGATGAAGTTTGGCAAGAGGATCGTGCCACTACCACGGACGATACCAAGACGGCTTTCAACTGTGGCTGCGACACTTGCTTCTGAAATTACAGCACCTGTCGTTGTCTTGAGGAATGACATCACTTCTTCGATGACCGTGCTCATAAGCTCACGATTCACTGTAGAACCACTACCCAAACGCGCATCGAGAAGATCATTCACTTGAGCAGCGAGATTGAGAGAAGCAACTTGCTGATCAATCGCTGCGCTAACTTCGCGCTTGAAGTCGATCTTTGCAGCACTCTCCTGTACAAGGAGCTGCACTTCGTCATCGATCTCCATCGCAGCAATCGTATCGAGGACTTTCTGCCCAACGGCATCAACTGTAAGAGAAGAATTGCGACGAGAGATAAGGACATTTACGATGCCCTGTTCTGTGCCATCATAACCCTCGAGCGCAACACCCACAGTAGAGTCTCCTGCATTCGCACGACGAGCAACACCTGGGATATCGGAGGATGTAAGTGTATCACCAGGGCGGATAGGACCATTTACTGTAGAGACATGCGCTGGCACCTGTCCGATAAGACCCACGAGGATATAGCCAGGAACCTTCAGTCCATCAGCACCATTGATAACGTTACCGATGAAGGCTGGATTCGTAGAAACGATACCCATGAGGTTTGGATCACTTTCACGTGTACAGCGCTGTACTGCATTATCGTGGAGTGTGTCGATACAGACGAGCTCACCCGGCTTCAGGTCTGGACTCAAAGCAGAGTAGAACCACTCTGCGTAGTCGGCACCAGC
>CAYRWT010000029.1:0-10726 GCA_964428105.1 uncultured Candidatus Peribacteria bacterium
ACGCGTTTTCTTTCGTCCTTTCTTTGTCGCTTCGGACAAAGAAAGGACAAGAACAAAGGTGTAATACTGTAAAGAAAAACAGGTCACTATGACCCAAACGTAAACGCAAAAGCCTGAAGGCCTGCATTCTTTATCTTCAATACAAGATCATGTTCTCCATATGCGCCAGAGAAGAGGAGATAACGATCCGGATGATCGACACTGATTGTACGATCCAGTTTGCCATCCACAAAGACATCTATTGCAACGGCGCCTTTCGCAGTGGCATCTGCTGCAAGAACAAGGTTTGCTTCAGCACCAAGAAACTTCATCTGGATTTCGCCAGTCGTGCTTCTAAGTAATTGGTATTCATCCTTCTCGAGCTGCCAATCCCCTACTAAATAATACCGATTCAGTTTGAGACTTTTTGGTGCAATATATGTAACAACTTTTTCCTCTGGATCCCCCCGAGAATTCCCAAGTGCTGGCCAACTCCGAGAGCTTAAATATGTCTCTGGAGAATGAGAGCGACGAGCTTGTGCTTCAACAGTGATAGATCCTGTCGCAGTGACACCGATTTCACCAAGTAAGGATTGAATCGCTCGATCTGTTTCATCGTATGCACCTTCACCAAAGTGCGTGTAACGGATATATCCCTGCGCATCGATCAAGTACTTCGCTGGCCAGTAACGATTTGCAAATGCAGACCATGTGCCATAGTCATTATCCTGAGCAATTGGATACGTAAGCTTGTGCATACGGATCGCCTGTGCGACGTTTGCAGGAAGTTTTTCAAATGTAAATTCTGGGGTGTGAATGCCGAGAATAACGAATGGAGCATCTTTGAATTTTTCAGCGTAGCCCTGGATATATGGAAGTGTACGAATACAGTTGATGCAAGAGTATGTCCAAAAATCGATGAGTACGACCTTACCTTTCAGTTCCTTCATCGTAAGCGGCTGTGAGTTGTGCCATGTGCTAAGGCCTGTAAGCTCAGGTGCTCGAACTGAACTCTTCGGAAGTGTAGGTATACCCATAGAAGCAAGAGAGGTAGTGGATCCGGAAGGGCGATGAATCTCTGTTCCTTTGACTAATACCTCTTCAAAACGAGTACCGATCTCTCCTAGTGGAGTATTTGTAAGGACCCATACTTGGATTCTCTCAAATGAATGTGTCGTGAGACCCAGTGATACTGCGATAAGCAGGGTACCTGCGAAAACTTTTATCTTGCCCGTCAGTGGAGCAAGAGCACGCACTGAGCGAACTGCAGTCTGGCCTCCATAGCCGATAAGGAGGAGTGGAACACCAGCGCCAAGAGCATATGTGAGAAGATAACTAAATGCTGTAATCCCTGCTTCTTCGCGTACAAGAGTAAAAACGAATGCGAGAGCTGGGCCCGCACAAGGAGCCCAGACAAATCCAAGTGTACAACCAATGATAAACGCTGTGAGGAGAGAATCTTGCCCAAAAGCACTGCGTGCAGCTCCTTGTAGTTCTATCCCCGCACCTTGGATACATGAAGCAATGCGCCCACCGACAAACATTAAGAAAATACTTATGGCACTAGCGATACCAATAACAAACCAACCATTTGAGAAGAAATAAAGACCACCGAGGGCCGCGATACTGATGCGCACCCACTGACGTTCGAAAACAAATCCAACTCCAAAGAGTAAGAGGAGTAGCTCCATACTCGTCCTCACGATATCCGCAGCAGCCGGTATATTGCGAAGTACTGTTAGGAGAAGGAATGTCGATACGGTGAAACTAACAATCATTCCACTCACGATGCTTACTGGTCTCCACTTACTCATTCCCGCAACACTTACACCAAGAACAATCGGCAAAAGTGGCAGGACACAGGGCAGAAGGACTGTAAGAAGCCCCACAAGAAAGAGGACGATGTACAAGGTCATAAAGAAGAGCCTGAGGAAGATCCAACGAAAGGCCGAAGGAATATAGGAAGTTCCTCTTCGGTTGGATGCACGATGCTTTCTAGGCGCTCACCTTTTGCACTCACACGCACAAGTGTGTCTTGTGTGAGAACGACGTATTCAATTTTGAGCTCTTCACTCGTGTCATAATCGACCTGATACACAGGGAGCAGAACAGCACCTGTCGCAGCAAGTGTGCGGATTCTTTTATCCGTTTGCCGACAAAAAGGACACCATGGCGCATGGAAGAAAAGGATCAGCTCTTTGCCCTGACTCAAAACACCTTTCTGATACAGAAAGTAATTTGGCGCAAGCATTTCTGGTTCTTTTGCTACTTCCACATCAATACTGGAAATTGTGCTCATCACTTTCGAAGAAGAAATCTCTGATGCAGAGGAAATTGTAGGAGTTCCATTTGGCAAAACCCCAACCGTGCTACTACGGAATGTAACATACCCAGCAAGAATCAATGCAATGATGATCAGCCCCTGCAAAATAGTTGTTCGCGACATGCAGGAGAGAAGTATACACGGACGACAAGAAAATATTGACAATGTATGCTATGAACATGTCATGTCTACGAAGCATCGGAACACGCTTATGGGAAATTTCGCGGAAACACCCGCTTGATAGCATAATTACCATTCTCTTCGCGGCTGCCTTCATTTTGCGTTTCCTGTGGCTGGACCTTATGGAGTTTAAGGGTGATGAATTCACAGCTCTTATCCTTGCCTACAAGCAAGCACACACTGCAATACTTCTGAAAGTCGGCTTAATGTCATCAGTTGGCCTAGAAAATCCACCATTTTTTATTTATTTGATGGCAATACCTGCAATCTTCTCCCATTCTCCGCTCTTCCTCACGTACTGGATCGTCTTTCTCAATGCTATTGGAATTATTTTCCTTTTTATTTTTCTGCGATCTACATTTTCATTCCGCGCCGCACTATGGACATCTGCACTTTTTACAAGTGCGCCATGGACATTTATATACTCACGAAAAATCTGGGCACAGAATGTTCTTTTCCCATTCCTGATCCTGATCTTCTGCCTCATAACATCTCTTTTACAACGCTATGAGTCATGGAAAGTATGGGCTTTATTTTTCCTCGTAGGCATCCTGACGCAATTGCATATGAGCGCATGGTTTCTACCATGCATCATCCCTCTATTTTTTCTGATTATGAGAGTAAGAATCCGATGGAAAGATATATGCATAGGGCTGCTGCTCTTTTTTGTCCTCTATTTACCCTACATTCTTTATCATATCGAAACTCACTTTCAGAATATCACCCAGATCTTTACAACAGCACACACTGAGAATCTATCACTACTAGCACATCCTCTCTGGTCATTCGTCGTAACTTCGGGTGAAAAAATGGACTATCTCATCGGTGACAGAATGAGCTTCCTCACATCGCTTCCAGGAATCACTGCTGCTCATGGCTTCTTTTCACTGTACATCATTATCGCCTTCACTGGATTACTCTTCTTCCTCGGAACACTACTTTTCCGCACTCGCTGTTTTCTTCATGCGATCTCTCTATCTCTTGCAGAGAAGATGCTTGTATTTTTTCTCCTCAACTTTCTGATAGTACATGTGTTCTACCAAATTCTTCACTTACATGCGTTCCCACATTACCATATCATCTTCTATCCTATAATTACCCTCTTTTTTGTCCTTTTTCTTCAGAGGATGCCAAGAATATTTCACCTCCCAGACTGGTTTCCTAGCATTCTTGTGTTATTGATAATCACAGCCAATATCCACTTCACTCTTGCGTTTCTTAGTGTTATCAAGCAACACCCACAAGGAAATGGAGACTATGGTGTTCCTTACAGGTTCACACGTACACAATGGGAAGAAAAAATCCAAAAAACAATCGACGAATCTCATACAAAATAAACCGCTTCTTCCTTAATTACATCTTTGTGAAGATATTCCAATAGTTCTACAATTCGCTGCATGCAAGAATGTAGAACATCAACAGCACGCCTTCCATCTTCTGGAGTCATGATACTGCTTGCCTATGTTTTCCTCGCAATCGCACTCTTTGAAAGTAATGGACATTACACACATCGATCACTGTGGTTGGCGATTATTAGCTTCGCTCTTATCGCATCAACAATATTCTTTATCATTGCAAAGCGCATCAAGGTGGAGCCACCTTCTATCACAATCACGAGTATCACATTGCTATTTCTTCTCTATATCTCACTATCAAAAGATCCAGGAATTTACATCAAAAACCCACAGTTTATACAGCACTGGCGAACTATTATTTTGTTTATAGGAATGGGAATACTCTTCACATATACTATCCCATTTTTCCAAAAACGTAGTCTCAGACGTTGTGCATTTTTCACTATAGGGATCACTGCCATTCTCTTGCGACTCTGGATCCTCCAAGCTTCACCAAAACCAAAAATTGATGTTTTTGATGTAAATCAACAATACTCACAAATTCTTTTGTTGGGTAAGAATCCTTATTCCACACCAATAGACATAAAAAATACTGCGAATAACACACCTCTAAAATTACAAGGGTACGATTATCTGCCAGGAAACTTACTACTCACGACTTTAGGTTACTTTCTCAATGGAGATTCGCGCACAATATTCATTATCGCAGAAATTATCGCAATGTTCCTACTGTATTCACTAGTAAAAAGTACAACATCGGAGCAATTTGCAGAAGTACTTACGCTACTTTTCCTTTTTCATCCACGTTCTCTCTTCGTAATCGAACAAGCATGGCTAGAGCCTCTTATGCTGCCATTTTTTGCCTTCTTTCTTCTACAATTTCAGCGTGGTCGTTTCAGATCTGCTGCTATGGCATATGGATATTTCCTCAGCCTCAAGCAATATCTACTCTTTTTCCCAGTCCACCTCCTATTGCTCACAAAGTCTCCAAGATTTTTCATAAGGGTATTTATAGTTGTGTTTCTCTTAGTCGAAATTTTTGCGATATGGGACCCTGTAAGTTTCTGGAATAACGGCGTGATGTTTGTGCTCAATACTCCTTTTCGTATCGATACCCTCACAGTGCCAGCTGCACTATCACGTTTATACGACATCACCACGCCAAAGGTATGGAACCTTATTCTCGGCGCAAGTATGTCGATTTCGATGCTCATGATCTGTAAGCGCCTCCGTCCAATCGTTGGCTTCCTTTTTGCCTCAACACTTACAACATTCTCCATTTTCCTTTTCGGCACGCAGGGTTTCTGTAATTACTACTATTTCGTAAGCTTCCTCATCCTTTGCCTCTTAGGGCTGCATGCAGAAAGGTCTCCTGAACAAACAGAAATCAAAGCTTAATTCCCTTCACGTTCTTTTCGCTTCTGTTCTTCTTTTTTCACTGTCTCATTTTCTGGAAGGAAGCGGATGTTGTCTACGGCGTAGTCGATGGCTTTTATAGCAGAGTCTGTACTACGAAAAAATGGCTCAATAATATAAGAATCATCTCCATTCGTAATCAAATATACTTCACGAGAATTACATGGTATTTCTGCTTTAATAATTTTATAAACACCAACTACTGTTATTTTTTTAAGATTGAAAATTCCACGACCACCCAAATTTGATTTATTTGCACAAAATTTTTCAATATCGTAGGTATTTCCCTTGTCATGAAAAATAGTAAGAAGAAAGGCAAGTTTTTCACTTCTCTTCCCAGTATCTTTATCTTCTTCCCAAAGACTAAATTGTAAATTTTTATCGAGCCCTTGTGGACCATCCTGATAAGCTATTGTTCCCTTTGGAAGTAATAACTCAAAGGGAAGATAAACTGTAGGAGTATAATCATAATAAGGGTCAACTACAGATAAATATTCCACATTACTACGAGAGCAACTGAGTAAGAGTAAGCCAGAGACTAGAAATAATTGTTTAATCATCGACGAATGTTGTAGATACTCATTACAGTACGATTTCGCGCAAGTGATTCAAATGAAATAAGATGATATCTCACGGTATTGTCGACTTTTTCATACCAATCTGCAATTGCTTTCTCTTCATCAGTCTTGGCTTCTATATAATTTCCATTACCATCTTTGAAATGTGTCCCTTGCCCCGCGGTAATTGATCCCCATCCTTTATACTCCCAGTTAGTATCAAATACCCATAGACCTTCATTTGTGATTTTCCCTATCACCATCGTATGTTGCACGCTTCCATACACCATCTGAATGATATCTCCTTGCTTGATGCTACCAGCTGCATAAGAGGATTGCAGAACAGAGCGTACTGAAGCAGGATCTGTAATTCGTAAAATCTGTTCGACTTTCCCGTCTGCAGAGAGAATCTTCCCTGCATCATTTGGAGGCTCCATCCTCCATTCACTTGCAAGCTGCTCCGAAGCATTTATGGGAATAGAAACACCAGTGGCAGGAGTGACAACATCTTCTTGTAGCCATTTTTTACATTGCTTATCACCCGTACCACCTTTTGGACCTTCAAACTCATAATCACGAAGACCGGATCCTGTTCGCTCATACTTCAACCCTCCTGTCTTCAACTGCTCATTAATCAACTTTTCCATAATCGCCTTATTCCCTGCTGGCAAAGAAGAAAGATCGCCAAAGTCGAGATCCTCACGCAGTGCACGCCGACGGTCTTCTGAAAGAGATTGCCATGTACTAGCGTCCATCAATGTACGAGGATCAATCTTCGTCCCCCAATCCAGTTCGATACTGGCACGAGATGATTCCTTGCTAATAGCCGAAGCACTTTCTGTTGGCCAAATGACAAGCTTGAGCTTGAAATTGAAGAGTGTTGGAGAAAGACCACGACGACGAAGCTGCTCGATGATGGTGGCTACTGGAATATCTGCAAACAGCTGATCGCGAATCTCTGCTGTAAGGGGAGAGGAAACATCTATCTGCTGCCCTGTGTCTGCATCAATCAGATAAAGATGCGCATGATGGAAATTTTTTAAGTTTGGAGCGATATCAAATGTCGCTCGTATCATGGTGTCCTGCTGTGAGCGAAAGGCATCTCGCGGAAGACGAAGTGAGGGAATAGGATTCTCTGGGCCAACTGGAGTAGAGGTAGACTCAAAGATTGAACCAAAACCCTTTTGTATGAAAAATTGCTTGATGCGCGTCATGCCATCTGGTGAGTTACGAACAATACGTAGGAAAAACTCCATCTCGCCTTCTCCGATTCCTGTGATCTTACTTATGACCGCAATGCGTGTACGAAATGTATCCTGTGACATGGTACGAAGATCGACAAGTAGCCCTGCAACTGCTCGACCAAAGAGCGTCGATGTATCCACGAAGAATGGAAGATTTGGTGAGAGTGAAGAGGGTAGCCACGCATCAGCTTGCGCAAGTACACCACTGGGAAGATTCGCAGGATCAATACCTGCATCCCACATCTCATGAAACACAATTCCTGCAATCTTTGCATCTGTCGCTCTACCTGTCACACTGGAATCCCCATAGGCAAGAAGAAATGCATCGCGCTGCATATAGGAAAAATACTCATCCGAACTCCCGAAGATTCCGAAATCGAGAAAGAGTTGGCGTAGCCGAGCACGCACAGCAATCTGATTCATTTCCAAAAATGAACGTGCTGCATATTCCAGTGCCTCGTCCAATGATGAAAATTGCAGACCAGCATTATTTGCAACTTGCTCTACAACATTTGTAAATGAGTACTGAAGAGGAGGTGCTTCGACAATATTTGTAATACCAGGAACGATGGGCGTCGGAGGATTCGGCGAAGAACTCGGTGGAGCGCGACGCCCAGAACTAGCACTAAACCAGGAATTTAAGCGAAGATCATTTCCCATGTTGATGGCACCCAGCGCTAAGCTCTGAGCACGATCTATGCGTCGCTGTGTTGCCTCATCTGTTTTAGGAGCACCAGAATTGCGACCACGTGCGCTAGCATCTGTTCCATACCATGCCTGATTGAGTGTGCGTGGATAATCGATGCGTGTGCCATCTGGAAGTTCTGCAGTAAATGTCACCATAGGCAGACCGCCGCTCCCACCACCAGGAACTGTAAAATTGAAGACTGTTCCAGCGAGACTCATCGAGCCAATATGTACTTCCTTACTACCGATAAGAATATCTCGACTCGTCCCTGTATATCCCACATATGCCTTGAGAATAATCCTACCACTCCCAGCACCACTATTGTCGAGACGAATGAGTGCAAAAATCTCCCGCCCTGCAATCGCGTCTACTCCAGTAGAACGATCTTCGAGGAAAGAAAACTGAGCATCTTCGGCTGCCCGACCGTGGTACATTCCTTGGATCTTCAGATCAATTCTCAAGCCAGGCTCAGGCTCTACGTCTTGAAGAGAATTACCAGAGTGAGTGATATACACCTCGTACTCTCTCGGTGTGCCATATTTCTCAAGCGTAAAGACGAGATACTCTGGACATCCTGGAGCGAGAATCGCATCACCGTTATTTAATACACAGTACGGAGCAGGAACATCACTCACATTCCCGGGGCCGATGTATTGCACTCTCGTAATATTAAATCCTCCAAAGAGTGCACGCGCATGGAAGCGTCGGTAATTCCCTCCTCCGCCTCCACGATACAATATACGAAAAGAGTCTCCTCCTGGACAATTACCACGAGAATCGGAGTAGACATTTTCATTGAGAACGCGAAGTACTCTCTCAAAATCTGCAGGCACTCCCCAGCGTGGAGCTGCAGCATGTGCTAAAAGCCCAACAGTACTAGGAGTCGCCGGAGGAACAGATGGCTGTGTATGTGACGTAAGTACATTCAAATGAATGTCACTAACGATAAGCCGATGACTACGCTGACCCTGACGCACATCTGGCTCCAAAATATTATACAGTCGCGATTGTTCCTGGGGAGTATCTCTCCAACGAAAGAGAAATTTCCCCATCATCACTCCATTGATATCAAAATCCTCGATACGTCGTACCCATTCACTCCAGTGCCACCAGGCATATTGCTCTTCCCCCTGTCCATTCGGGCTCTGTCGCCATGCTATAAATTCATTATAAATTTGCGATAATGGCTTCAAGGAATGTTGCGCAACAACAGCAGTAATGCCATCTTCGTTTGCATATTCAAAACTCTGACCAGAGGGAATATTTGTTGCACAGAGAATTGTTTTCCCACGCAAAGCATGTACCGGGACCAGTTCACCATCTTTCTCTGATGTAATACGAAGTCCAACACGCTGCACACGTGCAGTAGAGGAAGTACAATCCACAACAGTCACATTGCCATCTGAAACTACCCCTGCAGTATTCGAAAGAAAACGAGGAGCATGATCAACTGGACCCTTCCAAGAAGTAATCGTTGCATGTCCGCCAGTAGAAAGAGGAAGAGAACCTTCTACAAATTGACCTGTATTTGTAACTGAGGACAATTGACCTGTATCGACCTGCAAAACCCGATGAGGATCTTCTACAAACTCCTGAAGAACGATTTCTGGAACACGACGAGGCGCTATTCTCGCTGGTTGCAAAGGAGCTGTAGGACGCGGTGGTGGCGGAGGTGCAAGTCGAAGCTCTGCTGCACTTGCACTCAACGCGGTCGCCGCTAAGACACCATGGAATGCTCGTTTGACACCACGAGAAAGCTTTTGTAGCGATCCAGAAGTTCTTGATGGACCACAAGAACCCACTGATGGTTCCAAGCAATGTATAGAAGAGCGAAGAGACATAAAAAGAAGAAGGGGAAGAAAGGAATACAGTGCACCACAAAGAGGAACTGCAGAGAATAACCCTAGAAAAACTTTCTTTTTACTCAACGCGTTTTCTCTTTTCTAGAAGCCAAAAAATAAGTTCTGTGCACAGACAGAACAGGCAAGAAAACTCTAAATTCCATTACTGAAACACTAAAGATAATTGTTTATTCAATGATACAAACGCCGCGCCCCGGAGGGGCGCTGCTGTTGTGGGTAGTAGAGGTTATATAACAAACTAAGATTCCTCATCTCCTATTTTTTTACAAACGAGCTCGGACATTTTTCTTTCAATACACACCGTTCACAAGCTGGACGACGAGCGATACACACTGCACGACCATGAGCGACAAGAAGATGAGAGAGATGAACCCAATCCTTGTGCGGCGTGCGCTTCATTAAATCGTTTTCGATCTTGGATTGCTCAGAAAATTTTGTTAGTCCCATGCGCTGTGTGAGACGAATACAGTGCGTATCGATAGGAATACCATCGATAATTCCATACGCAGTCGCAAGTACGATGGAAGCTGTTTTACGACCAACTCCGCGGAGTTCAAGCATTTCTGCCATTGTTCGAGGAACCTCGCCATGAAATGTATCAATAATCATAGAACACGACTCTTGTATCGCTCGTGCCTTCATACGAAACGTGCCACAGGAATGTATGTCTCGTTCGAGTTCCTTCAGAGACACACGAAGGTAATCCTGAGGAGATGTGTATTTCTGAAACAGCTTCTTCGTCACAATATTTACCCGAGCATCCGTACACTGTGCTGCGAGGATTGTCGCGATAAGAAGCTCAAGTGGCGTCCTCCAATCCAGAGTGCAATCTGCATTTGGATAGAGCTTCGCAAGTGCGCGAAGAACAAAGCCGACAGAGAGAGGAATACGCTTTTGCATGGATGAGAAATATTCTCACAGATATGAGAGGAATAAGACAGCAGAATCCATGATTCTATAATAAAAAGTATTGTCGCCTTGAAAAATTTCGTCTCGGTTCTCTGCGAGAGGAGCGTGAAAACGTGCACTGTTTGCCTGCCCTCCATAGCTCCGTAGAGCGAAGGAGGGAGGCTTCGAAGGCGCCTGCCCGCCGTAGCTCGTATGAGCGAAGGTGGGAGTTTG
>CAYRWT010000030.1:0-10418 GCA_964428105.1 uncultured Candidatus Peribacteria bacterium
GCGCTTCCCTGTCACGGAAGAGGTCGCGGGTTCGAGTCCCGTTGGCTCCGCCACAGTTGAATTCGAGACGAACGCGAGCCCAAAGGGCGATGCGTGAGTCCGAAGATACTGTGTCCCCCAAAGCGCATAGCGCGAAGGGGGACAATGCAAAGCAGAAACATAATGAATTGGAGTGTTGGCTCCGCCACTACCTCCCCTGAAACAAGCAGCTTTTTTTCGTGCCCGAAGAGCTTGCTAAATACGGCACAAAGGAACCATAATGAACTATGGTAAAAAAATCTGTAAAGAAGGCTGCCCCTAAAAAGGTAGTCAAGAAAGCTTCTCGCTCCAAGGTTGCCAAGAAGGGCAGCCGCAAGAGTAAGTAGTTTGTCTTTTAGAATTTTTCAGAGAGATTCTGATTGTTTTTTGTGTCCAGAATTATTGTTGTAATGTGTGAATCTTCCCAAAGGAACATACATCAATTTTTCGCATGAATAGGCTAAATCTAATGAAAAAATATTGAAGATACTTTACAAAACAAAGATTTGTTCTATTATTTTCAATTGATGAAAGAAATGCCTGCATTGCCTCCTGACACAGAACAAGCTTTTCCTAAAATTGCAGAACACCTAGGAAGTATTCGAATGATACTTACTCAACATTCAGAACTACAACCACACGAATTGCCAGCCATCGCGGCAAACATCCAACCACGCATCGAGGCTATGGTTGATACGACTCTTGCAGATATTCGCGATGAGATTACTCATGCTTTAAGCGAACTCCTTGCATGGCTTGGAAAACTATCTATAAAACTTGGTGCGGAAGAAAGTATTCAATATATTCTTCAGAAAACTAGAGAACTCTTGCCTCAATGTTACGACGTAATCGAAGAAAGTATTGAAGATTTTAGAAGGAGATTGCAGGTAGCTGTTGCATGGCAAAGAGAAAAAGATGGAAGAAGTAAAAGTGGAAGAATTGAACTCCTACCAGAAAATGGTTCTTGATCACTTGCTTTTTTATAAATTAGTTTTATAATGCTCTCATATGAAACAAGGACCTGTGCCAGAAGATTGGGATTATCAGCAATTCCCTAGAGACAATGGGGTAATGGTGTTACCAGGAGTTGCTCATGATCTCCAGCTGCCCTTCCCAGCATCGCTAGATGAATTGCAAGCCGAGAGAGAGCGCACACGTAAAATGTTACGCGAAGGAAGGATTGTATCAACAGTTCTAATGCCAAGATCACCAGTACCTTATAATGCTGGAAAACTTCTCGCGTAGTGAAAACTTTTAACGCGAATATACTACTTCGCAGCAAGCTCTGGATGTCTTCGTATTGAGAGAGCTGAGGCTTGATTTTTTTCTGATACTCAAGAAAAATCCTTTCCATCTGAAATGCACACTCATTCTGCTTCACTCTCTTTCGGCACACATGCAAAAAATTATGGAATAATCGTTGGTTTGCTGTTTGGAAGCTGGCTTCTTTCGCTTATTTTACAGACATTCATGCATGATGGAACATTTTCTCTTTTTGGCGAACAGGGGAAAATGTTCCTTGTATTCTTCGAAATTATCCTCATATTCTCTTTTGGTTTTTTGGCGTATGAAACAGCAAAGCCGACTATCATTCCCTCCTTCGTTCTTGCTATTTTCATCGGAATTATTCAAAAAGATTCTCTATCAGTGATCGTGCAGCATGGTGAAATTCTGAGCATCCTCACAACAATTGGTGCTATTTTCATACTATTTGGTGGTGGACTCGATACACCGTTTACGCGTTTCAAGGAACTCCTTGGACCAATTCTTTCGATCGCCGTATTTGGAACAATCATCACTGCCTTTCTTTTTTCTGCCTCGCTCTCTTTTGTGAGTGAAGCACTAGGAACGCTTCTCCCGCTTGGGGCAATTATTCTCTTGGGTGCAACACTTTCTTCTACTGATCCTGCTGCGATTATTCCTGTATTTAAAACACTTACATTTAAGCATCCTCGCGTGAAATATATCGCTGTAAGCGAGAGTGCTATCAACGATGTTATCGGCACAGTACTGACAAGCGTTTTCTTATTCATTGTTCTACAAAACACACCGGATACTTCCTTTATCGAGATCTATAAACACCTCCTAAGTCTTCACGTGCTCGCTGAAATTTTCTCAGAGCTTGGGATTGGTGTCATCGTAGGATTAGGTGGATTTTTTATCCTCCGTCTATGGAGTAAGTGGAAAGAAAAAGTCCAAGCAGAAAGTGAGGCAGATGCATCACTATTCCTTATCGTTCCACTTCTATGTTACGTAACCTCTGCATCGTTGGGTGGTAGTGGATTCTTAGCAGTCTTTATTTCTAGTCTTCTCTTCCACCTTCAGTCTCACGTCCAGCATGTAGAGCATTACTTCAACCACACGATTGAAGGTTTTATGAAACCATTGATTTTTATACTTCTTGGAGCAATTGTCGATATTTCTAGCCTTCTAGAGGTTACGACAATCGGTCTTATTATGGGTGCTCTCTTCATTCTCATAATACGACCTATAGCGGTTTTCCTAACACTAAGCCCATTCATACGTGGAAAACATTCTTTAAACTGGCGAGAGCTTCTCTTTCTCTCGTTTGTTCGTGAAACAGGAGTCATCCCAGCAGTACTTCTGATTGGCTTGCGTGTTTCTGGTCTTCCTGGAGCAGATACCGCTATTGCCATCGGGCTCTGGGTTATTCTTCTTACACTCATCATACAGCCACCACTGACACCACTTCTTGCTAAAAAACTTGGGATTGTTATCGATCAACCAGCATTTCCTCTCTCAACTCGAAAAGGACCCATCGCAGTACTCTGCTCTCGAGGGAATTCATTCATGCAACGTATGAGCACTGTCGTGGAATGGTGCCAACGACATGGAGTAAAAAGTATACTTCTTTTACATTGTCCTGAGCTAAAATTTACGGATACATATATCGCTGAAATCGAAAAAAAAGCCTCGAATCTTTTTACAAGTATCAATCAATCCATGGAAGCCTCTGGTCAGAAGCATTTACATTTTGAATTTATCGGTAGACATGGACTACTGCAAAATAATATTGAACAACTCTTGCGGGAAAATACTGAGGTTTCTATCGTCTTTGTGGGGAATAAAATGTTGGATTACAGAATACATGAAATAAAACGACTACAAGTCCCATTTGTTTTCATCCACTAAATAAATCTTCTCGTTATTTTTGCGCGATGGATATATTTTCTCGCATCGATAGAGCTGAAACTTGGAGGAGTTTTACCATCTTCTCTACTTGAGCATTTTCTTTTTGCCTCTCAAGAAGAGAGTCTTTTGCAGATGATAGACCAAGTTCCGTAAGTTTCTGCGCTGCATCGTACGCTGCAAGTCCACGACTGACCTTCAGTGACTCTGTGAGAGCTTTATCTGCCTCCATACGCTTCAGTTCTCGCTGCACGATGATGGCATCGAAGGATGCAACCTGGAGTGAGGCACCACGAATGGATGTGGTGGGTTGTGTGACGACAACGAATGCGAGCACTCCCGCTACGACAACGTTAGAAAAAATCGCACAGAGGCTACCGACGACAATCCACTGCGTGCGACGGAGCTTGAGCTGTGTCCATTGCATCAGGAGAAGCGAACGAATCTCTTCATCATTCTTTAGAGAAAGCGATGGTAAAACCGTGAGGGAATCAAGTTTCTGTTCCAATGTCACTGAGTGCTGCCAAGACGCAAGAAGAAGTTTTGTTGCCTCCTCTCTATGTGCTGTCGCAACCTGTACACTCACTCCAAGAGTCGATGCAAGCTGCTCTTCACTCTGGCCGCAGAGGTATGCCAAAATAATAACTTGTTGGACTGGAGTAGGGAGCGTCCAGAGTGATTCATGGAAATGACTCGCTGCACTCTTTTCCTCTTCTGTCAGAAACGCCAACTTGCTCACAAAGAATGCTTCAGGATCAGCTTGTTCTACCGTGATATCCTTCATATTTTCTTCTACTAATCGAAGAAGGAGAGAGAAATCGAGTGTCCCAAACCATAGGAACGAAAGTTGTTTTGTTAGCGCTGCTGCATAGACACGTTCACAAAGTTTTTCTGCAGTTATCAGTGAGCCAGCGCGATGTACACAGTAAGCGAAGCACAAGCTTTTGGTTGCATCGTAGAACTTCAAAAATTCTTCCGCTCCCTGCTCAGCAGCGATTTGTGTGTGGCCAAATTTTGCAAGTAGCGAAGAGAAATTCATTACTGAATGTGGAAGAGGTCCTGAAAGAATCCAACAACGCGCAGTACGATGCTCGCTTCGCGCACAGCTTCCTGCAGCTCAGGAAGAAATTTTTTGATGCACTGCATGCCAGCATCGATCGATGCACTGCATGGATCTACTGCGTTTGGCTCTCCTATAACCTCAATCGCATGATGAAGTTGCCAGAATTTCTGCTCCATCGTCTGCACACCACGAGAGGTAAGTTCTTCGCGAAGATACTGAATTTTAGGATCTGTATCTAAAAATAAAAGAAGTCCACGACGCTGATCGAGAAGGCTTCCTGAGCTAAAACGTGCATATTGATCTGCTGATACATTTTTGGATGCTTCGATAACAATTTGTTCCACCTCGGCTTCATCGAGTGTTACTTGAGGCATATTGCTATCACTAGTTACCGCAGCGAGACGCTCAAGGAGCTCAGAATTTTTTACATCAACCATGGAGAGAGTTTTCGGATCAAAAACTTTTGAGGATTGTAGAATTTTTAACAATTCTTCTATGCGTGCAACGACCTCCTGAGTGTCGACACGCTTCGCTGCCAAAGCTGTTTCTATATCATCCAATGCAAAGGAGAATTCTTTTGGATCGACTCCATACCCACGAACAAAGAGTGTAGTAGCTTGGCGCAAGGTAACAATTTGCTCCCGTAATGCATCGAGACTGACTGCGATATCGGTTGCTGCAAAACGTTCAATGGAATGTTTGATATCTGTCATGAGAGAGAATACCTCGAGTGCACTAGCGTTTTTTAATCGTAGTGGATCGAGTTTTTCACGTAATTCTGGAGCAAGATATATACCGTACTGCTCTACACTTTCTACAAGTCGAGTTGTTTGTGCTGTCAGAGTTTTTCTATCAATAGTTTTTACTGTCGACGTAAAGACTTCCAATGCTTGTTCTGGATCCTTCTGAAGAAGTTCTTTATCAAAAGATTTCACTGCCTCTTGTGCAATGGTGCTGCCTAAAAACGATGTGAGAACTTTGTCATACTCTGCATTACTTTTCTTGCGATCATCATCGAGTTTCACTGCTAAATCTTTTGCCCATATACGTTCAGAAGCATTGAGGCGCTTACCTTGACCAAGCTTTTTCAGGATAATTTCGAGCTTCAATTTCTCTTCTCGTGGAAGATTCTGCATATATACAGGGGCAGTGTTCGTAACTGTCCCTCCGCCACCAGAAGAGAGTAACTCACGCACTTCGGATAGTGTCGTCTGTATCACAGATGGTGAAGCTATATCACTCGGTATATTCCACGGAATAGCTGCAGCGGCCGATGAAGAAGACGTAATGGAAGATGTGCTGCTAGAAGAACTTTCGCTGGACTGCGATGATGTTGAACTTGAGGAGGAAATTTTTCCTGTGTAGATACAAACCGCTGAGCAATCATCTCCATCGATACCATTTCCATCATCACACTGTTCACCTCTGTCTCCCTGTAAAATCCCATCGCCACAGAACTCTATAAAACAGAGAGACGAGCACCCATCTTGCGACCTGGTATTCCCATCATCACATTGTTCACGCACATCTGTAATGCCATTCCCACAAACTTCAATTGTACATTGGATACTGCAGCCATCTGCAGGTAAGAGATTCCCATCATCACATTGTTCGGTTGCTGCTTTCACAGCATCTCCACAAATAGCCTCATCTGCTGCACGTACGAAGCCTTCATACGTCCAAAGAAAGAGTAATGAGAGAAATGTAATGGCAGAGATTCGACGCATGCTGGCATGAATCATAGACGAATTTCCCTTCTTATACATACTCAGAACCGATATCACGAAGATGTTCGACGATACGACCCCCTGAAACAGAAACAACATCGATACGCCCTGGTCCTTCATACGCATGCCGTATCGACCACGCTGCAATTGCCCTACGCAAGCACGAACGTTTATGTCGTGTGATTGCTGTATGTATCGGATACGCAGAAGAATGACTACGACGTGTTTTCACTTCCACAAACACCATCATTTTTTCACTGGGATCAAAGGCAATAATGTCGAGCTCAAGTTTCTGAAAACGCACATTGCGCTCACGGACACTGTAGCCAAGTGAAAGTAGATACTTCGCAGCGATTTCTTCCCCTTGTATGCCGAGATCTAAGTGCTTCGCCATAGGACGGCACAGTGTACCAGAAATATTCATTAGAAAATAAATTGATGAATTGTCTGCAAAAGATACTTGCATAGAAGTGTACGTTCGTACACCATGCGTTTACACCCTCCTCACCACATATGCTCACGCAACTTACATCATTTACACAGTTTGGACTCGATGCACTCAAAGTCGATGTTGAAATCGGTGTGATACCAACAGCAGGTGAACCTAGGTTCCAAATTGGTGGACTTGGGGATACTGCCGTACAGGAGAGTAAACAGCGTGTGCTCATGGCACTCAAGGCTTCTGGGTATCGTATCCCGATGGGACGCACGACGAATGTGAATCTTGCTCCAGCACATGTACGAAAAGTAGGATCACGCTACGACCTACCCATTGCCATTGGCATGCTCTTAAGTAATGGGCTCATCGAAATCGCTCAAGAAAAACTTCTAAAGACTGCATTCATCGGAGAGCTCGCTTTTGATGGGAGCTTGCGTCACATCAGTGGAGTGCTTTCTGCATCAATTGCCTGTCGTCGATTGGGCATCGAACGCATCGTCGTACCAGAAGTGAATGCAGCAGAAGCCGCTCTCGTTCCTGGGGTAGAAGTGATCGCAGCATCGTCACTGCGGCATGCCATCGCGTGCTTACTTGGTGAATGTACGGCTCCAATAATTTTGCCACCCGCATGCTCTCCAACGAGTAATCCTAGTGCGATAGATTTCGCAGATGTACGTGGTCAGATCCAAGCAAAGCGAGCACTCGAAATCGCTGCAGCAGGAGGACATAATGTGCTCCTGAGTGGTGCCCCAGGCTCTGGAAAAACACTCCTTGCGATGGCGCTTCGTGGGATCCTTCCTCCGCTCAGTCGCGAAGAATCTCTGGAAGTTACGGGCATCTATTCTGTTGCCAATTTGCTCCCAGCACATGTTCCACTCATCATCGATCGACCGCTACGCACTGTGCATCACACTGCAAGTGGTGTAGCAATTGTCGGTGGAGGACAAATCCCGATGCCAGGAGAAGTATCACTCGCTCATAAAGGAGTACTATTTTTAGATGAACTGGCAGAATTCCCTACACAAGTTCTTGAGGTTCTTCGCCAGCCAATCGAGGATCGACGCATTACCATCAATCGCGCCCAAGGCACTGTCACATTCCCGGCTGACTTCATCCTCATCGCTGCGATGAACCCGCCGAAGTACTGTTCTTCCTCAAAAGAGAGAATGCAGAAAAAGATTAGCTCTCCACTCCTCGATCGTATTGATTTAACGATCGACGTTCAGCCAGTGGATATCAGTGATTTACAGCAACGCATGACACAAACAGGGGAGAGTAGTCACTCGATTCGAGAGCGTGTGTTCGATGCGAGAGAACGGCAGCAAGCACGATTTGCGCAGAGCGCTATCCGTACAAATAAAGAAATGAGTGTACGGGACTTAGAACAATATTGCCCGCTTGATGCCGAGGGCGAGGCCTTACTGACACAAGCTGCGAGGAGGATGAATCTCTCCGCAAGAAGCTATCACCGCACGATCAAAGTCGCTCGCACAATCGCCGATCTCGCTCATAGCGACGCTATTGGCATTAATCACATTGCAGAGGCTCTCCAGTACCGACAACCAATTGGTGTGGAGTGAAAGCCTCTCAATTGCTATGCTCACCTCATCATGCACTTTGCAGATGCACTTACAACGAAGATCAGGGAAGTCGGCCCTGTGTGCGTTGGGCTCGATCCAGTCCTAAGTAAATTGCCAGAAGGAATAGAGAGAAGTCCTGCTGGAGTGAAGAAATTTTGTATCGGCATCCTGGATGCTGTTCAAGGAAATGCAGCATGCATCAAGCCACAACTTGCGTATTTTGAGCTGCTCGGATGGGAAGGTATGAAGGTATTTTTTGAAATTTGTACCGCTGCAAAGGAGCGAGGATTTATCGTCATCGCCGATGGCAAGCGTAATGATATTGGTACGACATGTGAAGCGTATGCGCTAGCCTACCTCGGCAAAGAACAGCCGATTGATGCACTGACCGTATCACCATACTTGGGGTCAGATGGTATCAAGCCGTTTGTCGAACAATGCGTAAAAAATGATCGTGGAATCTTCGTCCTAGTAAAAACAAGTAATCCAAGTTCTGGGGAAATCCAGGATTTGCCCGTAGGCGATGAGTGTGTACATGAACATCTCGCACAGCTTGTCGAGAGTTGGGCGATGCACGCAACGGGAGCAGTCTCAAATCTCTCATGTATCGGAGCTGTCGTCGGTGCTACATATCCAGAGGAGCTCACATATCTACGGACACTCATGCCACACGTCCCTTTCCTCCTCCCTGGCTACGGAGCGCAAGGGGCAACAGCTGAAGATTGTGCTCCAGGATTTCTAAGAGATGGCACGGGGGCAATCGTCAATGCAGCACGCTCTATCATCTATGCTTCTACTGGAAACGATTGGCAAGAAGCTGCAAAGCTTGCAACGATAGACATGCGTTCAGCCCTACAGAAAACTATTTCATAGAACTATTCTTCGGTCCAGCTCGTACCAGATGCAAGAGGGGAAACACCCTCCATCCATCGATAGTGACCAGATCCATCTGTCCATTGAACGCTCCCCAGTTCCGAAGGACCACCAGGAATACCTAAGGATACTTTCAGGAAATTTTTTGTCTTTATCGTTGTTGTACCGATATCCCCACGTAGTTCTACTATAAGACCTTTTCCGTACGCAATAGTATTCATATCAGCAGGAAGATTTGTACAACTAAGCGCAGTCAGATTGAGTGTGCATGCGTGTTCTGTGTACGGCCAGACCATGGAACGCAGGCGAAGATTCCCAAGATGCACACCAACAGTTTTATCAACAGTAAAGAGAAGATTCTCTAGTGCTAAGGACTTGCCTTGCAGGCGCGAACCAGAGAATGTAAATCGACCAAGAACGATACCAGTTCCCGCGTGAAGAGAATCAGTCGCAGCACTCAGCACTTGTACCGGAAGCATCCTACCAAAGGCTGTTTGATGCGCTGGAAAGGGTGCAGGGATATTTACAGATTTTGTTGTATTGGAAACCTTGCCTTGTAGCGTAATATTCCAGGAAATTACTTCGACATACTGATCGGCGACTCCTAAATTTTCTTGGCTACGAATACGCGCACGCAAGATAATATTTGTACCACTTGCAGAGGGCATGATGCGATACCCTTTTCCGGACTCTATCGCTACTTCATAGATTTTTCGAAAGTCAGGACGATCTGCCGTCGTGCGACGAGGAAGGGTAGCGATGACAACTCCACTTTCTGTTGTGATTTCAAAGTTTTCAATCGATGAAACTTCATTTACCAGACGTAGTTCCATTGCTGTAATTTCACTGTCTTCTTCTGGATAGAGAGTGCCACTGGCAAGTGCATCACTTGTTTCTCCTACAACGAGAAAATGACTCTGTGCAGGAAGTGTATAGAAAGATTTTTTACTTGATACAGAACTACTGGATGATGCACTACTCGATACAACACTAGAACTACTCGAGCTGCTCAAGATTTCAGATGATGAACTAGAACTAGAAAATAGTGTTTCAGTAACAATGTACTCTCCGCGCTCAGACTTGCGATATGCATCCAAGAAACCCTTCGATTCAGAGAGGTACGCAGCCGTAAGACGTGCCATCTGACCACGAGTAAGAGGTGCTCCAAGTTCCGTACCCACTGGCAATGCAACACCCTTGCTGAGAGCACTGCGCAGGAATGATGAATACCACGCATCCCCGTCTTCGTATGTTGGAGCATAGTGATAGAGTGTGGAGAGCATCTTGAGTGCTTCAGCATAGGTCACTGAGCGCTCTGGATGGAACTTCCAATCTATCGATGGAACTCCTTCGAGTGGATACCCACTCACCATTCCTTCTTGTTTTGCGAAACAGACATACGCGCTATACCAAGCATCCTTCGGAACGTCTGTAAAACATGGGAATTGTGGGGATGTGTAGGAATCAAGGAAAAGCACATAGCGACTTTCGAGAACAATTTTGAGAAACTCTGCTCTATTCAAAAGATTTTTCGGCCGAAATGCACCATCTGCATATCCACGAAGCAC
>CAYRWT010000031.1:0-10395 GCA_964428105.1 uncultured Candidatus Peribacteria bacterium
TACAGGCACACGGCTTACACGTTGGACCCGGGTTCAATTCCCGGCATCTCCACCACTTGTGACTTACCCTTTCCTGATACCGAGGAAAGCTCAAACAGTAGCGAAAAATCAGGGGTTCCATAACCGAATCCTTTTTTGTAGACCAGGCACTGTGTGAATACGAATTTAGGAACAAGCCTTCTTTCGAAGATACTTTCACTTTCCCACAGCCTGACCGGATTCTGCACAAACTCGAAGACAACGTTAGTGGCGGTTTCATAATCAATGCCAGCAGTCGGCTTAGTTGCCAGTGATGCTTTTATCGTGCGCCTCTCCGCTTCCATTGCCTCTACACGCTTTGAAAGCCGCTCCATGACTGTATCGCTATCCGTCTTCTCAATCTTCTCACAGCAGTCCTCAATAGATGAGTCTAATTCCTTCATCCGGCTTTCCTTTAAAAGCCTTCTTTGGGATACGCGCTCTACTTCCTCTTTCCATACATTCAGAACAATTGCTTTGGCCAGATCAAGAATCTGTGGCTTCGGCTTAATATCTGTAATGAGCTTCCAGAAATCAGTTTCTATATCCTCTGCACTAATGCTCTTTCCACAGAGCAGACAGCCTCGGGTATCACAGCGGTAGTATGCGTATTGCTTAGTGCGCCCCTTGCTCCAACTTGCAGTTAGAGGCTCATTGCAGCCACAGCACAGGATGAAGCCTCTTAGGGGGAAATCCTCATTCACATCTCTCCGGCTAAAGCCCGACTGGGGCTTCCTTAGTCTCTCCTGAATCGCGTCGAACATTTCGATTGAAATCAATCCTTCATGATGGCCCTTTTTTCGCTTAACGCCCCATGCTCCGTATTCGACCCATCCTGCATAGAGAATACGCGTAAGTATTCTCATAGCCTGTTGAACATACTCTTTCTTTGCCTTCTTCCGGTGCATGAATCCATTTGAATATAGATATCGGGCAAAGTCAGCCGGAGTCTCCAGTAGACCGTCATGGAATTGTTTTAGCCCCTCCCGAATGATGCTAGCCATAGGCTCATCAGGCACAAGAATTTTTCCATGATCAGGTTTCTTCTCATACCTATAGCCGGGAGGGCAATCAAAAGTCCAATAGCCCTTCTCTAATCGTGCTTTCATTTTCTGTTTCACTTGTCTCTGGTTTTGATCTTTTTCCAAGGCAGCAGAAGCGGCCATGATGGTTTCATAAAACTTATCCTCAGGGCTATCTCCAAAATTGAAGTTAGGGCTTTCAAGTACACCGTTCCTGCTTTCAATAGCAGCCCTTAAAGCGAAATGGACAGTAACATCTCTAGCCCAGCGTTTTATATCATCCACGATGACCGTAATCTTTTCGTTAATGGCATTCTCTTCTAAAAATTTCTTTGCCCTTTCCATACCCGGTCTGTCATCAGTTCCCCCCGTTATATCATCTTTAAATACCCCTAAGACCTTATAGCCTTTGCTAACGGCATGCTGTCTGCATCTATGCTCTTGAGCATCTAGCCCATGACCTTCTTTCTTCTGTTTCTGAGATGATACGCGGCAGTAGATGATAGCTTTCTTCTCCGGCGCATTTTCATTTGTCATGATTAATCGTTGGAATGGAAGTAGGGTTTAATAAGTGCTTCCGCGATCCGGTACAGCACATTTCGTAGCTCCTCGACCTGTGCATCTGTTAGAGGTAAGTCTTGGAGATATTTTCTGCATTCTTCAACTGTGAGCATGTAAATGATCTGTTTCCGACTTCGGTTTTTCCGATGGTCTAGAAGGTTTTGTAGAAAGAGAGGCTTGGAGTACTTCCATAGCCTTAGATATGGGGATGTGCTTCACAATTCGTTTCATCGAAACAATCTCGCCCTTAGCGGTCTTCACCTCGATGTCTTGGTATGCATGGTCGCGCAAAAGGTCAATCATTCTCCCCTTTATCAATTCCTCCATCTCAAGTCTCTCCATGGTGCCGTCTTTCATTTTAACGGTAATGCTTTTGTATTTGCCTGACCGGATGATCGAGAGCAATTCATGCTCATCGGCATTCAGTCGGGAGAATCCTTCAAAGTCTTCTACGAGTGAATCCGGTGTTTTTTCCATCACCTCTTTTTCAAGCTCACTAACATTAACGCAGATGTGACTGTCATCAGTTTTAGCCCTCTCTTTTGCGTATCGCAGATACGAATTGCCGTTCTTTTCTACGATCAAAACACAAGTTTTCTCATAGGCTCTTATTAATGATCGGCAGAATTTATCTTGATCTCCCTTTGGGAATAAGGATGCTTTGGCTATAGCAATCTTTTCAAGTGGGAATCCAAACTGCCTTAGCTCGTCGATAATACGAATCCAGATAAGATCGGTCATGCTGAATGCTCTCCATCCTCTACTCTCTGAGCCGCGCTCATCATCGACAAGACCAATTTCAGTCCAATGATTGATAACTCGATATGTCTGCGATGTATGCTGAATCTTATAGCTTTTTTTCTGTAGAACTCTGATCAGATATCCATCTGCGACCTCTGCCCAAAGACTATCCGGCGTGCCGTCGAAAGTTGCTTCTATGTAGCTCTGTAGTTCCTTCTTTTTAGCCATGTCCGAAATATACATGCATGTATAATTTGAATCAATAGAATTTTTGAAGCGTTTAAATGTTTTTACAGCAACTTGCCACTTTTAATTTCACAATCTGATATCACACTTATATTTATTCTAAGCCAAAAAGTCTACATAAAGGATTGATTTAGAATGTTGCATTTTTGCATAGGATAATCACTGTTGCTGTTAACAAGTGATGCGCAGCTACAGCGTCGTTTAGAGATGCAAATTATGCTCGCAAAATCGAAGCAAGGGGCGCTCAAGTGGCGTATATACTGCTTTGACGGGGGTGGTCTAGAGGAAAGGAATAAAACAATGACCACGATCCCTGCATGCACTACGGCAATCTGAAGCATCGCCACCGTATCCTCTGATTATGCTATCCATGGTTCTTCGCATGCAGGAATGATATTGAGTATCCGGTCTTCCAAAGTAGAACAGCGCCATTGCTAGCAGCACTACAGCGCCAATGATTAACTTTATGAAATGCTTTTGGATGAAGTCTCGGATGATGGCGTACTCGGAGCGTTCCATGTCGGAAAGAGGAAAGAGGTACAGATGGCTCTCCTTCCTAGATTTCCTTTAAGGGAGGCGAGGCCGTAGCACTCAATCATCCGTTTGGGTTTCCCCTAGCAGAGACTGTACGTCTCGCCCCCCTTCAGGGAGTCGCGCTAGGAGAAACAAGGGATAACCCCTGATCGGTGATTGAGTGCGTTTGCAGTATAGCAAAACTTGCTCTTTTTTCTACACACAACACGCTAATTACAACTTCTTTAGTGTAAGGGAACCGGATATACTTCGCGTCATCGTATGGCTAATCATCTTTCAGAAACACGCACTGAAACACTCATACTGGATTTGCTAGATATCCAGGGTTGGCCAGTGGCAAAACCTCCTAAGGGGTCGCTTGTTCGTCAAAATGAATATAAATCTTTCCCTGAACTTGATGAAATTTTTAAAGGTGGTAGCAAAACAGGTAAAGGTGATGCCTACCCTGATTTTTTAATTATCGATTCTGATACAAAGCGCCCTCAAGTAGTCATTGAAGCAAAGGCTGATGAAAAAGATTTAGAAAAGGCTTTGGATGAGGCAACCCATTATGGAGAGATATGCATGAAGGCGGGTCATCCGGTTATCTGTATTGGTATAGCTGGACAGGAAAAAACAGGGGTGTTGATCTTATGTTCTAAATTCTTCGAAGGAAAATGGCAGCAGATCGCGTATGAGGGAAATAGAATTTCATGGATACCTACTCCAAGCGATGCAGTAAGACTGCTTTCCGAGCATTCTTTAATGGACTTGGCTCCGGTGGTGCCAAGGCCGGAAGTATTAGCTGAGAAGGCTGACTTAATTAACAGAATTCTTAGAGAGGCAAATGTGAAAGATGAGTTTAGACCCGCATATGTAGGGGCTATGATGCTGGCTCTATGGCAATCGAGAGGAAGCCTTAGAAGGGATGCTGAGTATGTTTTGAGTGATATTAATAATGCATGTGAAACTGCTTTTTCCAAGGGTGGAAAGCATGAATTGGCAAAAAGCCTTCATGTAGATGAGGCAAACACTAAACTCGCATCATCTGCGTGGAGAATATTGGCTACTTTAGAAAAGCTAAACGTAGTAAATGCATCGTTTGATCATGATTATTTAGGGCAATTGTATGAGACATTTTTCCGATACACCGGAGGTAACACGATTGGCCAATATTTCACGCCAAGACATATCACAAAATTCATGGCTGATATTTGTGAGACTACAGCGGATGATCTGCTTCTTGACCCATGCTGTGGTAGCGGAGGATTCCTCATTGCCCATCTACAGAGAGTGTTA
Organism: uncultured Candidatus Peribacteria bacterium; assembly: GCA_964428105.1. Lineage (GTDB taxonomy): Bacteria > Patescibacteriota > Gracilibacteria > Peribacterales > Peribacteraceae > CAYRWT01. The sequence continues at coordinate 4,401 of CAYRWT010000031.1, forward strand.
GAGCGGTCAAAAATGAAATATGAAGATGCAGTTCATATCATTAGTACTAAAATCATTGGTTATGAATCAGAACCTGTCACAGCAGCATTGTGTGTTGCAAACATGATTCTGCGCGGAGATGGAAAAACTGGTATTAGAAAGGCAGATTGTTTTGCCGCAAAGGATTATCCTTCTGAAAAATCCGATGTGGTATTAATGAATCCACCGTTTCCACATGAGAAAACAGATATTCCATCTCAAAAGTTCGTTGAACGGGCTTTAGAAGCGCTAAAAGTACGAGGAAAGCTAGCAGTGATTCTGCCTACAAGCCTGATGGTCAAGAAAGACATCGGCAAATGGCGAGCTAACCTACTAGCTAAGAACACGCTTTTAGCTGTATGCCAATTGCCCGATGAAATCTTCCAGCCTTTTGCCTCAGCTACAACTTGCGTTGTTCTCCTAGAGAAAGGAGTTCCACATGACCCTAAGCGCAAAACAGTCTTTGTCCGGTTGCAATATGATGGTCTGACTTTGAAAAAAGGAACAAGGGTAGCTCGTCATGATAAAAAGAATCAGATTGATGCTGCTATCGATGCCATCATTAATAGGAAGGATGAACCCGGCTTCTCCGGCTTGGGACGCGTTGAGGGTGAGGCTGAATGGGCACCGGGGGCTTATATCCCCTCTGCCATACCTACAACGGATGAACTCAAGGGCAGTATCGATGAGTTAATGCGCAGACTGGCCTCTTTTTATATCAGATATGCATCTGAGGTGGCTAATCAACGCAATAAGGTTGAATCAGGGGAGCTAGAGGTATTGCCGTATAGAGATATGCTTGGTGAGGCTCGAATAAATAATGCTCTTTCTCTGCCTAAGGGATCGGGAACAATTGGAGAGCTATTTGATATTTTTTACGGGCAAAAGGAGCTTCATAGCAGAGATGGCATACCGGATGGGGATTCATTAGTGGTATCACCCACTGAAAGCTATAACGGCTGCTATGGATGGCTTACATTTGCGCCAATAATAAAAGCGCCCTTTGTGACCGTTGCTCAAACAGGGTCTATTGGTGAAGCGTTTGTTCAATTAGAACCCTGCGGCGTGAACGATGATTGTCTTGTGTTGCTCCCTAAAGAGAAGACCGATCTGCCTCTTTCATGTTTTTTGATTGCCGCTGCGATTATTCGATTGGAGAGGTGGAGATTTAGCTACGGAAGGAAGCTAACCCCTTCGCGCATCTGCGATTTTGCAATGGAGCGGATGCCCGATTTAGAAAAATGGGTAGAGGAGCGAATGAAAGAGTGGAAAGAAATCACAGATGCAGCAATAAAGAACTACCAGAGGTGATCTCATTCAAATGCTCTATTGCCATAAAGCAAATTCATACATATTGTTAGCACCGCATTCGATTCACTTAATCCAAGTCCGGCCATACACAGATCGAATTTCGCTAGTAGTATGAGTCTCTCATCGTCTGCAACACTGAATATCTATGCAGATGAGTCGAAGAACGATGATTTCTACTTTTTAAGCCTTGTATATACATCGCCCTCTCATCAGGGTTTTTGGGCGCAAGAAGTTAGAGAATCTCTTGAGAAACATGGTCTAGAAGAAATGCATGGTCAGGATATCCGTTGTGATGGTGCAGCACAGCGATGTGCGTTCAGCATCCTTACAAAGCTCCAAATGGCATGGAAACGCACGAAGCATCAGGAGCACCCCATTGGCTTTTGTGTCATGGGCATAAAAAGAGATGGAATGAAAGAAAAGCAGTTCTTTGGAAGTGAAAATAGGGAATCGAACATGCACCGGAGGTTTCTGCGTCCGGCCATTAGCTATGCTCTTAAAAAGATTTACGATATGTCAGAAGACAATAAGCTCTCCCTCTTTCATTTCTACCACGATGAGAGTTCGAATTTAGAGCAGAATGAACTTCTAGTATCGGATTGGATGATAAAAGAGATTATGAAGGACTGTGGTTATTGCTTGGACTCATTCACGAATAACATTGAATTCATATCGTCATCAGCCAAAAAGTCAGGCACAGATGCATCCTATCTGATACAGATAGCAGATATGATCGCGTGGTTTGTGCAGCGTGGTACGAGACGCACACCGCCAAAGCCTAATCAGGATTACAATCAACAAAGGGTATTTCATCTATGGCAGAGCGAATTTCTGCCCTTCCTATTGGTCAATAGGGCGGCTCTCTACCACGATGAAACGGTAGAGCCGGATTTGAAGTCTAAAATGTTCCTAAGAAGCAAGACATGTCACCTTAGCCTCTTTCCTGACGCTAACGGATTAGTCTATCGGCCCGCCCTATCTGATTTTCGTTACTAGCACTCTAAGCATTCTCTCTCCTACATACTTCTTACAGTGTTCTATTCCCTCCCTGTGATACATCCATCTATTATTTATGGCTTACGCTTGAGCAGCATTAAGCCTCGCATATATAGGCTCAAGCACCGGATACCAGTCAGAAATGGTTTCTAGAAGCTGGTTCCAGTTATTTTTCACCATGTCCACCAATAAGATTTTGTCCAACTCTAAGGCTCGAGAAAAATGAGCGATTCAGAAGATCGTTTCTTTATCATGGCTTAATTCGAAACCAGCAGCGCATTCACCGAGACAAGATGTCCCTTTTTGCACTGACTACGCGATGATGGGCGGGGGATATGACTATCTCTCGGCAAGTTGGGTCGAAAACACTTTATCAGTTCTTAGGGTGGTAATACACCACTAATTAAGATGCGCCGTCTTTCAAAGAAATATGGTCTAATTGTGGGGAATGTGTAAACTGCCCACATGACCAATAACCCTGAGTTAAATCAGCTTTCATTTGATGAAATTACCAAGATTATACTTAGGGGAGAATGTGAAGTTGTTGAATTTAAAGAAACATATAATGTTCACTTCGCGAAGTATTGCAATACTGTTGCTGCTTTTGCGAATGGAAAGGGTGGTTACTTAATTTTTGGTGTTAGAGATGATGGGCAAATTATAGGAGTGCCAACTAACGAAAAGCAGAGAAAGAATATAATCAATTTTATTTTGGGTTATGTAAAACCGAGCGTAGATATTGAAACTTATGTTGTACCTACTTCAACAGGTGAAAACATTTTTGTAATTAAAGTTGCCGCTGACCCAACAAATATTCATTCTTCAATGAATGTGTTTTACAAAAGGGTGGATTCTCAGAACAAGCCAATGGAGCCAAATGAGATAAAAAAATATTTTGAAACGAATCCAAAATCAAAGCCGCTGACTCCCAAGAAAGAGATGGAAATGAGTAAGCCAAAGCCAGTTGCGGGTGGCAAGAAGAAGGGGTCGATGAATGAAATAAGTACAATATTGTTTAAAATAAGGCCGTACCTTATTCGCCTTGGTTACGATGCAAATGATTTAGAACTTGGAGAACAGGTCACTGGTGCGGACGGCAAGGTAATTGGCTTTACTGACATTGGAATCAAGCTTAACAACAAACTTGCATTCATTATCGAAGCAAAACGGGATAATGCCACACTTACAAAGGCACATGTGGAGCAAGCTCTTGGATATGGCAAAGCATTAAAGGTACCTTTTGTAGCATTAACTAATGGTTTAGAGTTTCAATTATATAATTCAATAACAGGCAATCGTTTAAGTCTTAAAGCCGGAAGATTTTTTAACGCATTGCCCTACAAGAAAGACTTAAAAAGTATTATTGATATTTTAAAGAAAAAACCTTCATTGGATAATCTTCAAATTGAAGATCGTCCACAGGTTTATAAAAAGGGAGTAAATAAAAATGAGCTAATTAAAATATTTAAAAAGTGCCATAACACTATTAGGGATATTGAAAAAGATGATGAACATGCATTTAGCGATTTCTCCAAAGTATTATTTTTAAAACTTTTAGAGGAAAAATCTGAAATTGAAGCCAATGAAGATTACGGATATCGATTGCCTAGGGGCTGGCATTATTTTGATGAATTGAGGAATAATCCAAGTGCTGGCCAAGTAATGCAAGATATCAAGCAAATGTTTAATGCCATAAAAGAGGACAAGAAATACGGAGATATTTTTCAAGATGATATTTTCCATGCAGATAATGAAGACACGTATAAATTCATAGTTGATGCCCTGGCAGATATTAGCTTCCAAGACTCAGAAGTGGATGCGAAAGGTTCTGCTTTTGAGTATTTTTGTAAGTTTAATTTGAAAGGTAGTAAGTTGGGACAGTATTTCACCCCAAGAGAAGTAGTGAACTTAATGGTAGATTTTATTGATTTAAAGGAGTTAATCCTTTCATTATCAGATACTAAATCTCCAAGGGTAATTGACCCTTCATGTGGAACGGGTGGATTTTTAATTCAGGGAATGCAACGATTAATTGAAGAGGTTAAAAAGAAAAAATTGCCCAAAGAAAAGGAGAATAAGTTTATAAAACGAATTAAAGAAGAAGTTTTTTGGGGTAGCGATGCCAATCCAACGATTGCTCGTACAGCAAAAATGAATATGGTAATTGCAGGTGATGGATCGTCAAATATTCATAAAGGTAATAGCCTTAGTGAAGATGTGGACTTTCTCAGTATTGATAATACTGAACCTAGTGCTGATTTTGTTTTAGCAAATCCGCCATTTGGAATGTCTGAAAGCAGGTTGCCCGAAGGCACACTGCGTCTATTTGATGTTCATACAACAAAAGGCCAAGCTTTGTTTATACAAAAAATGATTAAACTTACAAAGCCAATGGGGAGAATTTGCACTATTGTTGATGAGGGCATTTTAAATAACCCCAAAATGGAAGATATTAGGCGCTACATGTTAAAGACATGTTATGTCGAAGCCATTGTTAGTTTGCCGCCTGTAACCTTTAAGCCAAACTATACAAATGTAAAAACTTCATTTTTGCTATTAACCAAAAAGGAATCGGAACTTGAAACACAAGATTATCCGATTTTCATGTGTGACTTAAAGCAAATTGGATATGATTCAAGTTATATTCCTACAAAGCCAACAAGCTCTGAAATAAATGGGGATGTTCTTGCTGAATTCCATAATTTCAGAGATGGAAATGTAGATTACAAAAAAGATTACAAGGATTCTTCTATTAAGGAATTCGTTGAAGATAAGGTAAAACTTTGCTTTCAGCTAACGGTAGATGAAATTGAAGCAAATTATAAATTAAGAATGGATGTTCGGTATAACAACCCTCATATAGTTAAATTTATTCATAAATTGAAAAAGGCAGGAGCCGTAAATATGGGTAGCTTACTAGCAGAACCAGTGATCAGAGGTGCTTCTCCCAAATATGTAGAAGAAGGCCTGCCAGTGCTAAAAGTAAGAAATCTCACAAAAAGGGGTATTAATTGGGAAACCGATTTCGTAAGTGAAGATTTCTATGAGAATGCTAAAAGAGCTAAAAAAATTGCAACAAAAGGTGATGTATTAATCGCATCAACGGGTGTTGGTTCTTTGGGTAAATGTTGCGTAGTTCATGAAGATAGACAGGCATCGATTGATGGACACATTGCTGTGCTGAGAATAGCCAATAAGAAGTTGGATTTGGATTTTTTGAATGATTACTTGTGGTCAAGCTTTGGGCAAAAGCAATTTACTCGTCTTTATAGTGGAAGCACTGGGCAAATAGAAATTTATCCTGATGATTTAGAGCAGCTATTGGTTCTTATTCCAAAAGAAGAAAAGCAAAAAACTGCAAGTAGTCTTATTGCCAAAAGCAAAAGAGAGATTGATAACCTAAACGAAAAAATTGCTGAGCTTGAAGCCGAGACAATTAAAAGTTTTGAGAAATTAGTTTTGTAATTTGGCTCTATATTATTCACGTCCTGTGGTTAATAGACCGCTAGTTTGATGCCCGCATGCTCCTTAAAGCATTTTTTTTGAGCGGCTTCAAGTATCTCATTCCATTCGATAATCATTGTTTCTAGCTGATTCCATTCTTTCCGAACCAAGTCCACCCCAACACCTTCGCATGCTCTCAGTTCGGCATGGCATCCATAGCCCTCGT
>CAYRWT010000032.1:0-9957 GCA_964428105.1 uncultured Candidatus Peribacteria bacterium
TGGAGCGGGTAACGGGAATCGAACCCGTGTCTGCGCCTTGGCAAGGCGCCGTACTACCATTGTACGATACCCGCGAATAAAAAGAGCGGTGTCATCCTAGGAGATATCTGTATGCACTGCAAGGTTTCAGTGTAGAACTAGGCACTCGTCCACGGTATAGTAGGTTTACATCGTGCGGGATTCGTACAATGGTAGTACGCAAGCTTCCCAAGCTTGAGACGCGAGTTCGATTCTCGTATCCCGCTCCATCTTTCTTCGTCTGTATTTTTAGTTGTATTCTGCTCGTGGGTCGAGTCTTTTGCTGAGCAATCCACGAGGCTGTAGTATTTCGTTATTCTTCTTTGCATTTTTTCTACAACACTTTGTGAGCTCATCATTCCTTCATTCCTTGCGTATATCGTTTCATCATCGAAATTGGATTGTCATCACAGTGCTGACGAGTATGACATTTGGTGTTCTGTGTATTTTGCCAAACATTTGGCAGAGGACGGATGAGCGATATCCTTTTGCTGGTATAGAGATGATGGGTACCGATCAGGAGTTTTACTATGCTTCGCGTATCGGACAAGTACTCGAAGGTGATTGGTGGATCGCAGATCCTTACTATGGCACGAAGCAAAAGAATTTTGTGCAACCGCCACTTCCTGAGTGGTTTGAAGGGGGACTGGGCTTAGTATTTCGCTTAGACACCGCGCGTACAGTTCTTGTTGTAAAACTCGTATTTGGTGCACTGTTATTCTTTGTGATGACTCTGTTCTTTACGCGGTTTACACAGTACCGATGGTGGTCACTCTTTGCTGTAACAGCTTTTCTTTGTGCGGGGTTCTTCTTCTCTGCTCCGCAGGATCTTTTTTCAGTGATCAGTAACCCAAACTTTGGTGGTGAATTCTTACGTTTTTCCCGACTGACAAATCCACTGTTCTCGAGTCTTCTCTTCTTCTTGGCACTGAATGCATTTCTTTCCTGGGCGCAGAATGGATCGAGAATTGGACTGATTTTTGCAGGAATTCTTACTGGCCTTTCATTCTATTCGTATCCTTATACATGGACATATCTTGGAGCAATCTATGCTGCGATATGTGGAGTTTTTCTCTTTCGGCACGATTGGAAGCGACTAAAAGAGATGCTCCTGATGGGGCTCATTATTCTTCTTATTGTACTGCCGTATGCTCGACATCAATACGTCATTAGTCATGATCCTGCGTATCCTGATGTCCTTATTCGCTATATTGTTCTTCATTCTCGAGAGATGGTGTGGGGACTCTGGATGTTCCTTCTTTTCCTTCTACCGTTTCTACCACGGACAAAAAATATCTTTCAACCTTGGTGGTTACTCTTTGGTATTGGCGTTGCTGCCGTGATAAGCATGAATCAGCAAGTTGTGACGAATCTCACGATCGTCCCACAGCATTATCATTGGTACTATATTTTACCTCTTGGTGTTATTAGTTGGTTGATTTATACAGGAGCGTCAATCATCGAACCTGTTGTTCTTCGTGTATTCCATAAATATTTTCTTACATCTTTTTGCATTGTTGGGATTATAGTATCCATTGCTCTTGGGGTACGGTTCCAACAGCTTTCATATATTCAGCAGCGCGATGTTTGGGGAACAGCACAGAAGATGGCTCCCGTACTCAATTATCTTGATCACAATGTGAAGCCTGGAGTTATCACATTTGCTTGGGGTTTTGAAAATGAGCTTATACCTATCTACACATCCGGCGATGTCGTCGATGCATCGAATGCGCAGATGTGCCTCTGTACGCCTGAACGAAAGTTAGACAATTATTATTTGAAGCTTTGGCTCTCCGGACTCTCATATGATGATGCAAAGAGTGAGTTCTCTACAACGCGTAGATTTGAAGTTGCTAGTAATTTTCGTGGGACATACTATCGAGAGCTCTTTGGTAGTTATGAAGGAATTCCAGATAGTGATATCGACTACGTACTTGCTGGTTACAAGAAATTTTTGGATCTAACGACGCAACAGAAACTTCTGAAGTACAAGATTCAATATCTCGTTTTCTCACAAGATGTGATTGCATCCTTGCCGCGTCTTCCTGAGCTTGTTCGCTTTGGCAATGTTGTACACAAAGATCCGCAGTACGTCGTGTGGAAGGTGCGTCAACTATGATGGTTTGTTTATAGCTTTTTCAGTGCGAGGTGCATGAAATCACAGTCCTGAATCAGTGCTCCGTACGGCGGGTGGAACGTTGGTGAACCAATCTCAAAGAGTCCAAGAGGCTTGATGAGTTCGATGATACGCTCTGGAGAACGCGGAAATTTCCCCTGATCAATTCTTCGAAGCAATTTTTCAGACCATCCATCTTTTGCTTGTAGTACAGGGTCGATGATATGCAGGATTCCGCCTTGTTTTAGAACATATGCGAGCTCACGGAGGATTCCTACGAGTAAGGTATCTGTGAGGTGGTGCACAGTGCATGCAAATAACACTTCATCGAACGATGCTTCATCAAACGGACGTGTGAAGATATCTGCTGCGACAAATTTCATATTTGGTACACCCTTGAAGCGATCACTAGCACCACGAATAGTGTCTGGGTCGATATCGAGCCCCACATAGTTGAAGTCTGCAAATGCATCGGCCAGATGTCCACTTGCACAACCGAAATCAAGGAGTTTTCCTGGAGGATGCAATACTGATCGATAGAGTTTTTTCTTGAATTCAGGAGCACCTAAGATTCGTTGAACAATATTCCAGAGCCATGGCATAGCCACAAGATTATTGAAGAGGGTACTCATGAGAGGCAGGAGAGAAGATGTTTTGTGATGGCTTCAGGGGTGAGTCTCGATGCTGTACGGAAGAAAGATTGGGAGCCAGTTGTGTTTGCAAATGCATCTGGCGCACTCAGGAGTATGTGCTGAGGTCGATGATGAGTATTTGCGAGTACCTCTGCGACGGCACTTCCAAGTCCACCAATTGCGCTGTGCTCTTCGAGTGTGACGATAAGTTTTGTTTCCGCCGCAGCTTTTTTGAGTGCATCTTGATCAATTGGTTTTATTGTATGCATACTGAGAAGTCGTACAGATATGTTGTTTTCTTTCAGTTGTGCAGCAGTCTTCACTGCTGTTTCGAGCATATTGCTTGTCGCAATCAGCGTGATGTCGTTTCCATCGTGCATGCGGATAGCTTTTCCAAGAGCAAAAGAAATTTTGTGAGGATCATGAAGGAGAGGTTCGCCAGCTTTACCGAGTCGCAGATAACATGGTCCGTTATGTTGTGAGATTGCTTTTACTGCGCCTTCTACTTCTACTGGGTCTCCGGGACAGACGACAGTCATATTTGGCAAACTTCGCAAAATAGAAATGTCCTCAAGTGCGTGGTGTGTGGAGCCCATATGTCCATAGCTGTAGCCACCACCTACTCCTACTACGCATACAGAGAGATTGTGATAACAGAGATCGTTTCGAATTTGTTCCAAACAACGGAAAGTGACAAAGGGGATGATGGAGTACACGAAAACACGCTTGCCTCCCATCGCGAGGCCTGCTGCAGTACCAATCATATTTTGCTCGGCGACTCCTGCATTGAGATATTGATTTGGGAGTGTGTCACGGAATTCTTCGAGTACCGTGAAGCCCAAATCTCCAGTAAGGAGCATGATTGAGGGATCTGCTTTTGCGAGTGCCGTGAGTGTGCGGACAAACGTGGTGCGCATGTATTATGGAAGCTCAGCGAGTGCTTGATCTCGGTGAGCATCGGTAGGGGTCCAGTAATGCCAATCGACGGTATTTTCCATAAACGATACACCCTTGCCTTTCACTGTGTGTGCGATGATCACGCTTGGGCGATCTTTCTCTTTTTTTGCATTCTCAAGTGCTTGAATGATTTCCGTATGATGATGTCCATCGACCTCGGCAACGTTCCAATTGAATGCGCGCCATTTCTCTGCAAATGGTTCCAGTGGCATGATTTCATCTATGCGTCCAAAACTTTGGATTTTGTTGTAATCCACGATGCAGGTGAGATTACCAAGTTTCCAATTCGCTGCTGCGAGAATTGCTTCCCATGTTGAACCTTCATCACACTCACCATCACTGACGATCACGACTGTGCGAAAATTTTTCTTGTCTCGCTTGGCACCGAGTGCAATGCCAACTCCGATACTTAGGCCATGTCCTAGTGAGCCAGTCGATGCTTCAATTCCTGGGAGCAGCATAGAACTAGGATGACCAGGAAGGCGGCTCTCGTCTTTGATGAATGTTGTCAATTCTGACATAGGAAAGAATCCGCATTTTGCGAGTGTAACATAGAGACTCGAGCATCCGTGGCCTTTACTGAGGATGAATCGATCACGTTCTGACCATGTTGGATTCTTCGGATCGATATTCAGGTGATGAAAATAGAGTGTCGTAAGAAGTTCAACAATCGAAAAAGCGGAGCCAAGATGTCCACTCTTTGCTTTGTGTACCATGAGCAATGTTTCACGGCGGATATCATCACTGATGTGCTTCAATTCAGCGATTGATTTTTTTGCTCCAGACAATGCCATATTTTGCATTGTATAGTATACTCGTAGTGATGAAAATCTGTGTTATAGGAGCGTCGCGTGGCTTAGGATTTGCACTCACGGAGAAGTTTCTTCAGGGTGGCCATCATGTATGGGCAATTGTTCGAAAACCTTCTTCGCTTGATGAACTCTGTACAACGTATCCTGACCAGATGCGCGTGAGTACGCTCGATATTTCTGATATGCACTCGATTCATGCATGGAAGCAAGAAATAGAACAAGAGCAGTATTTGCCTGATATTGTGATCTTCAATGCATCAATACTTCGAGAGGATATGTCTGCGGAAGGTTATGATATGAGTAGTGCTCAGCAAATTATTGATGTGAATCTCCTTGGAACGTTGCGTGCATTGGATTGTGTTCTTCCTGCGATGCTCTCACATAAGAGGGGATCACTCATTTTCATCTCATCCACTGCGAGTCTGCGGCCTTCCGGGATATCAGCTGCTTATGCTGCAAGCAAGGCAGGTATTAGCATGGCGGTGCGCTCACTACGTGTTCGCTATCGCAATTCAGGTGTACGGTTTGCAACAGTTGTTCTCGGTCCTATCGCAACAGAAATGTGGGAAGGAAAACGTTCATTCCTTGTTCCATCGAAAGAGAAGGCCGCTGCAGCGATTGCAAAATTTGCATTCTCCAATCGTACCACTCTCTATTATCCAGCGTTCACAACATGGCTTTTGCGCCTTACGTTATGGTTGCCGGATTCTATTTTCTCTATTCTTAGTACAAAACTTCTCAAGAAATAATGTAGAAAGATTCGCTGGAGAACAGATGTAAAGATTGATAAAAGACGATATACTTCGCGATGCTGATGCTTACGCACAAGAAACTATCGGCAGTCGTTGTCTGCTACTACGATGAAGGAAATATTCGTCCTCTGTATGAGCGTCTCTCTGCGGCATTGCAGTCGATTACGCCTGATTACGAGATTCTGTATGTGAATGACTGTAGTCCAGATCGATCCGAAAATATTCTTCGCGAACTTGCTGAAAAAGATTCACGTCTTACCGTGATACATCAGTCACGTAACTTTGGGGCACAAGCTGCTTTTACAGCTGGGATGATGCAAGCTCTTGGCGATGCAGTGATTCTTATGGATGGAGATTTGCAGGATCCTCCAGAGCTCATCGCCGAGTTCGTGAAGAAATGGAATGAAGGATACGATATCGTCTACGGTGTACGTCGCAAGCGTGAAAGTAGTATGGGAAAGCTGAATGAATGGCTTTACCATCAGTTTTACGTACTCTTTAATCGCATGTCGTACGTGAAGATGCCGCTCGATGCTGGTGAGTTTAGCTTGATTGATCGCAAGGCAGTTGATTGTATGAATGCGCTTCCTGAGCGCGACCGACTTCTCCGAGGGCTTCGTGCGTGGGTAGGGTTTCGACATACAGGAGTTTCCTATGTTCGGCCGGAACGTTACTCTGGTACTTCTACGAATAGTTTCTTCAAAAATCTTCGATGGGCACGAAAAGCAATTTTTTCATTCTCGTACGTTCCTTTGGAATGGATCTCATACTTTTCGGCATTCGTTACGCTCCTTTCTCTCCTTGGAATGATGTTTTACATCGTGAGTTTCTTTATTTTCCCGAATGTTCCACGTGGGATAACAACTGTCTTTGTGCTTATTCTCTTTCTTGGTAGCGTCCAGCTTCTTGCTATCAGCGTCATCGCTGAGTACATCGGTCGTATTTTCGAAGAAACGAAGCAACGTCCGCGCTATATTACGCGCGAGATTATCAATAATCATCGCACAGATAGTGCGAGTAAATAGGGGTAGTATTCTAGAATTATATTCTTTTATTTTACTTTCGCGTCATGTCAGAAAAAATCCCATGTTCTGTTCTTATTTTGACTCGCAATGCAGAGCAAGAACTTCCTCGTTGTCTACAGAATCTTTCTGATTTTGGTGAGATGTTGATTCATGATGCAAATAGTGAAGATAGGACAGTGGAGATTGCTCGAAGCTTCGGTGCACGCGTGCTTCCTCAGTACAACACAACGGAGAAGAGCGTTCGCATAAAGGACTTCACTGAGATGCGTTTGCGCCAGCGTGCAGATGCTCGCTTTGATTGGGTGCTCTATCTCGATGCCGATGAATATTTAGATGATCGTCTCGTTGATGAAATTCGCGAGATCCTTGCGCGCGTTACATTGAAAACAATTATCAAATTTCCTCGTATGCCAGTGATCGAAGGACGTGTGCGTACACGGGGTCTTTGGTATCCAGAGATTATGCCACGCATACACAATCGTTTAGGGGGATGTACACTCAAGCCTGGGAAAATCGTTCACGAGAAGTATGTCTATGATGCGTCGTTCCCTGTCGTTATCACAAAACACCCTTTGTACTTTCCACTTTCTTCTGTTGCGAGTTTACGCTCGAAGGATGATCGGTATCTCGCGCTTGAGCATCAACGCATTTGCAAACAAGGGTATGAGCTTTCACATTGGTTGCGTTATGTTCTTCTAAGGGAACCACTTCTTATCACTTGGATGGCAATTCGTGTTTTGCTCTACCTCCCGCGGTACATCGATCCAAATGCTGTCCCATTTTCTCATGAGTGGAGATACGTCGAGTACCACGTGCGTTATGTGTGTGCAGTGACAGGTGCGATGGTGCAATATTGGTTGAAGAGATAAGACAATGGTCGGGATCCTTCTCTAGCCGAAAACTGTATCTGTGATTATAGTGGCGATCATGGCTGATCGAAAATTCATTCCCTTTTCATCTCCTTCTATTACAGAGCGGGAGATAGAGAGAGTGACTGCTATTCTTCAGAGTGGGCGTATAGCAAGTACAGAGGAAAATTTACTTTCCGCAAAACGAGGCCTTCAGGCATTTACTGCAGGGCATGAAGTTCTCCTTACTACTTCTTGCACATCAGCGATGGAGCTAGGGCTCGGGAGTTTCGATCTTACAAAACAAGATCGTGTCATTGTTCCGAGTTTTACTTTCGTCTCTACAGCGAATGCTATTCTTGCTGCTGGTGGCACGCCAGTATTTGTTGATATAGAGGAGGGTACACTGAATCTCGATCTTGATCAGGTAGATGCGTGCGCCGAAGGGACTCGTGGCGTGATGCCGGTGCACTATGCCAGTATTTCCTGTGATATGGATCGGTTACTGAAGATTGCTACTGCACATAATTTCTTTGTCGTAGAAGATGCAGCACATGCTGTCGGTGCTCTCTATAAGAATCGTTACCTCGGTACGCTGGGGGATTTTGGAGCTTTCAGTTTTCACGATACGAAGAATTATGTTGCAGGCGAGGGTGGAGCACTTGTGATTAATAATCCACAGTATCGAGAACACGTGATGTGCATGTACGACAAGGGTACGAATCGGCAACAATTCCTTCGTGGTGAGATCGATAAATATACATGGGTGAGTAAGGGCAGTAGTTATGCAATGTCTGCGATATTGGCTGCGGTACTCGAAGTACAACTTCAGCGATTTGAAGAAATTCGCTCTGCTCGCGCGACTCTGTGTAAGCGATATCAGGAAGGACTACAGCGTTTAGTAGATGAAGGACATCTTCGTTTTACAGATGTACCTTCCTATGCTGTATCGAATTATCACAAAGCATTCTTTCTTCTCAAAGATGCCTCACGTCGTAATGCTCTTTTGGCACATCTGAAAGCACGTGCTATTGGTGCGGTATTCCATTACATTCCGCTCCATCTTTCTCCATATGCTCTGGCAAACCTTGGGACACGCCTGGGGCAGTTTCCTGTTGCTGAACGCGTTGCTGCGAGCATTGTTCGATTGCCGCTTTTCCCTCATCTCCCGCTTGATCATTGTGATGAAATCATCGAAGAAGTAACTCGCTTCTTTCATCCTGACATTCCTTCGTTAATCCAGCGGAATACTTCCAAAGTTTCATCAGAACAATCTACGACGAATACTCTTGATCTTAGCCTGATTATTCCGTGCTACAACGAAGCACCTCATCTACAAAAAAACCTAAATGCAATACTGGAAATATTAGATCGCATGCAACTTTGCTATGAAATTATTTTGATTGATGACTGCAGTAAAGATTCCACGGCAGAGCGAATTCGGGAATATAAAACTTTACACCCGAATCATAATATACGTTCGGTATTTCACGCTGAAAATCATGGTCGTGGCGCTACGGTGACTGAGGGTATACGTATCGCTCATGGCCGCATTGTTGGATTTATTGATATTGATCTAGAAATTTCTGCTTCATATATTCCCTCTGCTGTATTGCCTCTTCTTGAAGGAAAGGCAGATATAGCAATTGCAGAACGATTCTATCGTTTCCAGTTATCTGCAACCAAGCGCTATCTTATGAGTAAAGGATATCGTTGGCTCGTGCGGCATTTCTTGCAAACTCCATCGATCGATACAGAATCCGGTTTCAAATTCTTCCGACGCGATATGATTCTTCCGATCTTGGGTACTGTGCTCGATAAGCATTGGTTTTGGGATACTGAAGTGAGTATTCGTGCATTGGATGCAGGTCTTCGTATCATCAATGTCCCTGTTCTTTTTCAACGTCAGATGAACAAAATGTCCACTGTACGTGCACTCAGCGATAGCACGAGATCCTTCCTTGCACTCTCCCGCTTTCGCAAAATTCGTACACAAAAGAATTTACAAAGTTCATTATGAAGAATACATGGAGTCATCATCGTTCTCTTCTTTACAGCATCATTGTTGCCGTACTTTTCACACTTGCTCTCAATCTTCCTTTTCTTGTGCGTGGAATTGGTGGCGGTCAAGATATAGTACTCGGCATTTCTCATGATGAGCGTTACTATTTTTCTCTCATAGAGGATGCTGCAGAGCTTGGTAAGAATCCAGGAAGTTCGACACTTTTTGAGCATCGTAATGCGCCTCCAACGGCAAGTTTTGGACCGATGATCCAAGGAAGTATGATGAGATTCTTCCACAGAGATCTCCCTACAGTTATTTTCTTTGGAAATCTTATATTTCCTTTTATCACAGTGTTCTTTCTTGCTCTTACGTGCATATATTTATTACAATCGCGATTTCTTGGGTGTTCTGTATCGATTGCGATTGCAGCGTATATCGGTACTTCATTTTTACGACCGATTAGTCCTCAACTCACACTTTCGTTTCTTTCGGTATATTTGTGGTTATTTGTTACTCAACCTCATCGTCGTATTGCATTATTCCTACGAGGAATTGTCATTGCGTCTCTTGCATTTATTCATGTTGTTACGGTTCCCGTTCTCCTCGCCGCAGAAGGTATACTTGCCATGTTCCGTTATAAGGCGCGAGACTCCTTCCAGAGTCAGTGTGAGGCGTTGGGTATTGTGTTTCTCCCCGTCATCATAGCGTTTGTAGTGAAATCAGCACTTCTCTTTGGAGCTGACGCAGTAACACTTGCAGATCTCTATCGACGGCTTGGTCTTATCTCGAGTC
>CAYRWT010000033.1:0-9653 GCA_964428105.1 uncultured Candidatus Peribacteria bacterium
CCAAGAGCCCAGATAATTGGCTCTGTTGCTGGTAATTGTTCGATAAATTTCATGTTTGGGATCGGGAAAATATCGCTGATAACATCTGCGATGAGTCGGCGATCTGCAGCAAATGCATCCTTCACACATTTCAGTGATGTCAGAGTGCAGGTATCGAGTGAAACACTGGGAGTAGCAAAATTTCCAGATACACTCTTTACACTTCCATTCGCCACATTCTTTTCTCGTCGATATTGATCGAGCTTACTCATTGTTTCAATTCTTTTTAGCGATTGACCATTGTTCTGTTTTGATACTGTGCCTGCAGCCTGTGTCTTGCGTTCCTCGCCCTGATTCTCTTGTACACTTTCGCTGTATTTCTCTGCACTTTCCTCTATTTTCGGAGCATCTTCTGGAGCTGCGTGTTGGATAGGTGATTCTGATGCAGCAAGACCAAAAGTCTTTTCAATAAGAGCAAGAATTTTTGACGGGTTTCTTCCTGTTGTCGAAGAGAACTGGCGATCAACAGTGATACTTGCACTGGAGCTATAGCCTACGCTACTACTTGAACTGAAATAGGAACTGGAACTGGAGCTAGGAGGTGGATCTACAGTATCAGTAATCGTCAGACCTACAGAAACAGAAGATGAAGCTCCGAGAGTCAATTCACGTACAGACCAACCTGTGACGATGATGCCAAGTGCGATGAGGCTGAGTTCCTTGAGGATCAGCGAGCGTCGGTTTATTTTTTTTGTATTCGGCATATGCAAGAGAAAAATGAAATGATTTCTCATCATTATAGCATATTTATGGGGGGAATGCATGAGAAATTTGATGCCCTCAACCCCTAACCCCTTCTCCATTGCGATGGAGAAGGGGAACTTCGCAAACACTTACTACAAGGAAAAACAGTGCACCCTTCTCCGGCCCCATCGGCAGGAGAAGGGATGGGGATGAGGGCCTTTTCAAGGTGCGGCATTTTCCCTATTTGTACAACAAAAATCTAGAAAACTATCGCAGCCTGAAAGACCGCTGCTGGTAGGAAGTATTTAGAGGTTCTTTAGACTAGATTTTTTGGAGAACAAAGAATTCCCCTTCTCCATTTTGGAGAAGGGGTTAGGGGTTGAGGCGGGGGATTAGGATTTCTTCCGAATCTCAAATCGACTTGTGAAGAATTGAACAGCGAAGGAGAGAAGGAAGATGATCACTACTCCGATAGAGACTGGAATAATTGGAAGAGCCCAGAAGGAAACACTCATTGTTTCAGGAGGCATAGAACGAGACTGTGTTTCGAGAGTTGCAGTATAACGACCGAGGGCAAATTTTGGCTTCCAGAATAGCTCACGAATACGTGAAGATTCACGGAGAATGTAAAGATCTTTCAGTGGAATTTCATCAACTATGATACCAAAAACGTTCTTAATAATAATCTTTCCTTTTGGAGTCAAGTGAACAGTTCCTCTGTTCTCATATGAGAGAGAGAAGCCGACAGGGAACTTCCAATAAAAAGGCAGAGAAGTCGTAAAATCAGTGAGATTACCAGCTTCGACGATATCTCCTTTCACTGTTATAAGAATAACAACACCAACTCTTGCTAAGACACGTACAGCCCCATCATCCATATTGTCATTTTTTCTTTCAAATAAAACTACAGCATAATGATCACCTGCTGCAGCATCCTGAGGTACTTTTATTTTTACTGGTACAAACGCGCGTTGACCATGTTTCATTGACAATGTTTTTACTGCAGGAGAAAACCAACTTCTCGCACTGAAAGGCCCATCTTTTCCTCCAAAAAATTCAAAGGAATCACTGCTACCATTTTTTGGTGCCAAGTCCTCTGCGGTAATAGCATAGCTACTTGGTTCACCTTCACGACTTGTTACCTGTAGTTCAATTGTTTTTTCCTCACCTGGTTCTAGTTCAACAACGAATCGAGATGGACCTACTTGGAAATCTCCACGCACAGGAACATCTGTCTGTTGGGTGATGGAGATAGCAGGTGCTTCCTCGGCCGCTAGAGCAAGAGGGGCGAAAGTATTGAGAGAGAGTGCTCCTATAAAGAGAGCACAGAGCATAGTGCGAAGATGTGTCATAGTGATTATGACAATACTAGAGTTTTCTTAGAAATACAGTCCACAGATCCTGATTTTATTCTCTTATCATCTTCCTTTGTCTCCATTCTTGGTGTTACGATGCGTGGCATATGTTCCACCTTTCATTCAAACAAGCATTTATTCTTTTTATTGCAGTAGTTGCTCTAACCTCTGTCTATCGTGTTACAGGTATAGTGCGTGAACGTGGAGATACAGAGGAAGCGATGCAGAAACTTGTTAGCGCATATGTAACTGCTGTCGAAGTGCAAATTACAAGCCTTGTAGAGATGTCACCATCTCCTGCGTTGATGTCGGTTCAGGAGAAGCTGCAGACGCTCAAAACAACATCAGATTTTGCTGCACAACACGCCTTACTCAGTGCGTTTCAATCTGAAATTACTCAGTATATTCGATCAATTTCAGAACATGATGTGATACGCTCAAATGATGCATATAGAGTAGTAGCGAAGGAAATTTCGAAAGGAGGTGAACCTGCAAAACAGCTTCTTGTGTATAACAATGCTGCAAAAACATACAATGCAGACTTAGAGACGATTATTGGTCGTTTTATTGGGAAAATTCTTTCTTACAAACCTGTTCTCTTCCTTAAAGTTGATGGTACGAAGGAAGAAACAACAGTGATACACTTGTAAAAATAGATTAAATATTTCATTATACTTAACATTTTTTTGTTGTGTCATACTTTTTTATTCCTGCAATACATGATGATAAAAGAGCAAGGAATCGCATAGATAAGAGCTGAAATTTACCATAGAATCTTTGCTATGTTTGAGGTGATGTTTATAGCACTGATTTTTGCGCTAGGAATAGGGCTTCGTCGCTATTGGTTACCTACTGCACATCGCCTCTGGAGAAAGCATATTTTAGAGCGGTTTGCTCCCATGGGTGGAGCGATACTTATCGTGCTCGTTGTGATCGCTGCTGCATGGAACTGGTGGCACCTTCCTGAAACATCATTTAGTGGTGTTGTTTGGAACGATGTTACGATCCATGGAAGTGCGACTGAAACAGGGGATATCATCATCACACGTTTTGGTACAGGCGTCACACGTACGATTGTTCGCACAGTCGCTATCTCCGGCGGAACGATTGTGGAGCTTGTTACAGGATCGACAGTACTCCCTGCTGTACCATTTTTCCGTCATACAGGTATCGCTCCGGAGATCCGTATTTCTGCAGAAGGAACAAAAGAAATTGTTGCAGAGAATCGGCAGTTTGAAGTGAGTATCGTGGGCAAGGGGGAGTCTCTCGTACTACCAAAAGAGTCGCTCAGGCGTACAGAGAAAGGTGAGCTGAGTATCGAGCTGGATGCTCCTCGCAGCTTCCGTCCTGGTAAATACACACTTGCACTGCGGGCGTCCGATAGTGGCGGCAGTTTGCGCCAGAGTCGCCTCGTGTACACAAAAGATTTTACTTGGGGAGTTTTGGCGTTCAATCCGAATAGTGACATTTATGCTCCAGGAGAAACAGGAACATTCCAAGTGGGAGTTCTCGATGATGAAGGTGTGACACTCTGTAATGTCGAAGTGAATGTGCGAGTGACGTCCCCTAGTGGAATTTCACAGGAATTATCGACGAAGAATAGTCGCATTCAGCGCAATCCTGACTGTAAAGATAAAACATATAGTGAAGTGCCAGACTATAGCGGAGAAGTGAAGTTTACTGAGCGTGGTACCTATGAATTTTCTATACAAGCTGTTACGCCAAATGGTGTTCGTTTGATGGTAGAGCGAATCAGCGTTCTTGGCTACAGATTACCAAATATTCGACGAGAAGCTGTGACACGTATTTACCCTCGTGCGGATTACCCTATGCGCATTCTCTTTACACCATCACATACATTTACCGGTATTGTTGAGGATCGTTTACCATCGCAATTTCGCTTAGTAAGCACAGAACCTGCAGCATCAATCATCGTGGATGAAGCGACAGGAGTGACGACGATTGGTTGGCGTGGATACTTCCAGCGTGGGAAAACATATTCCTTGAGCTATGTGTACGACCCTCCAGATGTGAGCCCAGAATTTTATCTCTTGGGTCCGGTGACAGTGGATGGCAACGTGGTCGTACCGAGCGATCTTTCTTCTAGTGAAGGTTCATAAATATGCAGGAGCCAAAGGAAATCTTCGGCTTCCTCGCGCACGCACGTGCTGTGTTGCGACATGTCCGCAGGGCTTCTCATAGCCATCGTCTCTCCATCATGTTTGCGGCGATCGCTGCAATCTGGGCGATGCTGTACTTAAGCTTCGTTGGTGTCATCGACACAGCTGAGCCGACGAAATCATCTCTCGATCTTCTCGTTGGCTCCGAAGTCATCGGTCATTTGCTTGCAGTCATCATCGGTCTCGTCACTGCACTACTCACGTACATCGGATACAAAGATATTTCTTTTGGTATTCACTCTCACGGGAGTCTCGCCCCTCATGAGGTTGGACCACATCACACACTGATTCCGCGATGGATGGTCTTGGTCCTCGAAGGTTGTAGTTTCATTGTTGTTGCCTTTATCGGTGGTCCGATTCTTCTCGCATCATTTGGTTGGCAGGGAGCTTCGAGTGTTCTTGCTCTCTCACTCTCGTGCATCATCACTTTCATCCTCATCATCGAGTGGCACGGCATCCTGAATCACATTGTTCACATTCGTCTGCGTCTCTCAAAGAACATTCAGGAACATGTGTACCTCCCGAAGCGAAAACAAGTCATGACGACGATTCTCCTGACGATTTCTCTTCTACTCTTTGCCTGGAAAATTTTAGCGTCGAGAGCAGCGCTCCCGGTAGAAGACACGAAAGCACCTGTGGATATCGTAAATACTGCGCGCACGCGACGCATCGTGTACCGTCGCCCAGAGAAGATCGAAGAGATCACGCAATTTCAGCCGATTACGAAAGTCATTCGACGCGGAGTAAATCCGTATGCATATACCGAGCGAAGACAGTGGCAGATCGCGAGTGACTCTACCAATCTCACGATCAACGGTATCGTCTACTCCGACGAAGGAACGACGCCACTCACCGGAGTGACAGTTGCGGTTTCGCTCAATGGTGGAGCGGTTGCTGGGTCCGACGCTGTGGATGGAGCTGGAAGTTATACAATTACAAATCTTACGATGACGGGTGGAACAGTCGTCACACTCTTCATCGATGGTGCTGCAAGCCATAAAGCAGTGACGGTCACACTTGGCTCAGGTGGTTCTATGACAGGAATCGATCTCTACAAAAATAATCTTGTTCTTCGCAGTGAACTTGTCGGAACTGCAATAACAAATGAAAACCTTGCTATTTCGGATAACCTAGGGGATGCCGATATAAAGGCAATTTACGCAGTGAACTCCAGTAACGTTCTCCAGGTCGCTGCAGACAAGCAATTGTATATTTGGTCTGGAAAGAACTACACGCCAGGAGCTGCTGTCAAGACGCATGATATGAAAGTTAAGGGGGCAGTCACTCTTGGAAGAGATGCGTTAACAATCACGGGAAGTTTTATAGCGAACCAAGGTACGCTCTCTGGAAGCTATACAAGTACGATCAGTGGACTTATAGGGCACTGGAAATTCGATGAAGGTGCAGGGACAACAATCAATGATGCAGTCGGATCAAATCACGGTACCCTCGCAAATGGTACAGCGTATTCTTCCAACGTTCCTTCTGGTTTACCAATTACAAATCCATACTCTCTAAGTTTTGATGGAACAAATGATCAAGCAAATATTCCATCTGGAGCACTTTCGGCGATCGGCAGTAATGGTAATTTTACAGCAAATATTTGGGTCTATCTCAATTCCTTTGCTGGGTATTATAACTCTATATTTTCTACGACAGCACCGAGTCGAGAGCTTGTTCTTTCCATAGAAAATCCTACTGTTGTGTACTACGGTTTTGGAGGATGTGATGTCAATACATGGCTGACTCCCACAACTCCTTTTACAACAGGTGCATGGCAGATGGTGACGATGGTGAAGAATGGGGCAGTTGGGAAATTGTATCGCAATGGAGCGCTCGTCGCAGATAACCTCTGTGCATATGGAACATTTAGTAAAGCAATTGCTGTGGGTTGGGATGCGGCTTTAACAGGTGGTGTTCCTTGGGATGGTCGCCTCGATGATTTCCGTCTTTACTCTCGCGCGCTGAGTTCCAGTGAAATTAATGGAATCTATGGAGGTGGCACCATCACACTTGGCTCTACTGCGAATAGTGAAACATTGAGTTTGGGCTCCAACTCTGCGTACAACCTCACCATAAACAATGGTCTCGTGGGGTACTGGAAATTTGATGAAGGTACGGGAACAAGTAGTACGGATCTCTCTGGAAATGGAAATACGATGTCGCTCTCGGGTCCTTCCTGGACAAGTGCTATCACACCATCGCGTTTACAATTCTACAATCCATATGCAGTACAAGTTTCTGGTAGTGCCTATGGACAAGCGACTGGACCAGGAAACATCAGTGGCACTGTGCCATTTTCTCAGTCGGTGTGGTTCCGTACAGGTTCCAAGCCAGCGACAGGTCCTGTACTGGGGTATTTCCATAACTTGGTCATGATGTCCTCCTCTGGGCAAGGTGGGGGAGGTTTTGATAAGGGGCTTGGTATAAATACGTCTGGAAGAGGAGATTTCTATGTATACACCAGCAATGGAGAAAGATGGCACCTTACTGGAGGTAGCGATCTGGCAAACAACACATGGCATCACCTCGTTGGGACATATGATGGAACGAGGATGCGTCTATATATCGATGGAGCCTATATTGGCGCTCAGACTGCTATAAATACTGCTGATACATCGCAGTATGTTGTCATGAACTTTTATGGGAGTAATCCCAATGAAGGTTATTATGCTGCAGATCGTTTCAATGGATATATCGATGATCTAAGAATTTATAATCGTACACTTGCAGCATCCGAAGTCGGGACACTTTATAACGGTAGTCAATCAACTGGTTCTGGCGTCTATGTCCTCGGTACAGCGCTCGACATCAATAATCACTTGAAGATTCAGGCAGGCACGCTCGATGTAAGTGCAAGCGATTATGCAGTAACGATTGGTGGAGACATCTGGAACACGGGTGATTTCACTAAGCGCACGGGTACCGTGACACTCGATGGAAACAACCAAACAGTCTCTGGCTCTACGATTTTCTACAATTTTTCAAAAACTGTCAGTAGTGCAAAGAAACTTTTCTTTAGCCACCTAGGTCGACAGAGCTTCTCAGGTTCACTCACTCTCCGTGGAGTTGCAGGGAATCTTCTTTCAATTCGTTCAACAAAAGATGGAACTGCTGCAAAAATTATCAAAGATGGAGATAACGGTACGCAGACAATTGATTATCTCGATGTACAAGATAGCACTGCAGCAGGTGGACAGGAGCTCGTTTGTCTTACTGCAACGGAAGGATGCAGCAACTCTGGGAATAACACCAATTGGATCTTTGATAACTTCACTATTGCTGGAAAACTGACAAGTGATGAAGGTACTACCCCAGTCAGTGGTGCTACTGTTGCTGTATCGATCAATGGTGCGGCAGCTACTGCGACAGATGCTACAGATGCAGGAGGTCAGTACGTTATTACAGGCATTTCGCCAAGTGCACTGACTGCAGGAAGTGTTGTCACATTGTATGTCGATGGACACGCAACGAAAGCTGTGACAGTGACAATTGGTGGAGGTGCTTCGATGACGGGTATTCACCTCTATGCAAATAACCTGATCGTTCGGTCCGACTCTGGATCCGTTGCGATTACAAATGCCAATCTGAATACAGCGGATAACTCTGGGGATTCTGATATCAAAGCGATTTACTCCGTCGACGGTAGCAACGTTCTACAAGTTGCTGCAGATAAGCAGCTCTATGTGTGGACGGGAGATACCTACACGCCAGGAGCTGCGATCAAGACACATGATATCAAGGTAAAAGGAGATCTGATCTTAGCTGCAAATGCTGCGACGATTACGGGTAGCTTCATAGCAAACCAAGGAACGATTTCTACAAGTGGAACGATTACACTTGGGTCTACTGCCACTTCTGAGACTCTCAATCTAGGAAGTAACTCAGTTCAGAATCTTTCTATAAATAATGGACTCTTCCTTTATTGGAAATTAGATGAAAACTCTCCGAGTTATGCTTATGATTCTTCGGGAAACAATCGTAGTGGAATTCCTTATAATGGCCCTCTTATCGATATAAACGTTAGATTTAGCCAGGACAAACCTGGGAAAATACAATTTTATAATCGTACCTCTCATGATTTTACTGTTACTGGTCCAACTGCAACAAAGCGGTTTTTTTATGATGGCTGTAGCATTGGTTGTGATTTGCCAACTGGAAATGCTGCACGCAGTCTTTCTCTTTGGATCAAAACAGCTGTAAATGGTCAAGTGATAGCGAATCTTGGTCCATACTTAGTATTTAATGGTGCATCCTATGTTGGTACACATAGATGGGCTATAGGTACGACAAGTAATAAATTTTACTTAGATACAGGAAATGCCATTATTTCTGGTACTACCTCTATTACTAATGATGCATGGCACCATGTAGTTGCTTTATCAGATAATGGGACATCACGTGTATACGTTGACGGTGTGCAAGAAGGTGTCACAAATGGACTTACAATTAATACTTATGGGGGACATGGTTTTAGTCTTGGAGAGGTTCCTCTTGGTTATTCTGGAGGCAATCCTTCTTCTTATACATCATGCAGTTGTTTCATCGATGATGTTCGTCTTTATAATAGAGGTCTTGCTGCATCTGAAGTAGAAGCTCTTTATAATGGTAATCAATCCACTGGTTCTGGTGTCTATACTCTCGGATCTGCTCTAGATGTGAATGGTAACCTTGGGATTTACTCAGGAACTATCGATGCTAGTGCATCGAATTATGCAATGACTGTTGCAGGGAATTTTGCCAATGCTGGAGTTTTTACTGCTCGCTCGGGCACAGTCACTCTCGATGGTTCTGGGAACCAGACAGTCTCTGGTTCTACTGTTTTTCATAATTTTACGAAGACTGTCTCTTCTGCCAAAACTCTTTTCTTTGATTATTCAGGACGCCAGAGTTTCTCCGGTGCTCTCACACTTCGCGGTGTAAATGGCAATCTTCTTTCTGTCCGTTCAACCAAAGGTGGGACAGCAGCAAGAATATTGCTCGATGGAGACGCAGGTACACAGACGATCGATTACCTGAATGTAAAAGATAGCAATGCAGCAAGTGGAGCAACTCTCTACTGTTACTACAATACTGAGGGCTGTACAGCTGCAGGGAATAATACCAACTGGGAATTTGGTTATATGCGTGTCTCTGGCACCGTGTATAGCGATGAAGGTGTGACACCGCTTGCAAGTGTGACACTTGGTCTTTCTACTGGCGGTGGTGCTCCTGTGACCGTCGCTGCAAATGCGAGTGGGCAGTATTCATTCAATGAAATCGCAGCTTCGCGTGGCACTCCTATTACAGTCTTTATCGATGGTTCTTCTAGCCATAAAGCAGTGACAGTTACGCTGAGTTCTGGTGGAACGATGTCGGGTATCGATCTCTATAAAAATAACCTCATTATCCGCTC
>CAYRWT010000034.1:0-9637 GCA_964428105.1 uncultured Candidatus Peribacteria bacterium
GAGAAACAGAAACATCCATGAGTCTATTGTTACATTGTTCTGAGGACGAAGATAGGGCTCGAGGCCCTCACCTCCCTACCTCCTCTCCCATTGCGACGGGAGAGGAGGAGTGCCTAGAGATTTAAAAATTCCCCTTCTCCATCGCAATGGAGAAGGGGTTAGGGGTTGAGGGCAATTAATTATTTCCCGATCTTCTTCCTCATAAATGTCGGTACTTCGAGCTCATCTTCGAGCATCGATTGACTGTTATTCGAGGAAGTATTTGCTGTCTTGAGTATTCCAGCCTCTTCTCTGCGAGCATCATTGTTCTTCGTCATAGTTGGCATTTGGCGAAGCATAGAGAGACTTGCAGCAGTGCTTGCTGTTTCCTTCTTCTCCTCGAAACCTGTTGCGATCACTGTGCAACGAACTTGGCCTGTGTAGGCATCATCAATCACAGCACCAAAGATGATGTTTGCATCTGGATCTGCAGCCTCTGTCACGATGCGTGCAGCCTCATCGACTTCGAACATACTCAGATCAGTTCCACCGATGATGTTCAGGAGAATACCCTTCGCACCAGAGATCGAGAGATCGAGGAGTGGAGAATCTACAGCAGCACGAGCAGCTTCGGATGCACGGTTATCACCTGTGCCGTAACCGATACCCATGAGCGCAGAGCCGGCATCCTGCATGACAGACTTCACGTCGGCGAAGTCGACGTTCACCATACCGTGAACGGTGATGAGACCAGCGATACCCTCGATACCATGGCGGAGGATTTCGTCGATGATCTGGAACGCCTCTGTAAGAGGAGTCGTCTTGTCGATGAGTGAGAGAATCTTGTCGTTTGGAATCGTAATGAGTGTATCGACCTTACCCTTAAGTGCCTCGAGCGCATCATCTGCCTGCTTCTTGCGACGATTCCCTTCGAAAGAGAATGGACGAGTCACAACACCGACAGTGAGGATACCCATACTACGAGCAAGCTCAGCGATGTATGGAGCAGCACCAGAACCTGTTCCTCCACCGAGCCCCGCTGTGATGAAGACGAGATCAGCACCCTCGAGTGCCTTCTTCACTTCCTCCGCACTCTCTTTTGCAGACTGAAGACCGATCTCTGGGTTTGCACCAGCACCGAGCCCGCGTGTTGTACCGCGACCGATATTGATCTTCGTTGCAGCTGGATTGTGGAAGAGTGCCTGCGCGTCAGTATTGACGGCGATAAACTCTACCCCACCGACTTTGCTGCTAATCATACGAGAAACAGCATTCGTTCCACCTCCACCAACACCGATAACCTTGATGATGGCATTTGGTGCCATCTCAGGACGGACTTCCTGGTAGGAAGGAGAGGGTTGCTGTGGCTCTTGATGTGCAGGTGTTGCACTGCTCTTGGAGCCAGAGAACAAGGAGCGGAGAGTGTCGGACATACAGAGGAAGGGAAGGGATGAGCGAAAAAGAATTACGGAAGGAGATTCTTAAACCATGCCCCCATGTGTGTAAGAGCACGTTTGAAGTCGACAGAGTTTCCCATAGAGAAGGATCGTTTCTCGCCTTCGCGTGCGCCCCAGAGGAGCGTACCGAGAGCCGTAGCGTATGCAGGATCATCCACTTTCTCGACAACACCACCGATATCCACTGGAAAACCCATCTGTACAGGGAGACCAAGCACCTCGCGAGCGATATCGAGTACACCAGGAGCCTTTACCGCAGCACCCGTAAGAAGTGCGCCAGCAGGGAGGAGTCCATCGCGACCAACACGCTTGAGTTCTTCTTTTACGAGGGTAAAGATTTCGTGGTAACGCGCTTGCATAATCTCTGCCATAAATTTCTTGCTAACAGTTTGTGTGTCCATCTTGCTCACAGTGGAAAGATCGATCATCTCGCGCTCTTGGATCTCCGAAGGAAGCACAGATCCAAACTCGATCTTGATCTTCTCTGCAGTGTCGATGGATGTACGTAGACCGATAGCGATATCGTTTGTCACATTCTCTCCACCAATAGGGAGGGAAAGAGAATGAAGAATCGTCCCCTCTTCGAAGATCGAGACACTTGTAGAACCAGCACCGATATCGATCGTTATAACACCCAGTTCCTTCTGACGCTTCGTAAGGACAGCCTGAGCGATAGCGATCGTCGATGGCACCATAGCGTCGATATCCACACCTGCTTGGTCCAAGCACTTCTCGAGATTCTTCACGTGCTGGATCTGTCCTGTGATGATGTGTGCCTCAACCTCGAGACGGATCCCCGTCATCCCTACTGGATTTTTGATGCCACGCTGCTCATCGACCGCATAGCACTTTGGTTCGATATGGAGAATACGACGATTGCTTGGGATACTCACTGCTTGAGCGGCCTCAAGCACACGAGCGACATCCTCAACAGTGATTTCACTTCCAGAGATCGCGATAACACCACGACTATCAAATGCTTCGATATGCGAACCACTCATCCCTACAAACACGTGGTTCACTGGAACTCCTGCCATACGCTCAGCATCTTCGAGGGCAGAGATGATGTTGTGAATTGTTTCTTCGATATCGATCACCTGTCCTCTGCGCATACCAAGAGACGGAGAGAGTCCTACACCGATGACGCTCGGAATATGATGCGCATCACTACCATCGACAACAGCGACGACCGTACGAATCTTTGAGCTTCCAACATCGATGGAAGAAATGACACGCTCTTTAGGCATAACAAGGGAAAGGGAACAAATTTCTACGAAGACACTCCGTAGACAAAACGGTAGCTAGTCTAGAGAGTGAGTTTCAGCGCTGCAACAAGCTTATGAGCACGATTGTTATACAATCATGGGGTAAAATCCATCACAGAGAAATTTTATGGATGTTGCTGTAGAGCCAAATTTTTATCTTCATTACAAATAATGTATTCAATCAAAATATACTGTTCACATTATTTATACCTTGGCTTATATTAGAGCAAAGAAAGTTGTTCCAGATTTTTGCTCTTTTTCCCTTCTTTTTTTGAAGAAAAAACATTCTCAATTTCTTCAAGAGAAATCTC
The DNA here is from genome assembly GCA_964428105.1 of uncultured Candidatus Peribacteria bacterium. GTDB lineage: Bacteria > Patescibacteriota > Gracilibacteria > Peribacterales > Peribacteraceae > CAYRWT01. Next base: position 3,013 of record CAYRWT010000034.1, read on the forward strand.
CATCCCATCGCAGGCTTCGCCCTGTAAACAATGCAGTGCTCCGTATGGTGTTTTTCGTAGTTCCATAAGTCGTCGGTTCGCAATCGCAAATTCAAGTTTCGTAAAAAGCTTCGTGAGATCGTGCGCTGGAATTTTTATACTGCAATCACTTAGTGGAATAGGGGTAACAGCTTCAGAGGAAAGTGTTGCCATTCGCTCACAGAAAAATGCTTGTTCTTTTCCCGTTTCCAATTTGGTTCTCCATGCTGGCTTGATATGAGAAAGATTCTCGTAAATACCAGAAAGTGAACTGAATTCCTGAAGAAGTTTGGATGCAGCAACTGGACCGATGCCATGAACGCCGGGGAGGTTATCAGACGCATCTCCTGTTAAACCTTTGTACGCAGGAATCTGCGCTGGGGTAACACCAAATTTCTGTAGCACCTCCTTGTCGGTAAAGTATTCTGGCATTTGGTAACCTTTGCTTGGAACTGCGATACGAATTGTGTCCGAAGCAAGCTGAAAGAGATCGCGATCCCCTGAAACAATCGTCGTACGAAAACCTTCACTGATAGCAGCCTTCGCATACGAGCAAGCAAAATCATCTGCTTCGTATTTCGCATCTGAAACGATGGGAAATCCAAACGTTTGGAAAAGTTCTAAGCAGCGTGGAATCTGTAGATAAAAATCTTCTGGCGTCTCAGCGCGCCCTGCTTTGTATTCCTTGTACTCTTGATGGCGAAATGTTTCTGAGCCAGCATCGATACACACGATAAGAGCATCTGGCTGTTCGGTCTTGAGAATCTGCAAAAGCATACTTGCAACTCCAAATACTGCATTCGTCTGCTCCCCTGCTCTCGTGCGCATGCTGCGTGGAATCGCAAAGTACGCTCGATACATAAGGTGGTGTCCATCGATGATGACAAGGTGCTGCACGGAGATATCTTGGCAGGAAAATTGTTTCTCTGCGAATACTAGAAAAGAAATCCCTAATGAATGTTTGTTTTTCTGTTATTCATAACAACAGCAGCGCCCCTCCGGGGCGCGGCATTTTTACCATTTACATAACAAAATATAGAACTACCGCGGCCAGGATGGCCGCTGCTGGTTGGATGATTATCCTAAACGTAAGAAGCTAAGAAGCTACTACCTAAGAAGCTTTCCGTGAAAACCTACCAGCTACGTCCTACAAGCTTCTTAAACTACTCACTAATGATCCTTTGTTTCAATATTACAATATATCAATATAACAATATCTAAATCCTGCAACATCTCCACGAACCACAGAACGTACTTTTCTTGTATAATGAAAAGATTACTTACTTCCAACATACACCCACACATATGCTCTCCCCTGCTCTCGACACACTCATCGCTAGCCCGTACTCCGGTCGCACACTCGAGCATCGCGCAAAGAACAAGGCAGCGCTCCAAGAGCTCTGCGGTTGGAATGTAGATATGAAGCAGCCTGTTATCGCCATCACAACTGGCATGACAGAAGCACTCGGTGGTCAGCTCCTCGAAGCAGTACTACCAGGACTCTTAGAACTTCCTCTCAAAATTGTTATTCTTGGTCGCGGAAGCAAAAAGTACGGTGAACTCTTTGGAAAAGTGATGAACGTAACAAAAGGAAGTATCGCTGTCGTACCAGATACCGAAGCACATCAGCATCTTTTACTCGCTGGAGCAGATGCCGCAATATTTTTTACAACACCAGAAACGAAAGATGTTCTTGCGTGTCTTGCATATGGAAGTATTCCAGTAAGTCCAGAACACGGGCACCTAGAAAACTATAATCCTGTCCAAGAACGCGGGAATGCATTTACATTCAAAGAAACAACTCCTTGGCAGTGCTTTGCAGCTGTAGTACGCGCGCTTGAAACACTACGCTTCCCCTACGACTGGAAGACCATTCAGAGGAACGCGATGGAGTCAGTCGGTGAGGATACAGGGACACCAGAGGAGTAGGAACATATCTGTAATACAGAAGCTGCAATTTAGAGTTGCAGAGATACGACAAATACTGCGACCAACATCTACGGAGCGCGCTCCTGGTACTAAATTTCAACAATATAACACTATAGCAATATGACATTTTGTACCGGGACGCCGCGTCCCGGCTGCGGTCGTTGTTCTACTCACGAAATAAACTTACAAGCTTCTTATTCATCATCATCCCCCACAATCCCAAGAGGGTTGCTGTCATCATCTTTACGATTTTTCTTTTTCGTACTTCCTGCTGAATCGTCATCTTCATCATCACCAGATTCATAATCAAAATCGCTATCGAGTTCATCATCCTCATCGATAGTAGGAGTTGTTCCATCGTCGTCATCATCTCCACCAAGTATCTGAGTCGAGAGCAAGATATCTGTATCGATAATCATAAGAAAGAGAGGAAAGGTATGTACGCGCGGATTATAGTCAGCTGCCGCTATACATCAAGCTGTTTTTTTATCCTTGGCGGGAGCGGAAGAAAAACACTTGTCGTTTTTTTATACGCTTCAAAGTCAGGATTTCCTTTATAGCGAGCCTCTAGTGGCGGTATACCTGTGACAAAAAGGATAAGACAGAGCAGGACAGAAGGACCCAAAAATACAATGAGTGATGATGTTCCGGAAAATGCGCTAAGTGCAATTCCCCACCAAAGCAGCACTTCTCCGAAGTAATTTGGGTGCCGAGAGTATTTCCAGAGACCTGTCATCAAAATTTTTCCCTTATTCAAATGATTCATTTTGAAGGAAGAAAGCTGCTGATCCGCAATCATTTCGAAAGTCCAGCCACAAAGCCAAAGAAGAAGACCCACAATATCCATCATTCCAAACAGTGCATTTGGTGAAGAAAATGTCACGATGACTGGAAGTGCAATAATCCATAGAACGATACCTTGTAGAAGAAATACTTTGAAGAAACTCTGGGAAATAACGTGTTCTCCCCACTTCGTACGCAACACAGCGTACCGTGCATCTTCTCCATGTCCTCGTTTACGCCGTACGATATGCCAAGCCAAACGCATTCCCCAGAGCAGGACACAAAGAAAGATAGTCCACTGTCGCACTGAGAGTGTATCAAAATTTACAATCACTCCTGTACCTGCAATAAGGATGAAACCAAGTCCCCACGCGATATCCACGATACTCATATCTCGCTTGAGTGTCGCAACGAGAAAGGTTGTAAACATTAGGAGCGAAATGACGAGCCCGGAGAGAAGAAAGAAATGCATAGTGTCAGTATTTCATAGTCAATAGTAAACGGAAACTTGGAAGCAAAAATAGTACGCAAAACAAAAACACTACTACGCTAAAGTTTCGCCCAGCCTAATGGCTGAGCCACGTCGTTCGCGAACGACGTGGTGGATCGGGTGGGACTTGAACCCACGACCAAGAGATTAAGAGTCTCCTGCTCTACCAACTGAGCTACCGATCCAACGCGAAAAAGAGTAGCGGAATATGTGTAGGGATTCAATATCTGAATACTCATAATACTTTCTTTGCCTTGATACAGCCTTCATGTTTTTTGCTGTGCTCCAAAATTATCACCGGCAACTCACCATGCCATCCAATGAGTACAGAAGAAGGAGGAATTTCTCCCGGAATAACACGACCCTGAGAGAGAGTCGTGCACTCATCATCCGTTAAATCGCGACGCGGGAATGAAGAGAGGACATCTTTCAGTGGAGAGATTCTCCCCCACGCAACATTTTTAAGCTCACAAGCATCGCGAACACTCCACTCCCCCACTTTCGTCCGCTCAAGAGCGGAGAGATACCCACCACAGCGTAGGCTCGCACCGAGATCATGTGCCAGTGTGCGAATGTACGTTCCGGCACTACAGCTGATACAGAGAGAGACGCGTGGAAAAGCATATTCCAGCACATCGCAGCGCGTAATATCCACCATGCGAGAAGGGATATCCACACTCTCTCCTCTACGAGCCTTGCGATACGCACGTGTACCCCCAACACTCACTGCGGAAAACGCTGGTGGCACCTGCTCTACTTTTCCCAGGAATCGTTCACGAAGCAGGGTATGAAGCGTAGATGCATCCACTGGTGGAGACCAACCTGCACGCAGCGTAGTATCTTCGATCAATCCTTCAGCGTCGTATGTCGTACTCACTTTCCCTAGTGTCACTTCTGCTTTGTATTCTTTCGTAAGACCGGAGAAAAATTCTATAACCTTGAGTGCTTTGCGCCCTACAGCGAGAACTAAAAGTCCCGTTGCAAGAGGATCGAGTGTACCCAAGTGCCCAATCGCACTCTCACCGAGAATACGACGTACATCGGCAACAACACTGTGGCTACTTGGGCCGCGAGGTTTGTCGATGAAGAGAAATCCGTGACGCATAAAAAGTAGACAAGAGAATACTGGAGTTTTACGAATCGTGCGAGAACGCTAGCATAGGGAGTATGACAACGGTCTTTAGTGGCATCGCACTTTCATGGGACTTAGTGCTCATCACATTTTTTGCAGTTGTTGTTTCCTATAGTTATATCCTCGGCCGCAGCCAATCTGCACGCATCATCATCGCAACGTATGTTGCTATCATCGCCACACAGGGTCTCTCGGCGATTGTACTGAGGGTACTCACGAGCTCGAGTGTATCACTCGAAATATTTGGGCCGTCCATCACCCCTACAAATCTTGCGAGTGCAAAAATTATTCTCCTGGCAATTCTCATCATCTTCTTCGTTCTCCGCAGTGGTATAGAGCTCTCTCACAGTGATCCTGGGATATTCACAGGATTCTTGCTCACAGGTGCATACGGCTTCGCAACGGCAAGTTTAATAGTATCTACAATACTAACTTTCATTTCTGGCAAGGGAATCTTGGAGGGTCCCCTCATGCTTCCAGCGAGTCTCGCTGCACTTTCTCAAACAAGCGATCTTACGATCTTCTTCCTCAAAAACCAGGCTCTCTGGTTCACACTTCCAGCGATTCTTTTCATTATCGGAAGCATGCTCAGAAAAAAATAAATGCTCTTGCGAAGAGTACAAAATTTGTCCAACATAGTTCCTGATCTTTCCCCCTCCTCTCTTATGAGATCACCTCTCACCACTCTTTCTTCCGCTCTATTCGCTTCACAGATGTTTGTAACAAAAGTTCTTGCTCTTACTCCTCCCGAAGAGATAGATGGACTATCGGGTGCGGAGGTTGCTGACTCTGATAGTGTAATACAAAACGTAGTTATTCCAGTAATAACATATGTCCTTGATTTCGTAACTATCATTGGTGTGATCTACGTCATCTGGGCAGGTATCAGACTCATCACTTCTGGTGGTGAGGATGAAGCAAAAGATGCTGCTAAGAAAACTATCCTCTACGTCATTATCGGTATTATTGTCGTACTTTGTGCTCGCCTTATCGTCGGCTTCTTCGCTGAAGGTGGTGGCATTCTCGAGGTAGGCAGTTCAACGTAATTTTTGATTTATTCTTGTCTTTTTTCCGCACCTTCTCGAAGAAAAGAGGGTGCGGATTTTTTTATCTCTGCGTTTCGTTATAGGGAAATTTTTGTGGAAGTCTTACAAAAGAGAGTTGAACTGCACAGCATGGTATCACGCAAGTTCTGGGATATTGACCACTGGTTTCACTGGAAGTTTCTCGCGAAGCTCTGGATCGAGTACGATAATCGCTTCCTCTGTAACTTCCTGAATTTTCGACGCAGGTATGGGGGCCTGGAGGCGAAAGAATTTTTTTGGATACAACATCGTGAGATGAAAGTCTTTTGTTTCAAATCCAATATCCATACATCTGCCAAGATATGTTCGTTGCTCCAGTGTCTCGATGCGCTGACCGAGAATCGTTCTCTTTTCTTCCAGAAAATGTGTGAAGCGCACAAGTTCGGTAAAAGGACCGATCACACCCATCTCACGTACATGCACTTTCGTTCCCCAAGAAGTAATGTCCTGAGTGCAAAGAAAAAGATTATCCCCTGGGATAAGCCCCAAACTTATTACAAAGAAGCCGAGAATCGCACCATCATCAGGATTGATGAGGACGTCCGAAATTATAGCGACAGCATCGCTTGTGCGATCATCGACAACGAACATTCCACGAACAGTGGTAAAACGGACGCGCATTGCGTACACTATACTCCTGCCTATGCACCTCTTCGCTGGATCTTCGCACCCTCTCCTCGCCAAGGCGCTTGCAAAGGAGCTGAAGGTTTCTTTAGGAAACATCACACTCAAGTCCTTTAGCTGCGGAGAGCGCTATGTGAAGTACGACGAATCTATTCGAGGAAAAGAAGTCTTTATCCTACAAACAGGAACGAAGACTCCAAACGAAGACCTCTTCGAGCTCTTCCTCATGTGCCAAGCAGCACACTTAAGCTTCGCAAAGTCCGTCCACGTCATCCTCCCGCACTTCCCCTACGCGAGGCAAGATCGTATCGCAGAACCGAGGGAACCAATATCTGCAAAGCTCACTGCGCGACTCTTGGAAGAAGCTGGTGCTGATCACGTGATTACACTCAGCCTTCACTCCGATCAAACACAAGGATTCTTCTCTGTACCAGTGGATGCAGTCGATGCGAAGTCGATCTTCGCAGCATACTTCACAAAGAAGAAGCTCACTTCCCCAGTCGTCGTCGCACCAGATGCTGGTGGAGCGAAACGCGCGAAGAAATTTGCGGATAGCATCGGTGC
>CAYRWT010000035.1:0-9499 GCA_964428105.1 uncultured Candidatus Peribacteria bacterium
AGCATTTTCTCTTTTTCCTAGAGTATCTGTAACTGTCGTACATCCGGATGTTACGGCAGCAACTGCGACTGCTATGGCAGCCATAATAGCGTGCGTTCCATTGCGAGATCTCTTTCTTCCATGATCGATTATTGGACCTCCTTCTTTGCTACCGAGTGTTGTCATCATAGTACGTCATTGAAAGTGATTCATGGTGGTCTGTCAAAGATTCTATTATGAGATATTGTTTTTACGGCTTTTATATGACATTTTTATTTGTATCAAGCGAATTGTAGTTTTCCAAAATACTTATCACTTCTTTCCATAATTTCCTCTATTTCTTCGGCACATTCCTCAAATGCTTCCCTTTCTTTTTCGGGGTCATATCCTTTTTGTTCGAGTCTATGAATTATGCTGCTACTTTCCCTAAGGAGCCTTTTCATTTCCTCAATAATTTCTCTGGTCTCTTTTCCGAATGTATGTTGTGCTTGTCGCATGAACTGTTTACGTAATACATAAAAATAATGAAACATGCTCTCCAAAGCTTCTTTTCGACTATTTTCTTGGGCAGTAAAATCAGGGCCATGTTCGAGCGTTGTTTGAAGATTGGTACTCAGCATTGTGAGTGAAAATTTTTGCAATCCACTTGTTGTTACCTCTGGTAAGCCCTGAGCTTGTAGAGTACTTTTTCGCATTTCTACTTTTTCTGGAGAAAATATACTTTCAAATTCTTGCGTAAAAATTTTTACTACTGGATGTTGTTGATATTTTGCACTCACTTTTTCGAGCAGAGACTGCACTTCTATTATTTCTTCTGGGGATATGATTGCTGTAGTTTGTATCCTTTCCTCATTATGCAGGCTTGCTGCTTCGTATTCTTTAGGAGTTACTTCTGCAAGAAATGCATCTATCATTTTTTGTTGCAGTAATGTTCGGTCAATATTCGTTGTGGAATCATGGGCGACGTGAGTATCTGGAGTTGTTTTACATCCTGATGTTACGGCAGCAACTGCGACTGCTATGGCAGCCATAATAGCGTGCGTTCCATTGCGAGATCTCTTTCTTCCATGATCGATTATTGGACCTCCTTCTTTGCTACCGAGTGTTGTCATCATAGTACGTCATTGAAAGTGATTCATGGTGGTCTGTCAAAGATTCTATTATGAGATATTGTTTTTACGGCTTTTATATGACATTTTTATTTGTATCAAGCGAATTGTAGTTTTCCAAAATACTTATCACTTCTTTCCATAATTTCCTCTATTTCTTCGGCACATTCCTCAAATGCTTCCCTTTCTTTTTCGGGGTCATATCCTTTTTGTTCGAGTCTATGAATTATGCTGCTACTTTCCCTAAGGAGCCTTTTCATTTCCTCAATAATTTCTCTGGTCTCTTTTCCGAATGTATGTTGTGCTTGTCGCATGAACTGTTTACGTAATACATAAAAATAATGAAACATGCTCTCCAAAGCTTCTTTTCGACTATTTTCTTGGGCAGTAAAATCAGGGCCATGTTCGAGCGTTGTTTGAAGATTGGTACTCAGCATTGTGAGTGAAAATTTTTGCAATCCACTTGTTGTTACCTCTGGTAAGCCCTGAGCTTGTAGAGTACTTTTTCGCATTTCTACTTTTTCTGGAGAAAATATACTTTCAAATTCTTGCGTAAAAATTTTTACTACTGGATGTTGTTGATATTTTGCACTCACTTTTTCGAGCAGAGACTGCACTTCTATTATTTCTTCTGGGGATATGATTGCTGTAGTTTGTATCCTTTCCTCATTATGCAGGCTTGCTGCTTCGTATTCTTTAGGAGTTACTTCTGCAAGAAATGCATCTATCATTTTTTGTTGCAGTAATGTTCGGTCAATATTCGTTGTGGAATCATGGGCGACGTGAGTATCTGGAGTTGTTTTACATCCTGATGTTACGGCAGCAACTGCGATTGCTATAGCAGTCATAATAGCGTGTGTTCCATTACAAGGCTTCTTCCTTCCATGGTCGATTATTGGACCTTCTTCTTTTTTATCGGATGTTGCCATCATAGTACGGCATTGAAAGTGATTTGCAGTGGTCTGTCAAAGATTCCATCACACACCAATGACTTTGTGTCGTTCGTACACCATTTCTTCGGTGTACACCCTTCATGCTCGTTCTATGGTGAACGATCATTCCTCGGCTTGAAAAAGCCATCATTCAATTGACAACAACGTGCCAATCGACTACAATTCGGCGTCGAAGTTTGGAAACTATTCCAGACATCGCTTCCTTGCTCTGCGATGGCAAGATCGGAGCTCCTTGGGATTGCTCCGCTGCGGTCGCACGAGAATTCTATCCTTTTCCTCATCCCTCTTATGGCGCTCAAGCGTACAGCGAAGAAAAATATTATCGGTAAGCACCGCACACACGCGAAAGACACAGGTTCTCCTGTCGTGCAGGTGGCTATTCTTACTCGTGAAATTACAGAAGTTACAAAACATTTGAAGGATCATAAGAAGGATCACTCTGCTCGTCGTGGGCTTCTTGCAAAAGTTGCTCGTCGTCGCAAGCTTCTTACATACCTTCGTATGAACAAGCCTGAGCAGTATGAGAAAGTAGTAAAGACACTCGATCTCGCAAAATAGATTTTCCCTCGCTTCAAACCCTAGGGGCGTGTACGATGTACACGCTCCTTTACACCGTGCTCTGTCGACCCTTGGATTTACGTACTAGCTCCTTTCGATCAAAAGGGATCTGATGTGTAAGTCCAACCCCTTCAAGGGAGACGTTGAACATTCGCGGTGGTAGGGAGTTTTGTACCCTTTTCCACTCTTCTCATTATGGAGAAATCGTATTCTCTTACTCTCGGTAGTGAAGAGCTCGTTGTGCGCACGGGCCTTATCGCTACTCAGGCAAATGCCTCTGTCATGTGTCAGATGGGCGACACGGTCGTCCTGGGCAACTGCACTGTTTCTACAAAACCACGCGATGGCGTGGATTTTCTCCCTCTCCAGGTCGTGTACCAGGAGAAGTATTACGCTGGCGGCAAAATCGCTGGTAGTCGTTTCCGTAAGCGCGAAGGTCGTCCAAGTGATGATTGTGTGCTTCTCGGTCGTGTCATCGATCGTGGTCTGCGTCCGATGTTCCCGAAACACATTCGCAATGATATTCAGGTGTTCTGTTCTGTTTTAAGTTATGACTTCGAACATGCACATGATATCGCTGCAGCAAACGCAGCAAATCTCTCGGTTGTTCTCTCTGATTGCCCTTGTGATGGTCCTCTTGGAACTGTGCGCGTTGGACTCATTGACGGCGAACTCGTGCTCAATCCTTCTCGTGAGGCGAGACTGAAGAGTGATCTCGATATGTTCGTCACAGCTTCACTTGAGCGTGTGGTGATGATCGAGGCTGGGGCAAATCAAGTTCCAGAAGATCAGATCCTCAAAGCAATCGAATTCGGGAAGAAATGGGCACAGAAGATCGCTCGCTTCTTCGCTGATATTCAGAAGGAAATTGGAAAGCCAAAGTTTACTGTCGAAGAGGCATTCTTCCATCAGGAGGCATATGCATTCCTGAAGGCATGGGCACTTCCAGTGGTTACAAAAGCAGTGCGTGATCCGCTACCGAAACTTACCCGTCGTGCGATGTTCAATGAATTCCTCTCTGGTGCAAAAGCAAAATTAGAGGAGAAGTATGGTCCAGCGGGTGACAATGCAGATCTTGTGGAACTCTACGCAAATGCTTCTGCCCTTATGGATAAAGTGATCAAGGGCGAAGTGCGTCGTTTGATCCTCGAAGAAGGTGTGCGTATGAGTAGCCGCAAGGTTGAAGAAATTCGTACGATTTCCTGCATCGCAGATCCACTCCCACAGCGTGTTCACGGTTCTGCACTCTTCCAGCGTGGTGAGACACAGGGTCTTACGACGTGCACCTTAGGTTCTCCTGGGGATAAGCAGATTGCTGAAGGTATGGAGGGAGAGTCTGAGCTTCGTTATATGCATCACTACAATTTCCCACCATTCTCTGTCGGTGAGACAAGCAACAGACTTATGACAGGGAATCGCGAAATCGGTCACGGAAATCTCGCACAGCGCGCTCTTCTGCCAGTACTTCCAAAAGAAGAGACGTTCCCATACACCATTCGCACAGTCACAGAAATCCTCGAGTCCAATGGTTCTTCCTCCATGGCAGCAACATGTGGTTCTACACTTGCTCTCATGGCAGCAGGAGTTCCGATCAGCGCTCCAGTTTCTGGTATCGCACTTGGATTAATCTCCGATGAAGAGAAAGGTAAGTACGTCATCCTCTCAGACCTTCAAGATGAAGAGGACTTTGGTGGAGATATGGATTTCAAGGCGACAGGTACAGAGAAGGGCATCACTGCAATTCAGATGGACATCAAGATCAAGGGACTTCCAGATGAAATCTTCAAACAAGCGCTCGAGCGCGCACGCAGTGGTCGTCTTTCTATCCTTGCAACGATGCTCAAGGCTATCCCTGAGCCACGCAAAGAAATGAGTCCATTTGCTCCACGTATCGAGACAATTCAGATTAATCCAGAGGATATTCGCCTTGTTATCGGTAAGGGTGGTGAGACAATCCAGAGGATTACGAAGGAACTCGGTGTGGAAATCGATATCGAGGATAGCGGCATGGTCTTCGTCACAGCTGTGAATGCTGAGATGATGCAGAAAGCAAAGGCTACGATTCTTGGAATCGTCGAAAAGCCAGAAGTAGGGAAAATTTACGATGCGAAAGTCGTACGCGTGATCGATGGCGTGGGTGCTATCGTAGAATTCTCTCAAGGCAAAGATGGCATGGTGCACATCTCTGAGCTCCAGTGGCAGCGTACGGAACGCGTGCAGGATGTACTCAATGTCGGCCAAGAGACCAAAGTGAAGTGTATCGAGTACGATCCAGTCGAAGGCAAAACACGCTTGAGCTTGAAGCAACTTCAGCCGATGCCAGCGGGTATGCCACCACCACGTCCACCGATGAATCGCGGTCCACGTCGTTAATCTGTTTTCTTTGCATCGTTCGAAGCCTTCGGACTTGGTTCCGAGGGCTTCGTTTCGTTTGTATTCGCTTTGGTACCTGTGTCAGCCATCGGAGTTGTCTCCTTTGGTTTTTCTGTAGGGGCAACATTTGCCGTTGAACTATCTGTTCGATAGAAGCCACTACCCTTGAAGTGAATCATCGGTGGTCGAAGGATTTTTCTTGATGTTCCTTTGCAGCTTGGACATTCAGGTAATTCTTTTGATCCAAGTGACATCGAGACCTCGAACTCTCCTTTACATGCCTGACATTGAAAAGCGTACTTTGGCATTGTTATGAATATCAGCCATTACCTTACTGTCTTTTTTCCGAGAATGCCATTGAGAGGATTTTCTCCTGTCACAATTGCTTTGAGTCCGAGGAAGCCGATTCCAATGGCAAGTGCTCCGGGGAGAATGCTTGCGATGCCATGTATAGCACTGGTAGCAAATTCTGCCGGAGCAGGGAGATGCCCAGGGGCTAAGAGAGATTCTGGACCTGCGAGTGGAGCATTTGTCATCAGCTCTATTCTCGTTGGTTTTTTGCTTGTTGCCAAGCGTTTCTTGGAAGAATTGCTGTACCAACATTTCTCGTTCCCCAGCTAAATGAAAGAAGGGCTTGGAATTCATTAAATGCTTTGCGATGTTCTTGTTGTAATCGTTGAATGCTTGCGAGAAATGGTGGTTGTAGGAGTCCATTTTTAAAGCGAAGCCACTCATGAATATAGTGATTCCACTTCACATCATCTGTGTTACCGGGGACTTGAGGATTTTCAAGACTCATGATGCCAATGTCGGATTCCAAGAATATTTGTATTTCTTTGAAGATAGCGGCGATTGCTGCGCGAGATTCTATCGATGTTCTTCGTGGAGCAAGGCGCTGCATTGTTTGCAAAGCAGCTGCAGCACAAAGGAGTTGTGTACGCAATTCATGTGATCGTGGAGAGCCATTATCGAGAGGATGTTGTGCCATGTTTGGTAGGGGAAAATAAAAAACCCTCGCAGTGTGCAAGGGTTGGATTCCGTAGGTTAGTAGATTTCGTCTACGCCGCGGAGCCGCCTTGCAAGAGGCAGACGACCACGACAGTGAGGACGAGAGATGAGCGCATTTCTATAACTATTCTAAGCGTGATTAATCGAGTGTCAATTATTACGCCTTTGAAACAATACCAATCTTTTGTAGAAGCCAACGAGTTGCAAGTACTCCTGCGGCGATACCTCCAGCAATGAGTGCCGCATTTACAAAGAGGGAAGTAGCAGGCGCTGCGCCCAATGTTTCTATGCCCGGTATTGGAGTGAGAGTATTCATAGAAGAACAACTATACACGAATGAGACATTTTTGCATTTTTCAGAGGTTCTTTACTCATTGAAAAACCTACAAGCTAGGAAGTAATTCCCTCCTACTCATTGTCCTTGTACAATTCTTTCGTGTTACCAAAAGCCTACGAACCACAGGGTACAGAAGATCGCATCTACAAAATGTGGGAGGAGAGTGGTGTATTTCGTGCGAATGCTGAGAGCGTAAACAGTAAAAAGAAAGAGTCATTTTCTATCAGCATGCCGCCGCCAAATGCGACAGGGCAGCTGCACTTAGGTCATGCTGTCATGCTTGCTCTCCAGGATATCTTTGCGCGGTTTCAGCGCATGCAAGGCAAGGAAGTGCTCTGGCTCCCAGGCACAGATCACGCAGCGATCGCGACAGAGAATGTCGTTATTCGTAAACTCAAATCCGAGGGCATGGCAGATCCTCGCAAGACACTTGGTCGAGAAAAACTCGTCGCAAAAATTGCAGAATTTGTCGACCAAAGTCGTGGCACGATTCGTTCTCAAGTACGCAAGATGGGTTCTTCCTGCGATTGGTCGAGAGAGCGCTATACATTCGATCCATCACTCAATCGCTGTGTAAATGAGGTCTTCCGGCTGATGTACGACGATGGGCTCATCTACCGTGGACATCGTATCGTGAACTGGGATCCGAAGCTCCAGACAACAGTTTCCGATGATGAAGTTACGTGGGTCGAAGAAACGACTCCCTTCTATACCTTCCAATACGGCCCATTCCAAATCGCAACCGCGAGACCCGAGACGAAGTTTGGAGATAAATACGTCGTCATGCATCCGGATGACAAGCGCTATGCCAAGTACAAGCATGGCCAGACATTCGATTGCGAGTGGATCAATGGTCCTGTACGTGCAACGATTATCAAAGACACTGCAGTAGATCCAGAGTTTGGTACAGGTGTGATGACCATCACCCCATGGCATGACGCTGTGGACTTCGAAATCGCTGAGAGGCACAAGCTCGAGAAAGAACAGGTGATCGATTTCAGTGGTCGTTTACTTGCGATTGCTGGTGAATTTACAGGTATGAAGATCGAGGAAGCACGTCCCTTGATTGTCGAAAAACTCAATTCTAAAGGCTTACTTGTGAAGACAGAGGCTGCGTACGTTCATAATAAAGCGACAAACAGTCGTGGCGGGGGATCGATCGAGCCACAGATTAAATTGCAGTGGTTTATTGATGTGAAGAAGCCAGTCATTCTCTGGGGCAAGAAGAAACGTTCCATCAAAGAGATTCTGCGCTCAGTTGTTGAATCAAAAGAGATCGCAATTATTCCGGAGAGATTTGAGAAAACGTACTTCCACTGGATTGATAATCTTCGCGATTGGTGTATATCCCGTCAGATCTGGTGGGGGCACAGGGTTCCTGTTTGGTACTCTGGTGAGAAACTTCATGTTGGTACATTGCCAGAGAACAATCACTCTGAAGTTTGGGAGCAAGATCCAGATACACTTGATACATGGTTCTCTTCTGCACTTTGGACGTGGTCTACGCTCATCGACCCCAAGCTCACGGAGGATCCGAAACTCTCATTAGTTGAGATGCTCAAACAGAGTCCTGACTTTCAGGCATTCCATCCCACAAGTGTGATGGAAACAGGCTACGATATTCTCTTTTTCTGGGTCGCACGCATGATCCTTATGACGACGTATGTTGGGAGCAATTTTTCAGAGAAAGATTTATCAGCAACTGATCGTGTTCCGTTCCGTACGGTGTACCTCCACGGTCTCGTGCGTACGCGTGATGGCAGGAAGATGAGTAAATCTGACCCTGAGACGATGATCGATCCACTGGATATGATTAGCCGCTTTGGCGCGGATGCTCTGCGTCTTTCCATGATTGTCGGTCAGAGCCCAGGCAACGACATGCGTCTCTATTCTGAAAAAATTGAAGGATACCGTAACTTCATCAATAAGCTCTGGAATGCAGCGCGATTCATCCTTCTCCAGTGCGAGCAAGTGAAACTCGATCCAGCAGTTGTGAGTGATGATGTTGCACCGAAGAGCCTTGCCGATAAAGCACTGCTTTGTGAGCTGCAAGCGGTAGTACGAGACATCACAAGTAGTCTGAAAGAATATCGCTTAAGTGAAGTAGGGGAGCGTATGTACTCCTTTGTCTGGGATTATTTCTGTGATTGGTATATCGAACTCAGTAAAGGTGAGCCAAATCCTAGTTTTGCAGTGCATTGTTTCCGCACAATCCTCACACTCCTTCATCCGTACTGCCCATTTGTTACAGAAGAGCTCTGGAGTTCATTTAAATCTACAGATGATGGTTCACTTATTTCGGAGTCGTGGCCGAACGAAGAAAAGACAAGCGTAGAATTGAGTGATGCGCATGATGATTTGCAAGTTCTTATCGATGTTATAAAAGCGATTCGTAAGCTCAGAGTGGATCAGGGGATTGAGCCAGGGAAGCCCGTAGAAGTCACTCTCTGTTCTTCTGCGCACCACAAGCTTTTCTCTGATATGGGCGAACACATCAAACGTATGGCGCGTGTTTCAAGTCTTGGCATCGAGAATTCAAGTAAAAAGCCAGGTGAATGTGTGAGCACGTTCCTTACAGACGTCGAAGTGCACCTCTCACTGGAAGGTCTCTTGGATCCTGAAAAAGAGAAGCAGGTTTTAAGTAGTGAACTTGAGAATCTTACGAAGTACGTTGCAAATATCGAAGGCCGTTTACAGAATCCTCAGTTTGCATCGAAAGCACCTGCCGCGATTGTCGAAGCTGAGCGCGCGAAAGTCACCGAAGCAAAAGGAAAGATTGCAAAAATTGCAGCGAGATTGAAGGAGGTGAAGTAATCGCTCTCAATCACAAGAATCGTTCTGTTGCCTTAAAATTTTCTTTTTTATAATTTTTTTCCACCAAGGGCGGCATGCGCCACCGGTGGGGGTCGGCTGGCGGGAATTGGCGCCTGCCCGACCATATGGCAGGCGGGCATACGCGTTTTCTTTCGTCCTTTCTTTGTCGCTTTGGACAAAGAAAGGACAGATAATTCCTGGTCACTACTGGTAAAAATATTCTTACAACTGAAGATTGCAATTTCAATGCACCGTCTGCACCCATGGAAGGGTGCAGCTCCTATAGTTTTTATAGTTGCAGTGTGATATTTCAGAGAATCAAGTTTTTTCTTGACAGTGTACAAACGTGCACCTATTATGGTGAACGA
>CAYRWT010000036.1:0-9288 GCA_964428105.1 uncultured Candidatus Peribacteria bacterium
AACTCATAACATATATTCAAGGGACAGAACTCCTCTCAATCGTCAGCGAAGCACAAATACTTCTCTCTCGCCTTGATGTTATAGAGGCTACTCATTTAGAAAGCTTCTTAAATTGGGCGGAGATTCTTAAAGATAAAAGAAGATATTTTGAGGTATCCTTGAATCAAACACTGCAACAAAAGGGATCTCATCTTTTTTTAACCGCAAATACAGATAGAGAAGGAGCACTGAGATATCTGAAAGAACGCCAACAGAAACTCGGTGCTCCAATTGAGCTTGTACGACAGTTGCTCATAACACTTCTCGAAACAGCACAGAAGAATGATGCACCCGAAACACTGACACAAACACAAGCTACTGACTTCCTTGCACAATTTGCTACTGACAAGGAAAAAGATCCTGCTGCGAAAGCTTAATAGTGCTGTAGCTGTAGAAGTAAAACTGGAATACTCAAGATGTCTTGGCAATAGAGCTTCTCTCCCTCTATGATGCAGATGTGCTAGAGGAACCAGCGATTCTTCGGCCTTCCCTATAGATAGCGGAAGGTCGTGCTTGGTCATTCCCCTTTCTCCATTTCAACGTTATGTGCGGTATCATCGCAGTTTCTAGCTTCGGCAACGCCATCCAGGATCTCTACGATGGACTCATCGTCCTCCAACATAGAGGGCAAGACGCTGCTGGGATCGTAACGTACGACAATCAGTTTCACTTGAAGAAGTCCAATGGCACTGTGAGCGAAGTGTTTCATGCAAGCTCACTTGCGAGACTCAAGGGTCCTATGGGCATCGGTCACGTGCGCTACCCTACCGCTGGTTGCTCCAGTGAGTTTGAAGCGCAGCCATTTTTTATCAACTCACCCTTCGGTATTGCGCTCGCACATAACGGCAATCTGACCAATGCTTCTGAACTGAGTAAAGAGCTCAAAGAGAAATACTATCACCATCTCAATACAAGCTCAGACTCCGAAGTTTTGCTCAATGTCTTCGCTCTCGCTCTCGAGCATCAGCGTCCACGCAAGCTCCAGCCAAAACATGTTTTCAAGGCTCTTACGACAGTCTTTCGCAAATGTAAGGGAGCGTATTCCTGTGTTGCGATGATTGGAGACCAGGGAATTGTTGGTTTCCGTGATCCACATGGTATCCGTCCACTCCAGCTTGGAAAGAGAAAACACGGCTTCGGAGAGGAATACATGCTTGCTTCCGAGAACACCGTATTTAAAGCACTCGACTATGAATTTGTCCGAGATATCCACCCTGGTGAGGCGATTTTCATCGATCGACAGAACAAGCTCCACTCACATATCTGCCGACGTGGACAACTCAATCCATGCCTCTTTGAGTGGGTCTACCTCGCAGCACCAGACTCCACAATCGATGAAGTCAACGTCTATAAAGCACGAGTGCGCATGGGAGAGTTTCTCGCTAAATCAATTAAGGCCTCTGGTCTCCACATCGATTCTGTGATCCCGATTCCCGATACTGGTCGTCCTGCTGCAGCAGGACTCGCTGATATCCTCAAAGTTCGCTACCGCGAAGGCTTTGTAAAGAATCGTTACATCGGAAGAACATTCATTATGCCAGGGCAAGAAATCCGTAAGCGCAGTCTTAACTTCAAGCTCCACCCTATTGATCTGGAGTTTAAGGATAAATGTGTGCTCCTCGTCGATGACTCGATTGTCCGAGGAAATACGAGTCGCAAGATCGTAGAAATGGCACGCAAAGCTGGTGCAAAAAAAGTCTACTTTGCTTCTGCATCTCCTCCGATCATCGGACCAGATCCCTACGGCATCGATCTTCCTACAACCACAGAACTTATCGCTGCAAACCATAGCATCGAAGAAATCCGCCAAGCGATTACAGCAGATGCGCTTTTCTATCTCTCTATTGCCGATCTTCATCGTGCTATCCGAATTGGTAATCCAAAGATCAAACGATTTAGCGACGGCTGCTTTACGGGAAAATATCCAACAGCAGAAGTAACAAAGGAACTCCTCGAACGCTTAGGATCTGGCCGCAATGCAACTCGTGAAACTTTTTCTGCTGATCAGCCACCATCCGGCGATCAATATAAGATGATGTCCCTTGTATAACGGCTTTTATGCGCATTCTTCTTATCTCCAACTCCGCTCGTGGGCATGCAATCGCAGAAGCCCTTTTACGATCGAATCCTCAGCCAGAACTTATTTGTGCAACGACAAATTGTGATCCATTCTTAAAGAAGGTCAGTAAAGAACACGTGCAGATGGATATCATGCATTTCCCTGCAATTCTCGAGCTCGCACGCCGCACGAAGCCAGACTTTGCCTTCATCGCTCCAGATGATCCTATTGGAGGGGGTCTCGTCGATCGCTTAGCGTCAATTGGAGTACCAAGTATCGCTCCAAGAAAAAATCTTGCACGTATCGAGTCCAGTAAAAGTTTCACACGACACCTCCTCAAGCAATACAACATCCCAGGGAATCCAAAGTTTCGTGTCTTTGAATTTACATCTTCGGATAAACTCAAAGAGCTAGAAGCAAGTATTCTCTCCTACATCGAACGAGATCTGCAGGGACATTACGTCGTGAAGTACGATGGGCTCAAGGGTGGAAAAGGCGTGAAGGTAAGCGGCGAACATTTACCAACATCTGCTTCTGGTGTGCACTACGCTATGGAGTGTATTGCACAATGCGGCAGTGCTGTGATCGAAGAGAAAATTATTGGTGTGGAGTTTAGTCTTATGTCGTTTGTCTCGGGCACAGTGACAGTGGATATGCCTGCAATCCAGGATCATAAGCGTGCGTTTGCTGGTGATAGTGGACCGAATACTGGTGGTATGGGAACGTACACTGCCGCAGATCATTCGCTCCCCTTCCTCTCCGCAGATGATATGAAGAAGGCGAGTGAGCTCAATAAGCAAATTGCTGCCGCTCTCGCGAAGGAATGTGGTGAGGTGTACCACGGCATACTCTATGGAGGATTTATGGCAACAGCAGATGGTATTCGCCTCATCGAGTACAACGCACGTTTTGGAGATCCAGAAGCACTAAATATCCTTCCACTTCTCAAGAGTGACTTCGTCAAAATTTGTCAGGCAATCCTCGCTGGAACTCTCACGAAGGAAATGGTGGAATTTGAGCGCAAGGCAACGGTTTGTAAGTACATCACACCACGAAGTTACCCTGAAGGTAAAAAGGAAGTTGGAAAGGAGTTCTTTGTTCCGACTGATTTGCCATCCAATGTCCACTGTTACTACGGAGATATCACGATGAATGAGAAAGGGAAACTCCTCCTTGGTAGCTCTCGTGCTGTTGGAGTTGTCGGTATCGGCGACACACTTGAGGAAGCAGAATCAGCTGCTCAATCTATCTGTGCGCAAGCCACTGGCCCTGTACGTTTCCGAGCAGATATCGGTGCTACAGAAACCGTGCAAAAACGTATCGACCTTGTAAATAAAATTCGCAGTGGAAATTATTAGCGCAGTTGTGCGAGAAGCTGTTCCTCTTCCCATTGCTTCATCCCTGCAACGATATCTCCCATTTCTCCTTCCATGATTGCAGGAATGTTTGAGAAATTGATATTCGCACGGTGATCAGTAATACGATCCTGTGGAAAGTTGTACGTACGAATTTTCTCACTACGATCTGCCGTCCCTACTTGGCCTGAACGCATATCTTTTCGCTCTTTTGCAAGTCGCTCCTGCTCAGCAGCATAGATGCGACTACGAAGTAATGTCATCGCAAGAGCCCTATTTTGCAGCTGACTTCGTTCACTCTGACAAGCGACAACTGTTCCTGTTGGGATATGTGTGATGCGTACTGCACTTTCTGTTTTATTCACGTGCTGTCCTCCTGCACCTCCAGAGCGATACGTATCAACCCTCAGATCTTCATTTCGAACAACAACATCCACTTCTTCTGCCTCGGGAAGGATCGCAACTGTTGTTGTCGATGTATGCACTCTCCCTTTATTCTCCGTTGCTGGAATACGCTGGACACGATGGACACCAGATTCAAACTTTAGGTCTCCATAAACGCCATCTCCTTGAATACGTACCGAGACTTCTTTTAATCCACCAGCTTCAGCGTGAGAAATATCGAGCATCTCCGCCTTCCATCCTCGCGACTCAGCATACCGCAAATACATTCGTAGTTGCTCTGCTGCAAAGAGTGCCGCCTCCTCTCCTCCGGTTCCTGCTCGTACTTCTAAAATCACACCACGATTGTTATGAGGATCTCGGGGTAAGAGAAACTTCTTCATCTCCGCAAGAAGCTTCGGCATCTCTGCACGCGCTTGAGCAGCTTCTTCTTCTGCTAGTTGCAGAAGCTCTGGATCATTCTGTAACGTCGGGAGAACTGCTATTGCCTGTTCACAGGCATCGTAACGCTTGAGTATCGGAATCACGGGCTCGAGCTCAGAAATCCGCTTTCCACGCTTCTGTACTTCTTTTGGATCATTGAAAACAGCAGGATCCTGCAACTCCTCTTGGAGTCGCACGTACTCAGCCTGGAGTGCGCGGATCTTCTCAATCATAATCGACGTTAGTATCGACGAGTTTCTCTAGCATCGAAATCAAAACATTGATGCCCAGCAGCATGGTTCCATACTTTCAAATATGCATCTTCATACGGCAAATCAAATGTTGCACAAAGTCGGAAATGTAGTGCATCTGACGTGCTATATTCGTATGGAGCATTCGTCGATGGGTCAGCAATCGAAAGCATGTACTCTGACTTCGCAACAAGATCATCAATATTTTTCGGTAGTGGTGCATCCAGTGATGGAAGATACGTCGTATCGCCGTATACCGGTTTCTTGTGCACGAGATCCAGCACTGCATTATGAATTGCACGAAGATCTTGCTCTCTCTTTTCATCGAGATTCCTCATGCGCGCATTCGATGGCGACCCTGTAAAGAAGAATCCTGACCAAAGACCGAGAGCAATAACGAGGATTGCAAAGATACCAAACGATCGCTGGAAGATCTGCATATGTTTCTCATTAGGTTCTAAGCGTAAACCAATGAAATAGTACGAGAAGATGGAGCCAGCGAGGAGAAGAACAACACTGACTTTTGCGATGAAACGCGCCGTAAGCTCGCCGTCGAGCATATAGAAAACGAGCGTAATAAGGTCACCAAATAATGCACATGCAGCAAAAAAGAGGATGATGTACGAAAGCCAGCGACGAATCGCAGACCACGCACGCTCAGGATGACGTCGTAATTCTGAGAGTATATGACGCTGTAACAGCAAAAAAATCGGCGCCGCAACGATGAGGTAAGAGAGAGACCAACGGATGCCACTCACGCGCCAATCATCGGAAGAAATGTACGATGGATCGATCGCTGGATCTGGGAAATAGCGTTCAATTGCTGTGAAAAAGAGATGAACCAATGCCCCAATTGCTGTTGCAAGTGAAGCAAAAGAAAGTAGGTGGAAAAACGCCTCTCTCGCTCCACCATCTGGAGGTTCTGGCACAGGAAGTGTCAGGCTACTATCAGCAAAAGCTCTTGCAATATCCTTCTCTTTCCATCCTGCAGAAGTAAGAAGAAGCTGAATCGTCGGATGATCCATACCCTTTGAGCGTGCATGCTCGATAAACGCCTGTACTTTTGCCGTAGATTCCATACTGGAAGATTCTCCTCTGCGAGCTACCACTATGCAAGAGCACATGAAAGAAAAGAATGTAGAATACTTCTATCATGCGTATTCTCGTTGCGATGTCCGGCGGCATTGATTCGAGTGTTGTTGCTCATCTCCTCAAAGAGCAAGGACACGAAGTGATTGGTGTACGTTTCACACTCTGGAGCGATCCACTCGCCCCAGCACTCGCACAGATCCTCCCAAGCAAATGCTGCACGACACAGAATATTGCACGATCGAGTGTTGTAGCGAAAAAACTTGGAATCCCGCTCCATATCATTTCACTCGAAGATGAGTTTAAAAAGAACATTGTTGATCCATTCCTCGCAGACTACGCAAAAGGAAAAACACCAAATCCATGCATCGCATGCAATCGATCGATTAAATTTGGTCGCCTCCTTGAACTCATGAAAGAATTGGATTGCGCAGCGCTTGCCACAGGACACTATGCGCGCACAGCCATCGAACAATGTTCCGATGGAACAACTCGTGCATTGCTGCTTGAAGCTCTGGATCCGAAGAAAGATCAAAGCTACTACCTCTACTCTCTTTCCCAGGAACAACTGCGTTCATGCATCTTCCCACTGGGAAATCTACAAAAGTCTGAAGTCTATACACTCGCAAAACATTTCGACATACCAATTCCCGATTCTTACAGAGAAAGCCAAGATCTCTGCTTCTTTCCAGAAAAAACTCCAGAGGCGTTCCTGAAACGTCACTTAAAAAATATGCTCAAAACCGGAAATATTCTCCGACGCGATGGCACGATCGTTGGTACTCATGATGGCATACCGCTCTACACTATTGGCCAGCGCAGAGGCTTAAAAATCGGAGGATTGAAAGTCCCTCTGGAAGTTGTGGAGAAAGACCCCCAGAATAATACATTGATCGTTGCCGAAAAAGGCAAAGAGAGTATTTCCTCCCTTCTCTTAGAAGATGTATGTTTTGTTACGTGGAAGCCACAAGAAGATGAGACGCAATATGAATGTCGCGTACGATCACTTTCAAAACGTCTTCCCGGGAAACTTTTACGAAAGAATAATGCATATAGATTTCTCTTTGCATCACCACAACCTCTCCAGGCAATCGGGCAAGCGTTAGTCCTCTATCGTGGCGCAGAAGTGATTGGTGGCGGAACCATTGCAGGAAATATTGCAAATAATTCAGAAGAAAGATGTGACCTAAGAAGCTAAGAAGCTATGACCTAAGAAGCTTCTGTATGTGCTAGAATCCTCATACATGCGAGATCGTCAGAACCCACAACACTCGGCGCATTATGATGCACAGGGAAATATCATTATTCCTGGAACATCACAACCAACAAAAAATGTACAAATGCGCAACATTTCCCGTATTCATCGGAATAAAGATTCTCTACGACAACAACATTTCATTGCTCCAAAACACAGAGTACAAACACCGATATCAGTGACGATGTCCACTCGCTCACTGCTTGGGAATGCATTGGAAGAAGGAAGAAATCAAATGCACGCAACAAAAAAAGGGATATATGAAGTTTTTCATTCTTTCATTGAGCATATTCAATCCCTGCTTACATCACTGATGAGTGGAATCCTGAAGCTTCCCTCGCTCCTTCTCTCTCCACTCACTCCTCCAACATTCTTTCGCACAACAGCACATACTCCTCGCTGGAAAATTTTTATTGGTGACAGCCTTCGCTTCGGTGGAACATTTGCTGCGATTTTTACTACACTTTTTGTGATCGTCAACTACCAAAGTTTTTGGGGTATCGCTAGAGCACAACTCGCAATTGGACGAGATATCGCTCGTGAATCCTCTCTCACTCGTCTATCAAAAGGAATCTTTGGAGCTCACGCTACTGGTGCACTCTTATCGAAAGTTCAACAGAGCACCAACCTACATCGCTTACTGCCAAAAGTAGGACCAATTGAAGATCGAATCATTATCCCAAAACTCAACATCAATGTTCCGGTTGTGCGACCAACGATCGATGCCTTACTCAAGGAAAATTGGAAGCAATTTGAGGAAGACATTCAAACAGCGCTCCGAGAAGGTGTTGTGCATTATCCAGGCTCAGCAAGACCAGGACAACCTGGAAATTTCTTTGTCACCGGTCATAGTTCGTACTATCCGTGGGATAGTGGAAGCTACAAAGATGTTTTTGCACGTTTGCAAGAATTAGAAATTGGCGATACATACTCTGTGTATTATGGAGGAGATCTCTATGTCTATCGCATCATCAGCAAGCGCGAAGTAAAACCAACAGATGTTTCGGTGCTGGATCAACCTACACGACAGCGATTAGCCTCCCTCATGACCTGCGTTCCTATTGGGACAACACTACGAAGACTCATTCTTACAGCAGAAGAAATTAATCCAGAAAATGGAAGAGTTATTACAAATGCAAATCAGAGAAATACTTCTGAAAAAAACTCTCTTCCAGATATTTCCGTGCTTCCAATCTAAAGATTCGGCAGTTCAATATTTTAGCTGTGACGCGTAATACGCGTAAGCAAGTGTGTCATAGGATTTTTATCTCTTAGTGAAAGCTTCAAGATGAGAGACTTGCACTTAAATTTCGCAAGAGTTGTTTCGGACATTTGCTCAATAACAAGTCCAATCACCATAAGACCCGCACCAACAATATGATATGTATAGAGACTTTCATCGAGGAGAAGAACTGCAAAGAACATACCAAAAAGTGGATTGGCTATTTCCAAAAGAGAAACTGTGGTTGCAGGAAGTCTGTCGAGGGCTTCATAGAAGCATGTGAGGTTGATGTATCGTGAGAAGAAACCAAATGCAAGAAGGAGTACTACCTTCTCAGCAGGAAATTCCGTCAATTCACGTATAAATGCATGATCGAGAAATGTACTCAAACACGCAACAATGATAATCGCGGTGATATTACGTATTGCAACAGCCAATTCCGGCATAATATTTGAGAGATATTTTTTGAAGAGTACCGCTCCCAATGCGCCAGAAGCTACAGCAGTAAGAATGAGGAAATCACCAATATTTACACCCAACGAATCATTGAGCGATGCAACATTCACAACAAAAACACCAGAAAGAACAACGAGACCGCCGGCGACTTGCATCTTCGATGGACGCTCTTTAAGGATGCAGTAACTCAATAAAAGGACGAAGATAACATCCGAAGTGGAAAGAATCGCTGAATTTACCGCAGTTGTTTTTGAAAGACCATAAAACCAAAAAAGTGGGGCAATTACAGAATTCAGTAAACCTACAAGTGCTGCTATCCCAAGAGAGGACAGAGGAAGTGTCTTCAATTTTTTCAGTAGCGGCACAAGACCAAAAGTAACAATAATAAAAAGCGCCGTGAGTGCCTCACTCACAAGCAGTAATGAGAATGGTGAAAGGTAGCCTGTAAGACCCTTCGCAAGAGCACTATACGTACCACCGGAGATCAGTGCTCCAAAAGCAAGTGTGTAACCAAGTCGGCGCTGCGATGTCAGTATACGAATAACGTTCATAGCAATATGTTTTTGTAATAATTTCAGTATATTATAACATATTTTTAATATTTATTCAATTCTATGAATTCTTCTACCATTTTGCGTATACTGAAGAACAGTGCCGGGGTGGCGGAATGGTAGACGCGAGGGACTTAAAATCCCTTACCGCAAGGTGTGTGGGTTCAATTCCCGCCCTCGGCACCA
>CAYRWT010000037.1:0-9202 GCA_964428105.1 uncultured Candidatus Peribacteria bacterium
AATTGCAATATGATTTACGCCTCGAGGCCATATTTTCCTCCTACCAAGGCTTGCCATGTCAGGAGAACTTCTCTAGGATCTATCGGCTCTTTTCCGCTCTTCAATTCTTTGTCGAAGGATGTTATCGAACTCGTCGGCGTAGTAGATCAGTGTTATCCCAATACGACGTTCCGTGTGCGAGTGACATCCGATGAAGCGAAGGATCATACATTGCTTTGTTCTCTCGCTGGACGCATGCGCACTCACAAAGTTCGCATCCTCCCCGGAGACAAAGTAAAGGTAGAGATGACTCCCTACGATCTACAGAAAGGGAGAATCGTCTATCGTTTTACGGCGACGTCGGCCCTGCAGCCAGGGTCACCGCCTCCTCCTAGAACGTAAGTACATTTCCACTTATTATGAAGGTTAGCCCATCTATCAAACCACGGTGCAAGGATTGCCGCGTCATCGTACGCAGGGGCGTTCGTCGCATCGTCTGCAAGAATCCACGTCATAAGCAGCGCCAAGGCTAATTTATCCTCCTTTCTGACTCTCATGGTTCGTATCTCTGGTATCGTCCTCCCCGGCAATAAGCACATCGAGATCGCACTCACAGCGATCAAGGGTGTAGGGAGGTCCATGGCAAAAAAACTTTTGAAAGAAGCGAAGATCAATGCAGTAACAAAAGCCCAGGATCTCACAGAAGCTCAAGAGGGAGCACTTCGTTCCATGATTGAAAAGATTCCAACAGAAGGTGATCTCCTTCGCAAGATTTCTCTCGACATCAAGCGTCTCCAGGATATCGGTACATGGAGAGGGAACCGCCACAAGCGCAAGCTCCCTGTCCACGGTCAGTCCTCCAAGCGCAATGCTCGCACACGCCGTGGAAAGAAGAAAGTTGGTCTCTCTGGTCGCACAGCACTCACGAAGACATAAACCTGATTTCCTCTTATGCCTACTCCTTCCTCATCAAAGGCTCCAACTGAGAAAAAGATCAGCGTCGTCGATGCTGTTTTGAATGCTCTTCCAAAGGAAGCAGCTGCTGCAGATGCGGCAGCACCGAAGCCAAAAGTTGGAGGCAAGAAGAAGACGAAGCGCACAGTCACAAAAGCTCGTGTATGTATTCACGCTGGTGAGAACAACACGATTGTCACAGTCACAGATATGAACGGAAACGTTCTCGGCTGGGCAAGCAGTGGTTCCTCTGGATTCAAGGGTGCACGCAAAGCAACTCCATACGCAGCAAAAGTTGCAGCAGAGAAAGCATTTGAGCGCGTTGCTGCATTTGGTATCCAGTCCGTACAAGTCGAGGTGAAGGGCATCGGCCCAGGTCGTGAACAAGCAATCCGTGGCCTACAGACATCTGGTGTCAGTCTCGACGCGATTGTCGATACAACTGCCATCGCTCACGGTGGTTGCAAGGCAACGAAACCACGTCGCATCTAATTCCCATTTTGATCTTCTATGCGTTATACAGGACCAAAGGCCAAGAAATGCAGAAGGCAGGGGATGAACCTCTATGGTTCTGAGAAATACGATCGTATCCTCTCTCGTCGTCCACACACAGCTGGCAAGGAGCCAGGTGCACGTGTACCAAAGCTTTCTGAATACGGCAAACAACTTCTCGAGAAGCAGAAAGTATGTGGCATGTACGCGATCAACGATCGTAAGCTCCGCGCGATCTTTACACGTTCCAGTCTCGCGAAGGGTCAGACCGACCGCATGATGCGTCTTCTCCTCGAGCGCAGACTCGATAACGTTATCTTCCGTGCAGGATTAGCACTTACACGCTTGCAAGCTCGTCAATTCGTCTCTCATGGTATCTTCAAGGTGAATGGCAAGCGCGTGAAGACAGCATCATTCCTCGTCGAAGCAGGCGACAAAATCACCGTCCGCGATCAAACGAAAGCATCTCCAGCATTCACGACCATCACGACATCACATGAGAGGTACGTTGCTCCGCAGTGGCTCATCGTCGATATGCCAGCTCTCGCGATCGAAGTGAAGAATCTTCCATCCGAAGATAAGGACTTCGAACAAGCAATTGATATCACGAAGGTTATCGGTTTCTACTCACGTTAATCGTTATTCTGCCTCTTATTTACTTCTCACCTGTTATGCACATTATCCAGGAAGAGATCGGACTCCCAAAAGTGTCGGCTACCCTCCCAAAAAAGGGTGACACTCACCATGCGGTGTTCTCCGTCGGTCCACTCCCAACAGGCTTCGGCCTGACACTCGGTAATGCTCTACGAAGAGTGTTGCTCGGTAGCGTTCCAGGAGCTGCTATCACTTCACTGCGTGTCAGTGGTGCTCAGCATGAATACACGACACTCAAGGGTGTGCGTGAGTCTGTGCTCGATATTGCATTGAACTTGAAGCAAGTGCATCTCCGCAAACATCACCGCGATCCAGAAACGATCAGTATCGATGTGAAGGGTCCTAAGACTGTCACTGCAGCAGACTTGAAGTGTAGCTCGGACATCGAAGTCCTGAATCCAGAAGCTGTGATTTGCCACCTCGAAAAGGGTGCAACATTCAAGGCAGATCTCGTTGTCGAGAAGGGAGTAGGGTACCGCCCAGCTTCCGAGAGTAATAAGAAACACAACGAGCCAGGTCTCGTGCATATCGATGCGATCTTCGGTCCTGTCACACGTGTACGTTATGAAGTAGAGTCTGCTCGTGTTGGTCAGCGTACGAACCTCGAGAAACTCATCCTCGAAGTACAGACATCTGGTTCACTCAGCGCAGAAGAGGCAGTTCGCTTCTCCAGCCAAATCCTCGCAAGTTACTTCAATTTCTTCAGTCTCGATCAGCAGGTTGTGGAAAAAGAATTCATGGCAGACTTCGCTCGCACAAGCACGGTAGCTCCAGAAGGTGAGGCGCAAACATCGAAGGAAAGCTACACTCCAATCGAGATCCTGAATCTCTCTCCACGCACACTCAATGCACTCATCAATGCAGGAGTCGGTTCGATCGAACAGCTTGTGAAGTGCAACCCAAATAGCCTCAGTAACTTCCGTGGATTTGGTGCAAAAGCACTCGATGAAGTACGTCAGACACTCGCTACTCGTAACCTCAAGCTCACGGAAGATTCCGCAGCGTAACTCTCCCCTCTCATGCGACATCGCAATTCCTCAAAGCGCCTATCCTATAAGCCCCACATCGTGGAGCAGATGATGCGTAATATGGTCACTTCTGTGATCCTCTACGAGCGTATCCGCACCACAAAGAAGCGCGCACAGGTGATGCGTCCGATCTTGGATACTGTTATTACTATGGGGAAGACCCTCCCAACCGGTCTCGCAATTCGTCGTCTCTCTCCATACCTTTGTGATGAAAATGCATCGAAGAAGATTCTCGAAGTGCTCAAAGAACGCTACAAGACTCGTACTTCTGGTTTTAGTAAAATGATTCCAGTTGGTATGCGTCATGGCGATGGAGCAAAGCTCGTCGATGTCGTTCTGATGGATGCTGTCTTCGGTGCAGATGCTCTCGTCGAGAAGAAAGAAGAGGCAACGACGGAGAAAGCAGCTCCTGCTCCAAAGAAAAAGTCTTCCCCTAGCAAGAAAACAACCGTCGCCAAGAAGAAGGCGAGCGCGTAAGATACTTCCCCCTCACCATGAAAACGTCATTCCCTAAGCCATCGGCAACTCCTACCTGGTACATCCTTGATGCTCAGGGAAAAATCCTTGGTCGCATGGCAACAACTGTTGCTCGTTCTCTGATGGGTAAGCACCATGCTACGTACGTCCCACAGTGGGTAAATGCTCCACATATCGTGATCATCAATGCTGAAAAAGTTGTTCTCACTGGAACAAAGGGTGATGAAAAAAAGTACCACCGACACACGGGGTACTTCGGTCACTTGAAGCAGACGACGACAAAGCGCCTTCGCGCAGAGGATCCAGCAGAAATTATTCTCCATGCAGTGAAAGGTATGCTCCCGAAGAACCTCACACGCGAGAAGCTCTTACTGCACCTCCACATTACTGCTGGAGCTGAGCATAAGCACGAAGCAAATAAGCCTGTTCCTTTCCCGTTCTAAGCTATTATGTCCAATCGTCCTTACTACTTCGGTCTCGGAAAGCGCAAGTGTGCGATCGCACGTGTACGCCTCTTTTTGGAAGGTGAAGGGAAAGTGACTGTAAATGGAATGCCGCTCAAGTCCTACCTCGTTTCTACTGGTCCAGAGAACGCTCTTGCTCCCCTTGAACTCACAGATCAGCTCAAGAAGGTTGACCTCGATATCGAAGTTGTCGGTGGAGGAAAGAGTGCTCAGAGTGATGCTATTCGCCTTGGCATCAGTCGCGCGCTTATCCTCGTTACTCCAGAAAGCCGTACAACACTCAAGCACGCAGGATTCCTTCGTCGTGATAGCCGCATCAAAGAGCGCAAGAAGCCGGGTCTCCACAGAGCTCGTCGTGCTCCACAGTTCTCCAAGCGTTAATCGTTAGTTTGTAGGAAGTAGCTTGTAGCTTGTAGTTTTTTTGCAGCGTTTACAATTATCACAACAACCGCAGCTTAGGACATCGTGTCCCGGAACAAGGATTATATTTTGATCTTGTGAGTCTTAGAGAAATTCTTCTGCTTGTCCTTTCTTTGTCCGAAGCGACAAAGAAAGGACGAAAGAAAACGCGTATGCCCGCCTGCCATATGGTCGGGCAGGCGCCAATTCCCGCCAGCCGACCCCCACCGGTGGCGCATGCCCCTCCTTGGTGGTGTAGTAAATATCCTCGGACTCTTTGGTATCCTCGGTTTCGTTGGACTCTTTCTTACGCTTCCATTCTCACATAGTAGATCGGGGTTCCATCCGCATCTTCTGCGATGAAGCGCGCATCGAGATGTGTAAGTGACATGATTGTTTGGCAGATACGAAGGAGCATGCTCGTTGGCAGCTCGATTCCTTCTTGGAGACATGTAGCACAGAGCCCAGCTGCGTCGCGAGATTTTATATACGGCTCTCCTGCCCTTTGGAGGGTCGTAAGAAGCTTTTGCTGGAGTCCGACGATATACGAGTCGATATAGCCTTCCAAATCGCGTACAGGAAGTGTAATAACGTTTGGATCTGCTTCGAGGATATCGAGATCCTTGTGAAGTGCATGTGCAACAGATGCTTCGATCGACATAAATGTTTGTGGGTATGTGTTTGGGTAAATCGAAATAGTATACCAGAAATATCATTGTTCTTCACAGCATTACTCTTGAGAGAAAGAGTAAAGTATTTACTGATACATAAACGACAGATATTTCTGACAATTCGATGAAATACTTTTAGAATTATTTCTTTTTCAGGGCAGAAGCAGATTTTCCTGAGTTTCTCACCCACTCCTGGAAGGCTTGTTTTTGCTCCGCACGTACTGGTCTTCGCGCTGTCTCGAGCAATGCATCAACATGTGCGAGGTCACCGCTATCAAGAATATCTGGCTGAGCATTGTGTGGCCGCAGATCTGCTGTTGTAGGATTATTGAAGAGCAATGGTATATCTGCTGTTCCTTCATGAATAGGAATAAGGCACGTTGGCATACCGGAGTTCCCTGCAATGAGAACAAGATTTTCAAGCTTTGTTCCAGTTTCCTTTAGTATTACTCTTACACGAAAGCCGGGATACTCTTTTGGTTTCTGAAGAATCTCAAGCCGGAGAATATGTTTCATAGAATCTGCAACAGTAAGCATTCTCTGTAAGAGCATTTCTGCTGGTAGCTCTGGAGTTTTTTCTTTAAAAATAGCAGTTACCCTTACAGGTGTTCTTGGTTTTTCATTTCGATCAAAGGTAATAGGTAAACGTGTTTGCGAAGTAGTGACTGGAATTCTTTGATCTTTTTTTTCGCCAGGTGCCGAGAATATGAGGCACTCGATTCTTCTAAAAAACCCTTCTCTTAGCACAACAGTTACAAAAAAATCTCCATTCACTCTTCCTGGAGATGCACGGAGTTTTCCAGCTCCTTGCAAACTATCATCTGCAACGCAGAATTGCGGAAGAATATTTACGAGCTTCGGTTGCCGTGGCATAGAACTATTCTCTACTGTTTCTTTTCCTTGTCCATTATTTTCTACTTTTACTCTAAAAATACTACGCGAAAAACTTTTGGAATTAATGCAAATAGTTGCATTTGTTATTTACATCGTTTAAATTATCATCGATGTCGCAAGAAATAAATTATGGAAGGCTACTAAAAAATGTAGGACTGAAAGATACCGATGCTCGTCGTAGTGTTTTACAATCTCTTACAGAAGCACGTACTCCATTGCTTCCGTTGAAGGTCTATACCAGTGTTCAAAAGGCCGGACATAAGATGAGCCCTGTGACTGTGTATAGAATTCTCGAAGCATTTCATTTAAAAGGTTTAGCACATTTTATAGGAGCGACAGGAGAGTTTGTGCGTTGCAACTTCGATCATAAAAATAAACATCATGTTTTACTTAAATGTCAGAGCTGTGGAGAGATTTCTGAACAGGATGGCAGTGAGCTTTCGAAGGTTGAGCATATGCTCAGTCGCCGCAGTGGTTTTCATCTTTCAGCCCATGTGCATGAGCTTCTTGGTACATGCAAAAAATGTCTATCTCCTTCCCTCCTTGAGCGATGCTCACAGCTTCTCCGATCCTCTTAACATTTATTGCTCTTACGCTTGAGAGTGCAGTTGCATTTGGTGCAGTGGCTCTATTTTTTACACGTCTTCATGGGAAATGGCTTTTACGCCTCGTGAGTTTTGCTGCAGGAGTTTTACTCGCAAATGCATTCTTGCATCTACTACCTGAAGCCTTTGAAGCTGATTCGATGCCATCTGAGAAAATCTTTGCTGGTGTGTTGCTTGGTATCATCGCATCTTTTGTATTAGAAAAAGTTATTCACTGGAGGCACTGTCATGATGATCATTGTGATATGCATCACACTGCAGGAACAATGGTGATGGTAGGAGATGCAGTACACAATGTCTTTGATGGAATTATCATCGCAGGGAGTTTCCTCGCTGATCCTATACTTGGAGTGATTACGACACTTGCAGTACTTGCTCATGAACTTCCACAAGAATTAGGGGATGCAGCTGTACTGATGCATAGCGGTTATACTAAGAGTGCAGCTCTTTTCTGGAATTTCCTTACAAGTCTTGCATCATTTCTTGGTGCTGTTTTGGTCTTCGTACTTCAAGATACTGCTCCAGGATTTATCGCTGTGCTACTTCCATTAACAGTTGGAAACTTCCTCTATATCGCTGGAGTAGATTTACTTCCAATTCTCCATCGAGAGAAATCTTTGAAAGAAGCGCTCTTACAACTACTTTGGATGCTCCTTGGAGTTCTCGTGATTTATGGAGTGGGTTTCTTGGAGTAATGATACAGAGTTGGTCTCGAAATATCATTGCGTATAGATATCGAAGTAGCTTGCTGTTGTATTCAATAAAAACTTCTACTCACGTTGCTGTATGTAATTTTACATGGAGCCGACGACCGGGATTCCTGCCTGCCGGCAGGCAGGGAACTGGTGACCTACGGTTATAGATAGTGTGTTGTCCATAGAAATATGAACATCGTAAAATTTATACAAACTCAAGTGGGCATCCTCCGCGTTACGGAGGATGGAGCCGACGACCGGGATTGAACCGGTGACCTACGGTTTACGATACCGCCGCTCTACCAGCTGAGCTACGTCGGCTTATGGTGCGCAGAAGCTTACCTGCTAGGGAGTACTTCCTCAAGCGTAGAGACTCGGGTAGAATGTGCTGTCCTATGCTGATCAATACCGCTCTGCGATGGTCGTATGCCAATGTCCTGACAAAACGTAGGATGGATACTCTTCTTGCAAAATTTGGTTCACTTGAGACTGCATTTGAGCACATTGATCTCGATCTACTTCAGTCTCTTGGTTGTCGCGAAGATACAGCGATGGCTACGATGAATCGCTTAGAGGAATTTGATGCAGATGGCTATCTACAAGCATTGAAGAAACGAAAATTGGAACTTCTTTCTATCGAAGACCCCCTCTATCCATCGTCACTGAAGAATCTTCCAGATCCACCGATTTTTCTCTATGTTCGTGGGGATTTGAAACTTCTCGATCAGCCGTGTATTGCACTTGTAGGGACGCGAGCAATGAGTCCCTATGGGAAGCGTGTAACAGAATATTTCGTACCACCGATTGTTGCTGCGGGAGTCGTCACAGTCAGTGGTTTAGCACTTGGCATCGATGCCGAAGTCGCAAGACAAACACTCCAGGCAGGAGGAAAGACAGTTGCAGTGCTAGGGCACGGGCTTGGAAATATTTATCCAAAAGAAAATGAGCGACTTGCCGAGAACATCATTGAAAAGGGCGGACTCTTACTCTCCGAGTTCCCACTCGATATCAAGCCCGATAAGTACACATTTCCTGGACGCAATCGCATTATTGCAGGCCTTAGTGCTGCGACGATTGTTCTCGAAGCCGCGACAGAGAGTGGTTCACTCATTACCGCAGACTTAGCACTGGATTATGGTCGAGATGTTTTTGCAGTACCTGGACAGATCTTTGATCCAAATTATGCTGGTTGCCATGAGATTATTCTCAAAGGACATGCCCAGCTTGTCTCGCAACCAGAAGATGTACTCAAAGCTCTGAATATCATTGGCTCTTCTCGTGCGACAGAAAATCTCTTTCAGCCTCGATCGGAAGCAGAGAATTTGGTTTTCAGCGTTCTTACTTCCATGCCGCAGAGTAGCGATACGATTGTCCTCAAAACATCACTGGATGCTTCGACCGTGAGTTCCACCCTTACAATGCTTGATCTCGCAGGAGTAGCAAAGAATATCGGAGGAGGAGAGTGGGTAAAGGGGTGAGAGCTTGAAGGGGAAATCATTTTCCGGGACGCGGCGTTTTTTTATTTGCATCACAAAAATCTAGAACTGTCGCGGCCAGGATGGCCGCTGCTGGTTGTGTAATTTGATTCTGGATTCCGTGACGCTGATAACAGATTTCAAAGGGCACCATCTGCACCCATGGAAGGGTGCGCTCCTCTGTTGTTACTTCTGTATAACCGGGACGCGGTGTCCTAAGCTGCGGTTAGATATTTTATATTGCGACCTTCTCCGTCATCTCCACAATTTTCTGAAACACTTTTGGATCGAGCGATGCATTACCGATAAGCAAGCCATCTACATTTGGTAACAGAAGGATTTTTTCTGCATTCTCTGCATTCACCGATCCGCCATAGATGATCCGATGATTCGTACCGACAATTCCTCGAATGTA
>CAYRWT010000038.1:0-6964 GCA_964428105.1 uncultured Candidatus Peribacteria bacterium
GTGGTAATTTTGTTCGGTCTAAAGAGAGAAGGATCTCCTCAGCACTTACAACCTAGTATACCTGAAGACAGAACTTGGTACTATAGGTTCGTGCCAAAGCCGTACATACCAAATGACAAGTGGGCGCAGAAAGCCAAGCAAGATGGTTACAGAGCTCGCTCTGTGTACAAATTGATGCAGCTCGATGAGGCATTACACTTAATCGAACCTGGCATGCATGTGCTGGACATCGGTGCAGCGCCTGGGAGTTGGCTGCAGTACACCGGGAAGAAATTACATGCTCCTGGGCATGTGCTTGGTTTAGATTTACAGCCGATTGTCCCCATTGGCCCGACAGTGACGACTGCAGTCTGTGATGTCTTTGATCATGCAAAGGTACTTGAATCTCTCAGTAAACTTGGGTGGACGCAGGTGGATCTCCTACTCTCCGATGCTGCGCCAAATACGAGTGGGATAAAGGATGTAGACCAATGGAGAAGTGTCGAACTCAATCGCAGAATCCTCGATCTCTGTCGGCAATTTTTGCGTAGAGGGGGCAATGCCGTCTTCAAGGTCTTCCGTGGAGCGGACTTCGATCCTTTTACGCACGATGTTCGTAGAGTCTTCCAGAACATCAAAGTCATCTCTGTGACTGCAAGTAGAGATCGTAGTAAGGAGGTGTATATCGTTGGCGTGAGTAGGCAGTGATGCCCTCAACCTCTATAAGAAACATAGGAGCTGCAGCCTTCCATGGCTGCAGATGGTGCCACTACAAAGAGCTGCGCCCATGGAAGGGCGCGCTCCTGGTGCTAAAGAATTCTGAATATTTAAACCAGTAGCAGCTTTTCAGCCCACGGTTATTGAGAAGTTTTGAGGCGCAGAAACAATGCTTATGCTATGCTTTCCTCCATGCTGGAACTAAAGGACATCTCCATCAGCATGGGCGCAAACACATTGATTGAGCAAGCTTCTGCTGTGATAGCACCAGGAGAGCGAGTAGTACTTACGGGTCCCTCTGGAAGTGGCAAGAGTTTACTTCTCGAACTATTTCTTCCTGAGCGGAAGCCAGATGGAGGGCAAGTTCTGCTCGATGGCATCAATATTTCTGCTATGCCACAGATTGCGTTGCAGCTCTACCGTCAGCGCTGCGGGCGTGTGTGGCAGGACATGAAGCTGCTACTACAAGAAACAGTTGCCGAGAATGTTCGTCTCCCTCTCGAAGCACTTGGTCAGTATGGGAAAACAGCAAATGAAAGAGTAGGGGAAGTTCTTTCTGAACTTGGTTTGTCGCAGAAAGCAAAAGTCGTTGTCGCAGAGTTACCTATGTCCGAGCGTGCTCTCGTCGCTTTCGCTCGCGCAATTGTCCATAAGCCTTCGATTCTGATTATTGATGACCTTTGGAGTATCTTGAGCCCAGAAAGCCTCGAGAATATTGTGCGTATCTTGGAGCGAGAGAGTGTCGCTGGTGCGAGCGTGCTTTGTGCGGCTCGAGATGAGAGTATCGCAGAGCTCCTCGATGCGCGTCTTTTGGAATTACGTGATGGCAGGGTCTTAGCAGATACAGCGCATGTGCAAGCTCATCAGATCGCAGCGCAGCAAACGCAGTGGCAGGGAGTCGAGACGACGCAAGCGACGACAAACGGTACACACATCACTCCGATAGCGATTGGAGGGTGAAGTTATACAGCTGATACTTCTACTTTTAAATCTTTAAATCTTTGGGAAATTGCATCAGTTATTGTACTGATAGCTATAGAAACTTCCCCAAGGATGGCATTGCCTTTTTCTACCACTATTTTTGGGATAGAAAGCTTTCCATCCCATCCATCCAATTCTTTTCCATCTTTTTGTGGTTGAGAAGATATGCCAGCGTTGAATCCGCCAATTGGATGACCTGGGAAAAGACCTGCAACAATTTCTAATACTTCCCCTGGTCGAGGTCGTCGTGTTTGGTCATCTGGCAGTTCGACAGTAATTTTTAATGAGTTTTTCATGTGGAGGGGTGAGGATGAAATATAAGGTATAAGATTGGGAAATTGCGTCAATATTTTCGATGATCGTAGAAGGATTTCTGGCTACAGTTCTTATTGAATAAGCGTCATGATATCTTTTGTTGCATCTCTTGGTATCACGATATTCATTCTTGTCAGAACATCTTGTATCGCAGTAAGAACTTGATCACGATTATCTTCAACATTTTTCCTTGCCGTACCTTTTACAAATCCTTGTGTAGAACATGCAATATATCCTTCGTACTCTTTTGCTGATGAGAGTACGGATATCGATTGGATTTTAAGTTTCAGTTGTTCTAGTTTCTGCATTATTTCCACGGCAACTGCACCAATATCTTTGCTATTTTGAATGGAAATACCAAGAGTGCCATACATTGGAAGTTCTGGTTTCTGTTCTACTACAGTTAGAATTACATGGCGTAATTTTGCTTGCGTAGCTGCGATGGCTTGGAAAATTTCATCAAGAGATGCAGGAGTAATTTTTTCACCGTGCATTCTTCCTGCTTCACCATTCACTGTTGCTTCATCAGTAGGAGTGATTGTGACCGGAGAAGAACGATCAGTTCTCCTTATTCTTCTTAATAAATCTACCTCACTGTTAACGGTAACGAGATTTGCACCTGCGCTTTTTAAAGCATCACGAACAGTGCCTGATTTATCTCCATCGACATTTGTACAATCTAGCTGGAAGTTGCAACGTTGCATGGTCGAATTTAGAAGAAAATAAGGTTATATTCAAACACAAAAAAATAACTGTGTCAATCATGATTTCCTCTACCACTGTAGCTTCCCTTCAGTCCGCACTTTCTGAGCTCCTTTCGCCCTGATCGTACCGATGGGGTAGCAGTGGCAACCGTGAGATTCTATGTGCTGGATGCATGTAGCTGCATGTTTTGGATCCACGACAATCGTTAGACCTACTCCGAGATTGAATGTCCTGAGCATATCGGCGTCACTATTTCTGGATCGTTCTTTTAGAAATTTAAAAATTGGCAGGATTTCAATGTTCTCTAGATCAATCAATGCATCCATTCCTTTTGGCAAAATTCGATTGAGGTTTCCTGGTATTCCACCTCCTGTGATATGCGCCATACCATGCAGTCCATGACCACGGAAAAGATCTTTTATTATCTTGTAATAGCAACGGTGTGGCGTGAGGATAGCGTCGAGAAACGAATTCTTTCCTACCTTCGCTTTCAAAATCTTCGGATCTTGTTTCATGAGTGCACGCACCAGTGTATAGCCATTGGTATGGATTCCACTCGAGGCGAGAGCAAGTACTGTGTCGCCTTCTTGTATCGCGGACCCATCGATGATGTGTTCTTTTTCGACGACTCCTATTCCACTTGCACCCAGGATGTACGTCCCAGCTTGTAGCACCGCAGGCTGCTCAGATGTCTCTCCACCAGTGAGTACGCAGCCCTGCGCTGTACATGCCTTTGCGATGGACTCCACAATTGTCGTCACAACTTTTTTCTCTATCTTTCCGCAGACGATCAGATCCTGGATGAAGAGAGGAGTCGCGCCCATGACGCAGATATCGTTGATGAGGTGATTGATCATGTCTTCACAGACACTCGCTATCCTTCCGTGCTCAGCTGCGATGAACTGCTTGGATCCTGGCTCTTCTGTTTTACATACTAGTACAGGGTGTTTGTATCCTGGGAACACTCCATCAACTAAGGAAGCGAAGGCTCCAAGAGAATTGAGGACGAGAGGATTTTTTGTTGCTAGACTCTTCTTCATCGCAAGCTTCGTCGCATCAGCATTAGAGATATCCACACCTGCGTCTTTGTAGGAGAGCTTCTTACTCATGTCAGCAGGATACCGCGTAAAGGGTCATATCGACAATTCAAGTTTCCAAAAGGCAAAAGAGAGTGCTCTCTTTTGAAAAGTTGCCAAGTCTTCGGAAGAGTTATAGC
Organism: uncultured Candidatus Peribacteria bacterium; assembly: GCA_964428105.1. Classification (GTDB taxonomy): domain Bacteria; phylum Patescibacteriota; class Gracilibacteria; order Peribacterales; family Peribacteraceae; genus CAYRWT01. The sequence goes on from CAYRWT010000038.1 coordinate 3,914, forward strand.
GTTGCGTGCTATGAATACACCGAATCCGGCACCTTCAGCACCAGGTATTTCTACTGAGGTTCGTAGAACTTTTAGAGTAGAGGGAGAAATAGAAAAAATCCGAACAACGATTCTTATTCTTCTAGGAAGGTCAGTAAACGATCAGGCCACAGTACGTGTAAAAGAAAAAATAGCTACCATTACTTTTCTTGATGCTGCAGCAGCAGATGATGGAGCCGACTTTCTGGCTACGTATCAGTTTGATGGTGGTGCCCGTCTTGTACCGTGTTCCTAAGCAATAATTTTGCATCCTACTGCTTTGTATGAGTCTAAGGATTCCAAAAAATTGACATTCTCTCTTCTGTGTAGGATTGTCTCCCATCATGAAAGCACCTACCGCAAATCCTGAAAATGGTACTTCTCTACGACCGAAAAGTGATGAGCCATTACCAAATGTGCTTTCGGTGTATTGGTGCCCAGGTGATATAGATATAAGGCTTGATAATGTTCCAGGAAGAACTAAATGTAAGGTGGGTCCGATACTCACTATAGGATCGAGTCGTTATTCAGCAGCAAGGAAAATACAAGAAGCAATCGCAGAAAATTTTGGAGGAAGACTAGAGCTTCTTGCTTGCTGCAAATCCTCGAACGATTGACTTTCTTTTTCGCTCCCGTAAACTCCGCTAGAACGCATTTACTCCTCATTTTTTTCTATGTTCTCCACTACATTCTTCGAGTTTTTCCCACTTGTCGCTGTCGCTGTCGGTCTGATCTTCAGCGGAGTCTTCTGGTGCATGGTCTGCTCAGCAGATCACGGCAATCCGGCCATGCAGAAGGTAGCACATGCTATCGCTGTTGGTGCTCGCGCCTTCCTGCGCCGCCAATACAAGACGATTAGTATCTTTGCTATCACCGTCGGTCTTCTGATCGGCGTTATCTATGGTTTCATCGGCGGAGAGACTGGCTGGATACAAGGAGCGCAAGTCGGAGGGTCCTTCCTTCTTGGAGCTTTCTTCTCAGCTCTTGCAGGTGTCATCAGTATGGTGGTAGCCACCTCTGCAAACTTGAAGACTGCAAGTGCAGCTCGTAGTGGAGTGGATGCAGCACTCAGGATGTCGCTTCGCGGAGGATCTGTCGCTGCCCTTCTTATTACATCGATCTCATTACTTGGTATTCTTATCCTCTACTATCTCTATCATTTTGGTTTTGATGTCCGTTCAGAAGAGATACCAAAGCTCATCGTAGGATACGGCTTTGGAGCAAGCTTTGTAGCGCTCTTCGCGCAGCTTGGTGGAGGAATCTACACAAAAGCAGCAGATGTCGGTGCTGACCTGGTAGGGAAGATCGAAGCTGGTATCCCAGAGGATGATCCACGCAATCCAGCAGTTATCGCAGATTTAGTAGGAGACAATGTCGGAGACTGTGCTGGTCGTGGAGCAGATCTCTTTGAGTCAATTTCCGCCGAGAATATCGGAGCGATGCTTCTTGGTGCTCTTCTCTATGATCATTTTGGTATCAATGGCGTGCTCTTCCCTCTTACGGTACACGCATTCGGTCTCCTTGCGACAATTGTCGGTGTGTACTCAGTAAAGGCAAAAGAGAAAGAAGAGCCGATGAAGGCGATGACGCGCGGTTTCTGGGTCACAAGCGGACTTTCTCTCGTTGGTCTCTTCTTCGCATGTACAACACTCCTCGTTTCTGAGGATGTTCCAGGGGTGGAGTACTGGCTCTTCGGTGCTGGTGTCTTAGGACTTCTTACAAGCATTGCATTCCTCTATCTCACAGACTATTACACTGGAAAGAATTTTAGCCCAGTGAAGTCCATCGCAGATGCGTCTCAGACTGGTCATGCAACAAACATCATTTCCGGAACTGCTGTCGGTATGGAATCCACAGCGTTTGCGATTCTCGGAGTATGTATCGCGCTTCTTGGCTCATACTTCCTCGGTGAGTATTCCGGACTCGAAGATGGAGGTCTGTATGCCACAGCTGTAGCGACGATGGGTATGCTCTCTGTCGTTGGTTATGTCCTTGCGATGGATATGTTTGGACCAATCACAGATAACGCAGGAGGTATCGTAGAGATGTCGAAAGCTGCAGATCATGTACGCGTCGTAACAGACGAACTCGATGCTACTGGTAACACAACAAAAGCTCTTACAAAAGGATACGCAGTCGGTTCTGCTGCGCTTGCTGCATTCCTTCTCTTCTCTGCGTTCAAGGAAGATGCAGGGCTCGATGTCGTGGATCTCTCCAATGTAAAAGTCTTCGTCGGAGGCTTCCTTGGCGCTGGTCTCGTCTTTTACTTCACATCTCTCGCGATTCGCGCTGTCGGTCGCGCTGCGGGTGTGATCGTCGAAGAAGTTCGCCGTCAGTTCAAAGACAATACTGGAATCATGGAAGGCAAACAGGATCCCGATTACGCAGCAGCTGTCGATATCGCAACGAAGAGTGCTCTGCATGAGATGGTGCTCCCAGGAATCGTCGCAATTGTTGCACCTATCGCAGTAGGACTCTTGCTTCGTGCTGAAGCTGTGGCAGGCTTCCTGATGGTTGGTACGATCACGGGCATCGCTGTCGCTGTGTACTTAAACAACTCTGGTGGTGCGTGGGATAATGCGAAGAAGCTTATCGAGACTGGTTACTTGGGTGGTAAGCGCAGTCCAGCGCACCAGGCTGCAGTTACAGGTGATACTGTTGGAGATCCATTCAAAGACACAGCAGGTCCTAGTCTCCACGTTCTCATCAAGCTTATTTCGACTCTCACACTCGCTCTCGCAGCACTCTTTATCTAAAGTTACTTTCTTTGATTTTCAATCCACTCAGGTGAAAGCTTGAGTGGATTTTTTGTTATTTGGAAATTTTGTATTTCTACCAGCAGCGGCCATCCTGGCCGCGGAAATACATTACAATTTGAGAGCGCCCTTCCATGGGCGCAGTGTAACGAAAATGCTATTCCATCATCTGCAGCCATGGAAGGCTGCAGCTCCTCTGCAAAGAACAATAAAAGTATAGAAGAATAATAACGAGGAAAATTGAGATTCTCTGACATCGTGACCAGAGTATGATGTC
>CAYRWT010000038.1:7064-9077 GCA_964428105.1 uncultured Candidatus Peribacteria bacterium
GATATTCAGCAGGCGATGGGGCGCGTATAAGGTTTTTTATGCATGATGTACCGTCATTTCTGCAGCGCATTCTCTGGGGCATCGTCGCCATAGTTCTCGTATTCCTCGCATTTGGCTCTTCTTTGAAACATGGGTTTTCCATGCTGGATGACTCATACCTTGTTGTAAATAATCTTACTGCGCATGGTCTGTCATTTGAGCATCTCAAAGCTGCATTCACTACATTTGATCCTGAGCTCTACATCCCAGTGACACTCTTAAGTTTCCAGCTCAATTACGCGCTAAGTGGTTTGCAGCCTGGTATCTATCATGCGACGAATGTTCTTCTGCACATCCTAAATGTTTTTCTCATTCTCTGGATTTCATGGATACTTTTGCAGAAGCGAACGTGGCTACCGATATTGGTAGGTTCACTCTTCGCAGTGCATCCACTGCATACTGAGGCAGTAGCTTGGATCGCTGGTCGAAAGGATCTTCTTGCAGTGACCTTTGCCTTGAGCTCGACGCTGCTCTTCTTACGCGCAGAAGCAGGAAATCGAAGATTCTACTTCGCAAGTATCGTATTGTTTTTGCTTGGTCTCCTATCAAAAGTCAGCATCGCATTACTCCCGTGCATGTTACTTATAGTTGTATTTCTTCAAGAAAAGCCTTTGAAGCCTTTCGTTAGGTCTCTCGTACCATTCTTTGCTCTTAGCATTACATTTATTCTTATCGCTTTTCTTGGCAAAGAGCGCTTACTCTCTGATGTTGGGATTTTGGAACTTCTACTCCTTGCTGGCCGAAGTACCGTCTTTTACCTCGAGAAAATTCTGATTCCAACGAACCTCAGCGTCTTTTATCCATTTTCGCAGTCTATTTCTCTCTCTACACCATCAATCTTTTGGTCGTGGATCATTGTAGGATTTATTACGATTGTTGTGATTTTATTGCGGAAACATGCACGTTGGCCACTTGCGATGTGGCTCCTATTTCTCCTGAGTATCGCGCCAACGTTCTTGAATGCCGTAAAAGGTGAGACAGTATTTTTTGCAGTAGATCGGTATGCGTATCTCGCATCATTTTGGATCTTCTTATTTGCTGCATGGTGTATAGGAAGCTTGAGCGTAAAGATGCGTTCAAAGTTTCAATGGATTTTCACCGTTGCACTAGGGACTGTAATTATTGCACTTCTCGTACTTTCTCAGAAGCAGACGAAAGTTTGGGCAAGTGATGAGGCGTTGTATGGCAATGCACTGAAGCAGTATCCAGCATCCAGAGAGGCACGACTGGGCTTAAGTATCGTGTACCGAGAATCAGGTCGTTTTGCAGAGGAAGAGAAGGTTTTACAGGATGGCATGCAGTACGAATCGTATCCAGGCTACCTCACAGGTCTTGGTTCTCTTGCAGCGCGAAGAGGAGATACAGCTCAAGCTTTGAATTTCTATAACCAAGCAAAACGTGTTGCGCCAAAGAATCCCGAAGCGTTTTTCTTCGGAGCAGTCCTCCTAGAATCTCAGGGCAAGCTCAAGGAGGCTTTGCAATCATATGACCAAGCAATTTCCTTGGATGAGACATACGTTAGCGCGCTCATCAATCGTGGCTCACTAAAGTTAGATCAAGGTGATTCTTTGGGTGCAGAGAAAGATTTCCGTTCTGCACTCAAATGGAATCCAAATACGCTTGAGGCCCACTACAATCTTTTCTTGCTCCTCGAGCAAGCGAAGAACAATGATGCGGCATTCTTGCACCTACAAAAAGCATTTGAGCTCGATCCAAAGAATTCTGAGATTGTCCTGGCATACGCGTATCGAGTGATGGAGCGAGGGCAGTACATCGATGCTCGAGATGCTTTGATGGGCTTGTTGAAGTCAGATTCAGAGAATCGCTCTGCGAAGCGCCTACTTGAGTATATGGTGGAGCGTGGATTCTTTTCTCGTGATGAAGCTTTTAGGAAAGTGTTGAAGCAGAGTAAGTAATATTTCCTTTTCCACTTTTTTATAAAAGTGGAGCAAAAAGCGTCGCTGGTGAAAAAAT
>CAYRWT010000039.1:0-8636 GCA_964428105.1 uncultured Candidatus Peribacteria bacterium
ACCTCTACATTCTGCCCACACTTTGATTTCCCCTCCTCGGATTTGCCAGGACGGGTTTACCCACAAATCTCTATGGTGAAACTTTCTCCATCCAGCGAAGACGTGCGTGTCTACGAGATCGCCGTCATGTATCAGCCTGATCTCAATTCTGCTCAAGAGCCAAAGCTCCTTGCAGAAGTAGAGAGCATCTTTTCCGATGCCAAGGCAAAGACACTATTCAAAGATCCATGGTCTCGCCGTGGACTCGCATACAAGATCGGTGGTTACACTGAAGCGAAGTTTGTTATTTACTATATGGAGGTTCTTCCTGCAGCAATTCGAGAAATTGATACTGCGCTACGACTCCAGAAAGGAGTGTTGCGTCATCTCATCGTCATGCCTCCAAAAGGATATGAGGCTGTAAGTTTTGAAGCTCGCTACCAAGAGTGGCTCAAGACTCGTGAGACAGTGAAAGAAGTTCGTGATCGTCAGAAAGGAGAGAAGGTGCGCCAGAGTGTTGTCGCCAATGCGCGCCGTGAATCTGAACGCTTGAAAGTGAAAGAGAAAGAAGTACGCAAAGATGCACCTCTAGAGAAAGAGAAACTTGAGAAGCAACTCTCAGATCTTATTTCTGATGCTGATTTGAAGCTCTAATTCCCTCACCCTGATTTTTATGGCTAATAAGCAACCACGGACTCCCCTTAGCGCAAAGAAATGCCCATTTGATCACGCAGGTGTGGAGTACTTCGATTACAAAGACTATCCAACAATCAAGCCGTTCATCGATTACTATGGCAATATTCGTAATCGCTATTACTCTGGCTTGTGTTTAAAGCACCAGAAGATGATCAAGAATGCTGTAGAGCGTGCACGCTTCCTTGGTATGCTCGCATATCGTAAGTAGTCTTCATCCCTTCGTGTATGTCTGGTCATTCTAAATGGCACAACATTCGGGTGCGCAAGATGGCTGTTGATGCAAAGAAGGGGAAAGTCTATACGAAATATGCACGCATGATCGAAATCGCTGCGCGCGATGGAGGGGATCCTTCATCCAATGTTCGTCTTCGTACCCTTATCGATGCTGCGAAAGCAGAGAGTGTACCCAATGCAAATATTGATCGCGCAATAAAAAAGGGAAGTGGTGCGCTAGGAGGAGAACAGATGCAGGAAATACTCTATGAAGGATATGGCCCAGAAGGGAGTGCTTTTGTCATCGAATGTTTATCGGATAATCGTAACCGCGTACTCTCGAATGTAAAAAATATTCTGAGTAAGCACGGTGGACGTTTTGCAGAAACTGGCTCTGTTCTCTGGATGTTTGATCGTAAGGGTGTTGTGATAGCTGTCGTCCCAGAAGAGGATCTTCTTTCCACCAAATCACATCTTCAGGATCCAGTGAAACGTGACACGCTTGAACTTCAACTTATCGATCTTGGAGCGGAGGATGTTGTTATCGAAGACGCAGCAATTCACATAACGACGAGCATTTCACACTGGCAGGGTGTACGTGATGTATTGCAGAAATTGGGATTCACAATTGATACAGCAGAACTTCAATATATTCCGAAGCAGACTGCACCTGTTACATCTGATGCTATGACAACAGTAGAGAAACTTATTGAGTTCCTCGAAGCAGATGATGATGTCTCGACTGTATATACCAATGCACGAAGTATTGTGTGACTATTGTAAGAAGAATTGTACGCTCGTTGTCGCCGTATTTCCTGCTGTGTCTTTTGCTTTTATTTCGAGAGTATGAGATCCATTTTCTATCGATGCAGGTAAGAGTGTGGTAAATGGAGGATCGCGACGACTTGTGAGGAGGCGTCCATCGATAAAGAATTGCAGCAGGGCAATACCACTATCATCCTCTGCATCGATGGAGATGAGTGTTGTTCGATTGATCACTTCTTGTTCGCTCGGAGTCGTAATGTGAAGGGAAGGAGGAAGGGTGTCTGTGCCAAACGTAAATTGAACCTTCTTAGTTGTTGCATTGAAGAAACTATCGATGACCGTAATTGTGAGTGTGTGAACCCCCTCTTTTGTTATCGATTTTGGTACAAGGATTGCATCTGAGAACGGCGCTTCTGTAAATGAAGCAATGACTTTTTCGTCGATTGCGATACGGACTTCCTGAATTGGATTGTTGCTTTCAATATTCCAGCGAGGACGTGGAGAAGGATAGGCCAAGACTCCATCTTCTTTTGGAGAAAGAATAGTGATACTTGGGACAGAAAGTCTGCCTGGCGTTTTTGCAAGATCACACTCTTCTGTTGGAGCAAGTGGGAGAGGAAGAAGGGAACCTGAATGATCGATGGTAGAGGACCAGAGTGTCATATGTTTCTGTGCCCATTCTATGACACCAGTTTCCCAGTCTGGCCAACGATTCGGAAGTTCGCTTTGCGGCAAAAAGAATACCCCTTCTTCTTGGGCTTCCTTTGGACAAGAAGTGGATGCTAAAAGATGTGTGACACGATCCACGGTGAATCGTGCACATGCCACATCTTCTTCTGTTGGTGAAAATTCATTGAGAAAGAAATCCGTCGCCTGATAATTAATTGGAGTACAGCTACTTGCCAGCTTTCCAGAGAGACGAGAGATAAGTGGCGTCGTAATACCATCCGGTCGCTCAAATTCTTTTGGTGGTAGTTTTAGTACACGATACACACCGAGCATAAAATCATGCCAAAGAGGAGCTGCGAGAGTTAAACCATCAGCTTTTTCGTAGAGTGATTGGCTTGTAGCGTTTCCTACCCAAACTCCTGTTACGAGATTTGGAGTATATCCAATAGTCCATGTACTTTCGGGTCTACGAAGCGTGCAAACACCTTTTTCATCTCGCTCTAAACATTTATTACTCGTTCCCGTTTTTGCTGCAGCAGGAATACCGGGAAGCGAAAGGATATTTCTCCAGTAGTCATTCTTTGGTCGTGCTTCTTTATCACTTAAAATGGAAGAAATAAGGAATGCAATACGTGAGTCTATGACAGGGAGAGAGTCTTCACTCTTTGCGCTATAGAGAATGCCACCGCGTTTATCCGAAACTTTCAAGATGCTTGTCGTAGATTTGTAATTTCCTTTATCTGCAATCGTTGCATAGCCTTGGACCATTTCAAGAAGAGGGACTTCTGCGGCACCGATGCTCAGTGGCCATCCATAATCAAACTGCGGATTTTGCAATCTACGTTTCTCCTTTTCTTCCTTCGGAGTTACGACTCCCATGCGTTGTGCTGCCGAAAGAAGTTTTTCCTCACCTCCACCCAAGAAGAATGCTTTTATTGCTGGAATATTTCGTGATCCTGCGAGTGCTGCTCGCATAGATGTAACTCCCCAGAAGGTGCCATCATAATTTTGTGGCTGATCTTCACCAAATTTTGTTGGCACATCATAGATTACAGAACCAGGTCCATATCCTTGCTCAAATGCTGCAACATACGTAAATGGTTTGAAGCTTGAGCCAGGCTGACGTGGCGAACGCACCATATCAATTTTCCCTTCATGCTCTTCGTCGTTGTAATCTGAATTTCCAACATATGCGAGAATTTCACGGCTATATGGCTCCATCGTCACAAGGCTCGCATTATGAGCACCAAAGCGTTGCCGTAGATCATCTCGATGTTCTGCAATAATTTTTTCGGCAACTTGCTGTACTCGCCAATCAAGCGTTGTTGTAATCGAAAATCCTCCTCGTTCTAGGAGTGCGCTATCGATAGAAAGTAATTCCTGTACTTGCTTTTCGATCCATAGGACAAAGTGAGGTGCGCGGATGGATTCTCTCGAAGCTGCGAATGTCATAGAACGTAATTCCTTCAATGCCTCTTCGTGCTCTGCTTGTGTAATCATTGTTTGCTCCTCCATATTTTTCAGAACCTGATCTGTTCTTCCTCCAACATACATTTGTGTACTCCCCGTTCCTATCATTGCGCCTAGCAGTCCAATAGTTACCTCCGACTCAGAGAGATCCTCGAGAGATTTCTTTTTTCCTTGTAACAGCAACTCCTCAGCTTTCTTTGAAAGTGTCGTACGCACATGTTTCCCGTAAGGATTGAAGTACGATGGTCGCTGTGGGAGTGCTGCTAACACAGAGGCTTGTGCTAGAGTTAAATTCTTTGCCTGTGTTCCAAAATAGTTTTTTGCAGCCTGCTCGATACCATAGGCATTGTGACCATATGGAATCCAGTTCAGATAGAGCTCAAGAAGCTCATGCTTGGAATAGCGATTTTCCAGTGCGCACGCTAGGAAGAGTTCACGCACCTTGCGTACCAGCGTCCTCTCTCGTCCAATCAGCGCATTCTTCGCAAATTGTTGTGTGAGTGTGGATCCTCCAGAACGCACGAGAAGACCAGGAAATACCTGACTCAGTGCTGCACGCGTGAAGCCAATGGCATCGAAACATCCTCGTTCAAAAAATCGTTCATCTTCTATCGCTATCGTTGCTTTTTGTATTGCTGGGCTGATATCTGTTAGCGGTACATATGTGCGGTCCTGCTCGGAAAAGAGCCGATAGAGCTCGATGCCATTACGATCAAGAATAACTGTACTCTGGGCAGCAAGTAACGTGCGAGGATCATCGATATTTGGTAGCGTTGCCCATAAAAAAATACATCCAAGAATTCCACCCATTCCTATCGCACTTCCTAGAATGATGAACGCGCGTTTTGGTTGTGCTTTCAAGAAGAGAACCCCGATCTGCAACCGTTTCCATACAGAATTCCATAGAGTAAATAGTCGCACCGAACAATGGAGCATTTTTTGTGACTTCGAAAACTTTATTATGGATGACTGCCGCATGCGAATGGCTGACCTTCGGAAGGCGGGATGCACAGAGAAAGTCTATAGGAGTTCTTCTAAAGAGGGTAGAAATATGCTATAATGAGCAGATGCTACGTAAAATCTACTTCACCGCCATGTGTTTATGTCTCCTTCTTGTTCCAGAAGTTGGAGCAGCTGCTCATGGTCCAATACATGTTGGAAGTTTACTCAACTTTGGTACTTCAGGAAAATCTGTTCCAGATATGATTCAGGGTATTATTTTTACCCTCAAGAGTTGGGCGCATGGGATTGCGATTATGATCTTTCTTTTCGGTGCATTTTGTATGATCGCTTCTCGTGGGAAAGATGAGGGATTTTTTGCCTTGTCGAAGGGAAAAAAGACGATGGAAGCAGCGGTCATTGGTCTCGCAATTGTTTATGGCTCATGGTTGATTCTTAGTACAGTTCTCTTCCTTATTGGTGCGTAGATTTCTAGGATTCTGCTACACTGTTTTCTCATGGAAATATCTGCGATATCTCAGGCATTGGAACAAGCAGAAACCCTAAAGGTTGATGGGAAATATGCTGAAGCATTGAGTATTTTGGAAGGGATACTCGCCATAGACCCTGGCAATATCGTTGCTTTAGAAGAAATAGCAGATAATGAACTCAGTCTCGATCATTATGATCGAGCAGCAGCAGCTGCAAAACAGGCTATTTCTTTGGATCCAAAGAGTTATATGAGTCATTACATCTTAGGGTTCATTGCCTCTCACTTCGAAGATTGGAGTACTTCCATACAGGAGCTAAAAATTGCGAACGATTTCAAACAAAATAATGAAGAGATTTTGCGCTGCTTAGGATGGGCTCTCTTTAGTTCGGGGAAGATTTCTGAAGGCTTGGTGACACTCGAGCGTGCATTGAATCTCGATGCAGAAAATCCACTTGTTCTCTGCGACCTTGGTGTTGTGTATTTGCGCCTACAGGAATTTTCGAAGGCACGCGCACTCTTTCAGCGCTCTCTAGATATCGATCCGAGTAATTCTCGAGCAATGGATTGTTTACAGATGGTTGATCGTATTTCCAATAATCGTATGACATCGAGCAGTACAAAATAAGAAACATTCCGTCACCCCATCTTCATGGAGTACACTAGTGTCCATGCGTGAAGGAGGGTGCTTTCCGTTATTCCTTGGCATGGTGCGAACATCCTTGCTGCAATGTTGTAGACTTCAAAGAATTTTTTATCCTCTTCTTGCTGCCAGTATTCTTGCGAGCTGTATTCTAAGTTTTTTTCTCGTAGAGTTTACAATTCACAGCATTCGTCCAGAGCTTCGCATTGATATGAAGAGCGATGCTCCGAATGCTGTTCGGCAACAGCTACTGAGCATTCTCCAGTCTGTTCCTGGGGTTACAGATGTTGTATATGTTACTCGAGAACAAGCTCTCCAACATCAGGCAACGTATGATCCTCAGTTCGTAGAACTCCTACAAAAAGCTGGCCTCCCAAATCCATTTAATGATGCCATTCTTCTTACGCTTACACATTCTGATGTGCGCGCAAAGATTGCAGCACTGCTTCGACAAGCACCATATACATCTGCAGTTGATGGGAATATTTTTACAATTCTTTCTGATACTTCGTCATACGCAAATGATGGCATGGAGTCTCGTATGACAGAGTTAGTAGTACCAATAAAAAATTTCATTCTTCTAGGTACGATACTTGTGTTGTTCTTCACATGTCTTTACGCTCAGCGATTTACTTCTGTGCGTATGGTGTTGCTACAAAATTTTGGCATAAGCTCGCTACATTCTTTTTTCTTCCGTTGGTTACACAATGCTTTACTTCTTCTCATTGTTGGGATATTTGCAATAGTATTTTCCATATTGCTTTCTCAAGTGTTGATGAAAATAGGGAATCTTCATTTTGAATATTTTACTGCAGATATTCTGCAAATTGCATTACTTTTACTCATTACAAGTATCGTTATTCCATTTTTTCTTGCTCTTCTTCCGCTAAAAAATCCTCTCTTCTCTCGTGAGTAGGCTTCGTACATGTGAGGCTTTAGTACTACGGACATACGATGTCGGTGAGGCAGATCGATTCTGTATTCTCTTTAGCAAAGAATACGGTCGTTTTGCCGCAAGGGTTGCTGGCATTCGTCGTCCACTGAGTCGCCGTGGCAGTGGCACGCTCTTGCCGTTTCATCGCGTAGTACTGGAATGTTCAGAAAGTAAGGTAGGGTACATCATTGAGCAGGCAACACTTCTGCATCGTACGTTTGATATCGCAAGTAATTCTCAAACATTTTTTGTTGCATCTGGTATCACAGAATTCCTTCTGAAGTTTACGGATGATCATTTGCCATTACCTGATGTGTACGATGCCTCTGTTGCAGCATTGGCATCTTGTAGAGAATCACAGCATTCACAGCAGTTTCTCTTTGCATACGCTTTGAAAATCCTTGCATTCCTCGATCATATTCCATCACTTTCGCATTCTGCAGTGAGTGGATGTGATCTATCTCCTACACTTTGTGCATATAGTCGCCGTCATACAGGATTTTGTCTTCCATCAGAGGATCCATTTTCCATTCTCTTCCCAGTCGATTTTCTTCTCATTCTTCATCAATTACGCACACTTTCAATTCTCGATATATCAGAAAAAATTAAACGATTTCCTTCCTATATTCAGATCTTACTTACTTCCATTCTTGTGGATCATTTAGGATTGTCCTTTCCGCTCATTTTTACACCTGTGCCAGTACTAGGTGCAACACCAATTTGTATGGTTGCTGGTCGTGCTTCATAAACAGAAAAGAATCGTTCAATATTTGTAATATTGTCCTTGGTATTTCGTCGAAACCATGCAGCCTTTAGTCCATCATGTTTCTCACCAGCTTTTCGTTGTGCACCAGGGGGGATCTCTGTTGTTGTCACGATATTTTCATAGAGTGGTGCAGGTATGTGATCCCACGTAAATGGACCAAAAATTTCACTCATACGATTATCCTTTGTGCCATAAAAAATGGTGTATGCTCGATCATTTTTATCTGTAAATGTTTGTAACAGAAGAGCTCCTGAGGTGTTGTTCATAAAGCGCATATCTACTCCGGGAGCAAATACTGTGGCATCTGTCCCAATTGGAGCATAGTAACGAACGATATAGCTATGATTACTCCGTTGTAGAATTGGTAATCCATACTCCCAGGCTCCTCTATATACAGTGGAGCTTACTTGGCAGAGACCACCACCAAAATCCGGGACAGTGACATCTCCTTTGATCACTAATTCTTCTTTGTAGCCAGTTCTTGCTGTTATAGGTCCTAGTGCTGTATTGAAAGAAAAGATTGTATTTTTTGGGATGAGGATTCCATTGAGTTTTTTGAGTCCAGTAAGAATATTGTGTCGGCGATTCTCTGGGGAATAGAGAAATGATGACTCTCCAATAGTGACAACTTCTTGAATTCCCAAGTTCTGTAACTCAGGATCACTCACAGTAATTGTTGGAGGAGTTTCAATAACAGGGAGTTGGATAGTTGTATCTCCATTACGTAAAGCTTGTATTATAAGTGCGGCGGACTTTTCTCCATCAATTGTTCTTCCAGGTAGTCCAATTCCATCGAAGGCAATACTTCCTGTTGTCGTGCGATAAATATGTACATCCCCTGGTTCTTGATGGATGTCTTTTCCAATAGCAAGTTCGATGCTTGCAGTGATAGCGGGTGTATTCCATTCTTTTATGAATTCTTTTTTCCATCCCTCAGGCAATATTTGAATTGCTCTTGAACAGCTCTTCCATTCACTGGGTGGTGTCGCAATATTTTCATGATATTTCCAGACTTCTCTTCTTGTATACCAAGATATATCTGGCTGAAGTTTTGCGATGAAGTGTTTGTATT
>CAYRWT010000040.1:0-1783 GCA_964428105.1 uncultured Candidatus Peribacteria bacterium
CCTGCAAATGTTTCGAGTATGGCATGGATAATAGTTGGTCGCAGTCTTCGCACAACGATAGGTGCTAAAAAGGGATATAGCCATTTATCGAAACTGTAACCAAACCCGATACGTCGCAAAACTACTCCAGAAGGCAGTGTTTCCTGCATTGGTAAATCTTTCCTAAGACGTGCAGTGATTACCGTGACATCGTAAGAAGAAGTAAGATGCGCACTCACCTCCTCTGCACATGCTTCCGCTCCACTACGAAAGGGAGAGAAGAACGCCGAAAGGATGACAATGCTTGGACGACTCATAGTTGAGAAGAAAAGAGCTGATCATACTGCTTGGAAACCTGATCCCATGAGAAATTTTTTAGAATTCTCTCACGTGCAGCGATACTCATCGATCGTCGTTTCCATGGATCTTCGATGAGACGACGAATATGTGAAGCAAGTGCTGCTCTATCCCCAGGAGCAAAAAGGAATCCTGAAATTCCATTTTCTAGAAGGTAACGATTTCCACCGACATCGCTTGCGATACACGCACACCCACTCGCCATGGCTTCCATCAGCGCATTACTAAGGCCCTCCGAATAACTAGGGAGTACGAAAATGTCACTTGTAGAAAGTACAGGAGCAACATCTTGTTGTAAGCCAATGAATTGTACAGAATCTGAATATTGCTTTCGCAGTGGATGATCTTCTAGTGCGAAACCAGCAACGCAAATTCCCATTGTCGAATGCTCTCGCTGCACACTCGTTGCTGCAGCAAGGAAGTCATCGACACCTTTTACAGATTCTAAACGACCAATGTATGTCACTCGAACTGGTTTCGAGGTATCAACTTGTTTCTGAAGATCTGTCCTCGCTGCAATGAATGGTGCTGGATCGATGCCAGTAGGAATCACTCCTGATTTGTGAGCAATACCAAGGAATGACAGAAGTTTCTTGGGTTGGGGGTGAAAGAACACAATCTTCGACGCACTGAGCAAAATTAGCCAACCGAGTGTCCAGGCGTAGATCGCTGCACAGACTCGAGGAAAGGATGATCGAGGCCACCACGTCATACCAACAAGCGCATCTGTAAGAAGAATGAGTTTATGCCCTAGTATTCGAAGTAATAATGTCGATATCGAACTCCAAAAGAGAACTTTATTCACGATAATGTGATCGGGTTGCAATGAACGAACAAGTTGAAGCGCCTTACAGCTAAATCCAAAAGCTATACCATAGTTAAACGGATCTGGAATGAAAAAGTCTTTGATGCGATGAATTTCAAGTGTTGGAGAAACATGCTCCACTGTAGTCCCGGAGCCCATACAAAGAACAACTACCCGATACCCCATCCTTTGCCAGAGCTCAGCGAGTTTTACTGAGCTTACCATCCACCGGTGCTCTTCGCGCCAGTAAGGACTCAAAAGTAAAATTGTTCGCATAGGGCTCATTCTAGAGCAAAAAGTACCTCTATGAGAAGCCTACTTCTTCGTGTTCGATGGTTCCGTAGGTATGCCAGCATCCGAGAGTGCACGTTCCTGAATAACACGTGTTAAACGTTGTTCTAACTCTTCAATGCGCACAACGAGATAAAAAATAATGAAGAAGAGCACTCCAATAGCTGTAATTGTTGCCGCATTTTCACTCTTACGAATACCCGTAAGATCACTCAAATACTGTAACGTCGTAGGGTCAAAAGAAATGTAGGAAATGCCCACCCAGAAGAACGTCCACATCAAGCCTTCAATCACTGTTTTTTTTCGACGCAGAACGAGATTCCATGCGTAGGCAAGGATGATAATCGAGAG
>CAYRWT010000040.1:1883-8474 GCA_964428105.1 uncultured Candidatus Peribacteria bacterium
ATCCGCTTTTTGATCAACTAATACAGATAAAAATGTAGGAATATCTTCTGGATTATGCTGTCCATCTGCATCAATTGTGAGGGCAACATCGAATCCCAAATGACGTGCTGCAAGTAACCCTGTCATCGTCGCTGCACCTGCCCCACAGTTCTCTGGATGAACAATGACCTGCGCACCAGTACATCTTGCTATATCTCCTGTGCCATCGGTGGAACCATCATCAATGACGATGACATGATCAACGTATGGACGTGTCGCCTCCACTACTCCACCAATACGTGAAGCTTCGTTGTACGCCGGTATGATGGCACAAACCCTCACGGCAGAAGAATGAATGCTATCCCTACACCAGTATCATTCAGTACAGGATTCACTCCTGTGGAGCGATCATTGGCAAAGGAGAGGAATGCATTTACCTTTTGATGCAAACTACCATTAGGATCACGTTCGATAGTCGCTGTATTCGTATCGAAGATCATACTATTGAAGCCAAGTGCCTTGAGACGCTTGAGTGTGAGTGCATGATCACGCTCTTGGTTTAAACAGTTAAAGAGTGTTAACTGATGATCGGAGACAGGTAAAATCTCACGATTTCGAGGAATAAAATATGGGATAAATGTTCCAATACGGAATGTATATGGCGTAGCAGGAAGATCTTTGTGTCGCTGTAAAACTATGTCACGAACATCATCGTAATGTGGAATACTCGCCTCTTTCAGAGCACCTATACTAATTTTCCCAAGAGGGTAATCCATCATGTGTTTTAAAATATCAAACTGCCACAAACGATTTGCTCCACAAATAATAAGACTGATTGTGATGAGTGATCCAAAGATAGTACGATTTAAGTGATCTGGGCTCCGTAGCACTAATGTTTCAAGAAGAACTGCAAAGCCAAAGAACATCCCAATTCCATACCACATGATGCCATTTGCCGTGAACATCCAATGAAGTAAGTACACCATGGACCCTGCAAAAAGATAGCGCATCCAACGATTCTCCTTCCTCCAAAATGCTGGCAAGAGAAGTACAAGAGGTAGTAAGAGAAGGAATGGAGCAAGCGTGACATAATAACCAAAACCATCCAACGTCATTACCTCACGCCACGGTAGTGTGAGGTAATGATCCCAACCCTTGGAGAAGCCCCAATATCGATCAAGCTCCTCTGTGCGAGCAGAACCCTTGCAAGCAGGATGAGACTCATCGAGTGCTAATTCTTTCGGCAGAATATGCACTGGCGTACGAGGATCAACCCCAAGAGCTGCTTCCTGACTATAGAAAAATTGTGGCTGTGCAACATCAGGAAACTTAAGATAGCGATCTGTACTTGAAAAAGGAATATTTGATGGATTATGAAAGCTATTAAACAATGCCCATGGAAGAATACTCACGGCAAGACCGATACAAAGATAACTAAAGCAAAGAAGAAGCTTTTTAACATCAAGCTCTTTATAGTATTTCCAGAATCCAATACATATACTAATAATCCCAAGAAACAACAATACGCCTGCAATAAAGTATTGTGATGGTGTGTTTTCAAGTACAGCTCGCTGCGCAATGGCATTGAGTGCAATTGCACCTATACCTATCAAAATTCCCGTACTGAGTAATACTGAGGCGAGAAATCCAAACGAACGCAGATAAGACCCCGCAAAGAGAGAGAAGATTAGAAGTATTGTAAGAATTGCTGTCACCTTCATACCCAAACTTAAACCTGCAAGTAAGCCTGCGACAATGAGGAGCTGTGAAGGAGTTGATTCTTTGTCTTCATTCTTCGGAAAGAGGGCAACAGATGCTGCAAGAATTGCGAGAGCTCCCGTGAAGAATACCGCATTGTCGACTTTCATATCCGCAAAGGAAAAATGTCCTACCATCGGCAGCATGTAGTAACTCGCTGCAGCGATGAGGCCACCCTTAGGACCCATAAATAATCGTCCAAATGTATACACAGCCAGAACAGCAAAAAGACCTGCAGCCCACGTCATCTCCATCGCAAATGTAGCGGCAATTGGCTCTTCAGAACCTAGGAGTGTATACGCAGCAGCAGTGAGGTACTCCCACTGAAACTGGGACATCGAAGGTAAAAATGCTCCGTAACTCGAAAGTAAATGTGGGCGATTTAAGTAGCTTCCAATATCATCCCAGCCGATAGGAAATGGACGCACGACACTGAGGAAATTTAACGCAAGATAGCTAATAAGTGCCCATGCAAGGACTGTAAACCACCAAGGAAGAGAAACTTCAAATCTTGCAGTATGCAAATGAGTACACCAATATTTTGTTTGTTTCCAGAAAAGAGATGGGATAAGTACTGTAAGTAAAAGAATAGGTCCAAAAGTAAAGATTTTGAAAATTGCCAGAAGCCATAGGACAACAATCCACACAAGTGTTCCAAGTCCGATCGAAAGAACAAATTCTAAGAGTGGATGGATCTGTGCTCGACGAAGAATGTATGAGAGAAGAGCTGAACCAAGCACAGTCAATTCTAAGATAAAGAATAGTACCAAAAGAAATTGCACACCCACACGTTCGAAAAATGATGCCTGCATACATCCAATAGCAATATTGAATAGCCGAACGCCATTGGTATAACTGCCAATCTGATCTAGACAACCACGTGAAAGTAAACTTTCAAAATCTTTACGAAGCTCTTTGATGCCATTCTCACTTACTCCATTAGAAAGTGCTTGAGGAAGTGGTTCCCCCATGCGACGGAATGGCATAAGAATGGACTCCTGTGTTTTTATATCCACTGTACGCTGATTTTTTGCTGTGCGTTCATTGTAGACAGAGCCCACCATGAATGTTGTCGCAAGAAACCATAGTGACAAAAAGAAGAGTCCAATGATGTGCCATGGTCTCCCCTTCCATTCCAAGTGAATATTCCCAGTCCGATATGCGCTGTACAGCATGACTCCGACACCTAAGAATAACGACCAACCAATGTACGTATAAAATGGAGACAGCATTTGTATCCATGCGCTGATATATGAGCCAAACGCACGTGCCCCAACACAAAGATATGACGACGTTTCTGCATTGAGATTCTGTGGAAAATTACATAATTGAAGAATAGCATTTACCGCTCCCTGCTCTAAAAATACAGGCAAATGATTTGGCACCCCAAGATAATAAATAAGCGTATATATCCCCCAAATCAACCCTGACAAGAATAAGGTAATACTCAGTGTGACAATGCTGCGTTGAGACATACAGCGAAAGCATACACTGATAGCCTGCAGAAGAGAAGAAAAGCTGCTACAATCAACGACTCATGAAGTCCCATAAAAATATCCGTCGGCAATTCCCTTTTCTCAAAGAAAGAATAAAAGGTCATTCACTGACGTATTTTGACAGCGCAGCAACGACACAAAAACCAGAGTGTGTCCTCCAAACAATGGATGAATTTCAACGTACATCGATGGCAAATGTCCATCGAGCACTCCATCCTCTTGCTGAAAGAGCAACAAACGCATACGAAGCAGCACGCACAACTGTGCAGAAATTCATCAATGCACCGAAGCGACATGAAGTCATTTTTACGAAAGGTACGACGGAGAGCATCAATCTCCTCGCAAGAAGTTTTGGTTCCACCCTACAAAAAGGAGATGCGATTGCACTGACACACATGGAGCACCACAGTAATATCATTCCATGGCTTCAGCTGAAAGAGGAGCACGGAATCAATATCCATTGGCTAAAGATAGATAATGATGGCGCTCTTGATAAAAAAAATCTGAAGAACGTGCTATCAAAAAAAGGAGTAAAGGCTCTCTCTATCACGGGTATGAGCAATGTTCTAGGAACCATGCCAGACCTCCTTGCTATTACAAAAATAGCACATAAGCATGGAGTGGCTGTCTTCGTAGATGCGGCACAGCTCATCGCGCATCACCCTATTGATGTCCAAAGGCTTGGCATCGATGCACTCGTATTT
Source organism: uncultured Candidatus Peribacteria bacterium (assembly GCA_964428105.1). Taxonomy (GTDB): domain Bacteria; phylum Patescibacteriota; class Gracilibacteria; order Peribacterales; family Peribacteraceae; genus CAYRWT01. Next base: position 5,821 of record CAYRWT010000040.1, read on the forward strand.
TCCGGACATAAAATATATGGCCCTACTGGTATCGGTGTTGTATGGGCACGTGAAGAATTTTTAGAAAAACTACCACCATTTCTTGGTGGAGGAGAGATGATTCAAACCGTAACAGAGGAAGAGTTCACCTGTGCAGAATTACCAAGAAAATTTGAAGCTGGCACGCCTCCAATCACCGAGGCAATTGGTCTCAGTGCAGCACTCAAGTGGATCAATGGCATTGGCTGGGAATCTATAAAAGAACATGAAAAAAATCTTATGGAATATGCGCTGCCAGAACTTCTAAAGATTGAAGGATTGAAAATACTCGGCCCCGAGACATCGGAAAAACGTTCTGGATGTATCAGCTTCACTATCACAGGAATACACCCCCATGACATCACACATATTGTCGGTGAACAGGGAATCTGTTTGCGTGGAGGACATCACTGTACACAGCCTCTCCATCGTGCCCTTGGCATCAATGCATCCGTACGCCTGTCATTTGGCATTTATAATACAATCGAAGAAATTGATCGCGCTATAAAGAGTATACGAAGTGTCGTAAAAAAATTCCGCTAATCTTGCTTATGGATATCTATGCAGAAAATATTCTCGATCACTTCAAACACCCACGGAATGTCGGTGAAATTGAGAATGCCACAATTGTGCATACAGAAGAAAATTTGAGTTGTGGAGATTCATTGACGCTCTCTTTGAAGCTGAAAGATACACACATTACATTGGTGCAATGGAAAGGAACTGGCTGTGCAATCAGTCAGGCCGCAATATCGATTCTCAGTGAAGAATTGAGTGGAAAAACTCTCACTGAAATTCTCAAGCTACAACCAAAGGATATCTATGAACTTCTTGGAGTTCCAATTGGGCCACAACGTGTGAAGTGTGCACTGCTCTGTCTCCACACATTGAAGAATGCGGTCCATAAATACCAGAAATCTCCTCTCCAAAGCTGGACACGAACTGTCGATGAGGTTGCTTGAGAGCATACACAAAAACAAGTACACTCGCCGCGCGCTTACAAGAGCGCAAATCATCGCATACGCCGTCTTAGCTCAGTGGTAGAGCACCTCCATGGTAAGGAGGGGGTCGTGGGTTCAATTCCCATAGACGGCTCCACCCGTCTACGCTCCTGCACGAGTTACGCCGATGTTTCGCCGTTTTTTTCAACTACAAAAGGGTGCCTCGGCGTAGTCCAAAGACGAAGCCGGGCAATCGATTATTTCGATCAGCAGCAAAATCCAACTAAATAATCGGCTCTTCAAAGGATTCCTCTACAGCAAGCCGCTCTTCTTTACTTGGTGGCGCAGTCGCTGTTTCATCCCATTTTTTCAGCATCTCTTCAACTTCTTTTTTCGGTTTGCAGTACTTCCGACGCGATGCTGCAACAATTTCCTTCGTCCAATCATGTTCAGGATTTGGAGCATCAAGCGTACGACCCGAGAATGCTTCGCGAAGTTCTCCATTCACCGACATCTTGCAATAAAATTCACGTACACCAAGATTGATGATGTCACGTTCTTTGAATACTGGATTGTATTCCTGTGCCAAAATTGTCGCATCTTCCGCACCCACACGGAAACTTACCATGGAACCAACGTTACCAAAAACTGTGGTACGTACAACATCAGAAAGTTGTCCCATGTACTGATGCGCAAGTGTAAGGTTTAAGCGATATTTACGAGCCTCAGAGAGAATCTCGGCAAATGTATCTGTAGCAAAGTTTTGAAACTCATCGACGTAGAGGTAAAAATCATGACGCTTATCTTCTGCAGTATCCGCCCTACTCATCGCAGCTTGATAGAGTTTTGTAATGAACATCGCACCGAGGAGAGAAGAGTTTTCTTCGCCAAGAAGTCCCTTACTAACCTTCATAAGGAGAATTTTCTTTTCGTCCATGAGCTTGCGAATATCGAAGCGTGTCACTGGCTGACCGATGATGTTGCGTAGCATGTTCGTTGCAACGAACTGACCAACTTTATTGAGCAGCGGAGTAATGGCATCTGCATCAAATTTTTCACTCCATGCAGCAAACTCACTCACCCAGAAATTTTTCACCACACTGTCTTGGATATGCGCAACAATTTTCTGTCGGTAATTCTTGTCTGTCAACATTTTAAGAATGCTCAACACAGTGGTGTTCGGACTATCGAGAAGAGCGAGTGTCGTATAACGAAGTACGTGCTCTAAGCGATCAGACCAGTTGCTGCCAAAGAGCTTTTTAAAGATCTGAATAAAACCGATTGTCACCTGCATCTTGTACGCTTCATCTACTTTTTCGATGGGATTAAACGCAATAGGGAATTCGATGTCCGCAGGATCGAGGAGTACCACATCTTCGATGCGGTTCTTCGGCACATAGCGCAGCACTGCATCGACTAAGTCTCCGTGAGGATCCAGCACGGCTACTCCCTGCCCTGTTGCCAAATCACTCTGAATAAGGAGCTCAAGAAGTTTGCTTTTTCCAGAACCAGATTTTCCTATTGTATAGAGGTGACGTCGCCTATCCGCGCGGCGAATACCAAACGGCACGAAGTTATTGTGATAGTTCGTTATACCAAACGCACTCACATCACGCTCACCTGCTTTTGGTAAATCCTGTGGAGGATCTGACCTTCTAGCAAGTACGTGAACAACGTGTGGAGACTCATCTGCAT
>CAYRWT010000041.1:0-2318 GCA_964428105.1 uncultured Candidatus Peribacteria bacterium
TCTTATCTCAGGAGTTTTCCTACATACCTTCGAAGATGCTGCAGTAAATGCGACATTCTGGATACTGCTTGCGATTGCTGTGGGGCATCGGCACACTCATCGTCAAAGTGTTTAGCTTCCAGATGCTGCACGTCGTTTCTCTAGTTTACGTTGAACGATTGTAAACCAAGCATTGGTAGCGCTTCTCATTGTCTGATTTTGATCAGGATGGGTTGCCGTTCTATCAGTAGAAAGTATCTTTACAAGTATATTGTTAATTGCTGTTTTTGTTGCCTCTCTGCTTGTATCAATGCTTACAATTGTGCATGGTTGCAGTCTATCATCTAAAAATCTTGGCCATCCCAAGTATCGAAAATTGAGGCTTGAACACAATCGATCAACGATTTCATATTGATCATCCTCGATGCTCATACCCAGTTCTTTTAGTAGTTCTTCAGTTGTAGGCCACAAAGACATTGCAAAGTCCGAATCTTGCTCAGGAAATTCAATGTGTTGTCGTTTAATACTTGTAAACATATATTTATTATAAAACAATTATAGTAAATAGTCCATACACTTCTTTGCATTCAGCTCTATCGCTAGAGTACCAGAGTCATGACTCTTCTTGCTCGAAGCATCGTTATCCTCGACTTCGGAGGGCAGTATGCGCATTTGATTGCAAGTCGGATTCGTCGGTTTGGTTATAGCTCCTATATTTTTCCTGCGGATACTTCGGTAGAGATATTAAAGAACGCTGCTGGAATTATTCTCTCTGGTGGGCCTCAGAGTGTGTATGAAGCGGGGAGCCCGCAAGCAGACAAGAAAATTTTTGATCTGAAGATTCCTATTCTTGGTCTTTGCTATGGGCACCAGTGGATAGCATATGCACTTGGTGGGCGAGTCGGAGCTGGAAAGACAAAAGAATATGGACCAGTGAAATTAAAGATTCAGGATATGACATCCCCTCTCTTCGCTGGTTTACCGAAAGAATTTACTGTGTGGATGTCTCATGGAGATGAAGTACAAGAGTTACCAAAAGGATTTTCCTGTGTTGCCTCAACTCTTGCGTGTCGTAATGCAGTGATGGCAGACACATCTCGGCAGATTTTTGGCATTCAGTACCACGGAGAAGTAACACACTCTGAGTATGGATTTGATGTACTACGGAAATTTGTCCAGCTCTGTAGTCCTGCCACATGGTCTATGGATGGTTACGCTACTTGGGTTGGGGCGCAGGTACAGAAGGAAGTAGGTGATCGACGTGTTTTCATGCTTGTTTCTGGAGGAGTGGATTCTACCGTCGCATTTACATTGCTCAATAAGGTCTTAGGACATGAACGCGTCTTTGGATTACTTATCGATACTGGCTTGATGCGAAAAAATGAAGTAGCACTCATTACAAAATCACTTGCTGCATTGAACATTAAAAATCTTCAGGTAGTGGATGCATCAGAAAGATTTCTCTTAGCATTGGAAGGTCTGACTGATCCAGAAGAAAAGAGACAGGCAATCGGAACAACATTCCTGGATGTACAGCGCGATATCGCGAAAACCCTCGAAGGAGAGGATTGGATGCTTGGACAGGGAACGATCTATCCTGACACGATAGAAACAGGTGGTACGAAACATGCAGATAAGATCAAGACGCACCACAATCGTATTCCAGAGATCCAAAAAATGATCGAGGAGGGGAGAGTGATCGAGCCGCTCAAGGATCTCTACAAAGATGAGGTTCGTGCACTGGGAGAGGAACTTGGTCTTCCACATAATCTCGTGTGGAGGCATCCATTCCCAGGTCCGGGACTTGGAGTACGTATCCTCTGTGGAAAACAAGCGCCATCCTCTGATGACATCAAACTTCCAAACATCGATGTTGCATGCGACATTCTTCCCGTGAAGTCTGTTGGTGTACAAGGAGATGGTCGTACGTATCGACATGCATTAGCACTCTTTTCTATAGATGCCTTTTCTGTGCCGCAAGAATGTCGAGTCCTTGCTTCTAGTATTCCAAATAGCAATCCATCATTTAGTCGTGTCGTTCTTTGTCTTTCTCACTCTGCATCACAAGAATTTATTTTTACACCTCGCTCTATCACGCGTCGAGATGCTGATCTGCTTCGCGAAGCAGATGCGATTGTCATGGAAGCAATTGAACGTCATGGTCTGATGCAAGAAATTTGGCAATTCCCAGTTGTGTCACTTCCTATTGGTTGTAAGAAAGGATCTCAATCGATTGTCCTTCGGCCGGTTGCTTCGAGTGATGCGATGACTGCAGATGCCTATATTCCTACAAAAGAATTCCTCTCCGAAGTCACAAAGAAAATTTTAGCCCTTCCTGG
>CAYRWT010000041.1:2418-8431 GCA_964428105.1 uncultured Candidatus Peribacteria bacterium
ATCCGTTTCTAGGTTACGATAGGCACTCAACTGATGGAATTTCACCAGCTATCACAGCAAGAAGTCCAAGCGCTCGTTGCAAAAGCGCAGCAAGGGGATACTGAAGCATTTGGTAAGCTCTACGATGCGTACCTCACTCCTGTGTATCGTTATACCGTTTTCCGTATGCCTTCGGAACTTGCAGAGGACATTGTTGCGGATATCTTCGTAAAAGCATGGGAGAAGATTCATACCTACACGCCCTTTGCCTCTGTTCCCTTTGGTGCTTGGCTCTTTCGTATCGCGCGACATACGATTATCGATGCACATCGCAGAACAAGAGATATAGAAGAAATACCAGAGGGATTGCCAGATGAAGATCGCTGGAATGACCCTAAGCTTCGCGCAGAGCAAAATCTGTCTGTTAGTAAGGTGCGCACAGCACTGAATTCCCTACCTCGTTTCTATCGAGAAGTTTTATTACTAAGTTTCGTTTCAGGTCTTACACATGCAGAAATAGCGAGATCCATGCACATAACTGAGGGGGCAGTAAGAATTCTAAAATTCCGTGCCTTAAAGAAGCTCAAACCCTTACTAGGGGAACATACCCCCGAATTTTCTTGAACCATGGCCATATTTTTCCTTGTAACGCAGGCGCAGTTCATCCGTTTCACCAGGTGTACACGTCTCTATGCGTGATTCTGACGCTTTTTCTCGGCTTATTGGCTCACAGAAGCCATCTTCTGATGCTGCACAGCGCATCAAGGCTCGTGTGATGCTTCAAATCACTCCTCGAGCCCTAGAAGAAGCGAAAAATTCAATAGTTCCATCCCAGGATCTTGCACTGCGCGTACGTCGAACCATTTTACAGAGAATTACTGAAACACCATCAGCATTCCTTGCAGATGCCGCTCGTGCCATCACTCCAACTCCAAACTTTGCAGCATTCGTTCGAGAGCGTGTACTCACGCATCTTGGTGTTCCAGAGATGAGTGTAGGGAGGACATTTATTCGTTTCAGTGCAGCGTTTGCAGCACTCATTCTGATGGTACGCTTTATCCCAATTGTTTTACTTGCCCCAACAACTCTTGCTGTATCTGGAGTTGAGTTACTTCCGGGTGGTCCTATCGATGTCATGGTTCAGGGTACGTGGGTGACGATTACGACTCCGATGGCTCTTCATGAACCAACGATGGTGCGTACAGGAAATGCTAGCGCGAAGGTGCTTATACACGATGATGGTGTGGTACGACTTGGTCCTGGTACAACTGCGCGAGTGAATGTTCCTCGGACATCTTCCGATCCGACTGATCCCACGATTACTCTTATTGATGGACAGCTCTGGGTCCTTGGTCTTATACCTCCAGCATTCCCTGGCATTACTGTTCAAGGGTCACAGGGACTTGTCGATGTACACGCAGGAAGTATCTCTATTTTTGATCACGACAATCGTTTTCACGTCGCTGCATACGATGGTGGAGCGATAGTACAAACAGAGAAAGGTGATCATCTCCTCGTACTTGGAGAGCGCCTAAAGATGCGAAATAACATCGTTGCATCCCAGCGTGTTACACAGAAGTCCTTTGCTGATGCATGGGTACAGGAAAATATTATGTCCGATCTCGGTCATCGTGATGACATAGCGCGCATTCAAGCAGAGCGTCGAGCGGAGATGGCTGGTATACTACCAAATTCCTTCCTCTATCCTGCAAAACGCATCGCAGAGGAAGTAGATGTACTTTTCGCGCTGAGCTCCAAGTCTCGCTCCGAGAAACGTGCACAGCAGGCGACAACACGTTTGAGTGAAGCACTCGCACTCATCAAAGAAGGTGATGTTACCGAGGCAAATGCATCGATTGCTGAATACCATTCTTCACTTCTCGCTCTTGCATCTGGCAGTGGAGATAACTTGGTAAAATTCCTCTTGAAGAAACAATTACAAGAAGTCACAGCTCTTCGTGTGACTTCTACACAATCACAAGATCTTTCTATTGTCAGAGATGCAGTTGCTCAAGTGAGTGGAGTTCTGCCAAATACTGGTTTGCAGGAAGCAGATATCGAAGGCTATGTCCTCGTCGATCGCTTGAATGATCTCAATCATCTTCTCTCGACACGCGAAGATGTGCCGGGTGCACTTGCTGCATACAAAGAGCTGCAGCCGTACCTTACGTCGATTCTTGCGGCTGATGCAAAAGTACATCCACTCTTGAAAAAAGAGGCAGCTTCACTTATTGCCAACGCAGCAGAGCTTATCAAGGAGCTAAAAATTACTGCACAAGGTGATATGACGCTCATCGCTTCTATCGAAGAAAATTTAGCAGCATTCCTTCCGCAAGAACCGGTTGTTGCTACGATTTCTGAAGAAGAATTGAACCAGAACGTTGCTGCTATGGTGGAGCGTATCTTCACGTTCAAGATGGCACGCAGTCGCTATAACCAATTGCTTGTTGAAATGGAGCAGATTCGGCATAGTCCACATCGTGGCACGCTTCTCCGTCGCTTGTATCGCGCTCTTCCACCAAATGGTCTCGCTCACTATGTTCGCGCAGAGATCAAGGACTTTGGAAATGAGTTGGATGGCGGCAAGTAGTTGTTGAATGCAAATTCAGAATTTCCTTCTTTTCACTCAGCCTGCTACACTTCCTGCCGATCTCATTCCTCCTTTTTCTATGTATACGATTACAGAGCTCAAGCCAGGACGCGCAATTACGATTGATGGTGAGCCATACCTCATCCTTTCCTCTCAATTTGGTCGCAAGAGCCAGAGTAAGGCGAACATGCAGTGTAAGCTGAAAAACCTCAAAACGAACTCTGTTCTTGCAAGAAACTTCCAGGGAAGTGAGAAAATCGAAGAAGCAGATATCGGCTACCGACATGTACAGTATCTTTATAGTAGCAATGGTATGCGCACATTCATGGACCTCGAGACGTACGATCAATTTGAATTCTCAGATGAGTCTCTTGGTGACGTCGTACAATACTTTGTGGATGCGATGGAGTGTGATGCGTTGCTCTACGATGGCAAACCTATCGGTATCCAGCTTCCTGCGACTGTCGTACTCGAAGTGATGGAAACACAGCCGGGTGTGCGTGGCGATACTGCGTCTGGAGGAGATAAGCCAGCGAAGCTCAGTAGTGGTGTGACTATCAACGTTCCACTCTTCATCAATGAAGGGGATAAGATCAAAGTAAATACGGAGCGTGGAGAGTATGTGGAGCGATTTACGGGGAAGTAGTTTGTTTATCTACACAATCTCCTTCTGCAGTAATTCCTGCACCAGAGCTGGATTTGCTTGGCCACGGGATTCTTTCATCACTGCTCCGACGATGGCTCCAAGAGCTGCTGCCTTTCCAGATTTAAAGGCCTCAATTGCTTTTGGATTTGCAGCAACAGCTTTCTTTATAAGCTCGATAATCTTGCTGTGATCCGATATTTGCCCCATCCCTTCTTCTGCGATAATTGCAGCTGGAGACTTTTTGGTGATGATCATTTTCTTTAAGACATCTTTACCAGCATTCACGCTAATTGTTCCTTTTTGGATTGTCAGTGCGAGCTCTGTGAGGGCTTCGATGGACGGAGCATCTGCAAGTGTTTTTCCTTGTTCTGTGAGGAAGCCTGGAAGCTGCGTGAGGATGAGCGATGATGTGCGTTTACCATCCTTGATCGCTGCATACACTCCATCGAAGAGTTTTTGGAGTTCTGGTGTGTTGATGAGCAGAGTCGCTTCAGCTTCTGTTAGTCCCATATTGATATATTCTTCTTTTGCCTCAGATGGTAACTTTGCGACCCCTGCAGCGATACTTTCGATGAATGCAGCAGTAAATGACAGTGGTGGGATGTCTGGCTCTGGGAAATAGCGATAATCTGCGGCAGATTCTTTATCACGTAGCATTACAGTCTTCTCTTCATCATCGATCCATCCAACAGTTACTTCTCCTTTTGGTGCATTGCCACTTGCCCAGAGCTCGCGCAGTACTTTTTCTTGGTACATCAGCGCACTACGGAGTGCTTTAAAAGAGTTGAGGTTTTTTATTTCGATACGAGGGTAGAGTTTTTCTTCTCCTCTTGGTCGTAATGAGATCGATGCATCGAAACGCATCATTCCCTTGTACATATCTGCTTCTGATCCATCTGCTGCGATGAGGATGCGACGTAATTCTTCTGCAAAAGCACTCGCTTCAAATGCTGAGCGCAAGTCTGGCTCAGTAACAATTTCCATGAGTGGTGTGCCTGCACGGTTATAGTCACAGAGAGATGTATTGCTTCTATGCATGAGTTTTCCAGCATCATTTTCTAAGTGCAAACGTAGGAGACGGCATGTGAGCTTCTTTCCAGTCTCAGCGCAGTTGTACGTCACCTGGCCATTGGAAGACAGTGGCCACTTGTATTGTGAGATTTGGTAGCCAGTTGGGAGATCTGGGTAGAAGTAGTTTTTGCGATCGAAATGCGAGTGTGGATTCACCGTTAACTTCAGCGCCTTCGATACACGAATGGCTTTTTCTATCGCAGCTTTATTTGGAACAGGGAGTGTTCCGGGGTGCCCCATACAGATCGGACACACTGTCGTATTTGCTTCTTTTCCAAACGCATCGTTGCTACAACTACAGAACATCTTCGTTTTTGTATTCATCTGTGCGTGGACTTCTAGGCCGATGATGACTTCGAGATCCATCGGAGAGAATGGTAGCAGAATGATCTATCAACCAAAATAGACGGGGGAAAGCCTATTGCTCATTCACAATGATTCTTACAGGTCGTTTTGGCACATCTTCCTGAATGATCTCTGCTCTATCTGGTACATAATCGAGGATGAGGATGCCATTGAGGTGATCAACCTCATGTTGGATGACGCGAGCTTCAAAATCTTTGAGTTTCAACTCCAATGATTTACCGGAAAAATTTGTAAATTGGACAACGATCTCCCTTGCTCGTAGGACGTTGAGCCATACTCCAGGCAGGCTCAAGCATCCTTCCTCACCAGAAACTTCCTCTTCACTCTTCCATGTAATCATTGGGTTGATGAGAGCAACTTGCTTTCGCTGTATGTAGGCCAAGCAGATGCGATCAGAGACTCCGACTTGCGGTGCTGCGAGTCCTGCGCCTTTCGAAGCACGCAACGTCTCCTCCATATTCTTCAGCAACATCTTCGTTGCTTTTGTGATACGCCCAACCGGCTTCGCTTTTCTACGAAGAACAGGATTATCTACCCCGGTGATGATTGGTAGTACTGTTATAGAAATATTGTACCTGCTCTACTAGAAGCCGGCGAGAGCAGTGCGTGGGCGCCCACGTTTTACTGCTGCAGATCCGACAATGATTTTTCCTAAATGACAGAGTTCTTCGGTGGAGCCAATTCGTAGTCCTTCGATGAGTTTCAAGAGTGACTGCGCAGTGAGAAGGACATCTGGAAGGGCTCGGTGACGATTCTCTGGCATCGCAAGTCCAAATCTCTTACTCACTTTATCTAAACTATGAGAGAACTCCGCAGGAAACATCTTTTGGCTTAGGCGCATAGTACACACACACTGTGGAAGCTCGGTGTAGCCCCAGCAGAAATCTTTTTCAACTGAGAGGAATCCCATATCGAAGTTTGCATTGTGGGCCACAAGGATCGACCCCGCTGCGAAGTCGAGAAACTGCGGTAGCACTTGATCAATCGTAGGGGCGCTTTTTACATCTTCATCATTAATTTTATTTACACGCTTCGCTTCCCAGGGTATCTCGCGTTCTGGATTTACAAATGAGACAAACGCCTTTGTTTCATCGATGACCCCATTGTCGATGCGAATTCCTGCAATCTCGATAATACGATCTCCTCCATGAGGATTTAATCCTGTTGTTTCTATGTCGAAGACGGTGAGTGAAGGGAGAGATGACACGACAACGGAGACTACGTTGAGAAGAGAAGAGTTGCAAGAAAAAGAAGTACACATCGTGAGTATGTTTGGTGTTCGATGGCAGGGGATTTCTTTTCCACTTTTTTTATAAAAGTGGAGCAAAAAGCGTCGCTGGTGAAAAATTTCTTCGGTTCTA
>CAYRWT010000042.1:0-8407 GCA_964428105.1 uncultured Candidatus Peribacteria bacterium
ACGGTGACGACGAAGTTCAGGAATTTTACTCTTAATCTTACTAAGGAGAGGTGCGAACTTTTCTTCGAAAGCAGCAAGTGTCCTTGGATGATCCGCCTCACCTTCTACCTGGAATGAGTGAGTGAATTTCTCTTCATCGGGGCTGAATGCTGTGTGCGGAGAATTCATGAAAGTGTATAATAAAATATAAAATAGAAAAAGTCAAATACGCTTTCTGAGCGAATACTAATCGAGACAAGTATATTTGACAAGTCAATTTTTTTGTCTTGTATTCATTGCCCAGAGATTTTGTTAGAATTTAGTATTGACGGAGCATGAATCGATAAGTAAAGTACGCCAGCTCTTTCGAGCCCCTACGTTCCAATCCGCCTTCTCGCATTTTGGCTAGAACAAGCGGATGGGATGGAACCTCTAGAATCTATGGCACTCGGTGTTCTCGCTAGAAAAATCGGCATGTCACGTGTTTTCTCTGCAGCCGGAGAAAGCGTTCCTGTGACGTATTTGAAAGTTGAGGAGAACACGGTTGTTCGTACGAAGACAAAGGAGAAGGATGGCTACACAGCAATCGTGCTCGGTATCGATGAAGACAAGATCCGTACTCGTAAGGGTAAGGAACTTAGCAAGATGCGCAATCAGAAGGAATTCACGGTTGATAGTCTCGATAACTTTGGTCCAGGTACGAAAGTCACTGTGGACGCTCTTCCAGTCGATAGTCTTGTGACTATTACAGGAGTAAGCAAAGGAAAAGGTTTCCAGGGAGTTATGAAGCGTCACCACTTCTCTGGAGGCCCTGCGACGCACGGTTCTCACTTCAAGCGCGAACCAGGTTCTGTCGGTATGCGTACATGGCCAGGTCGTATCCATAAGGGCAAGCGCATGCCAGGACACATGGGAGATGAGACAATTACGATGCAACACCGTCCTGTGATCGTTTCTGACTCTGTTGAGAAACTCCTCGCTATCAAGGGTCCTATCCCTGGTGGCAATGGCTCTATCGTCTATATCACGCTCGAATCTCTTCCAGCAAAGAAATAATTCCCCATGAATATCCCACTCTTTACATCTACTGGCACGCAAAAAGGTGAAAAGGCTCTCCCAGCCTCTCTCTTCGGAGCTGAGGTAAACAAGGGTCTTATCCATTTGGCGCTTATCCGCCAGCAGAGCAACAGGAGAAATCCAATTGCTCATACTCTTACACGTGCAGAGATTTCTGGTTCCAATCGCAAACTCTACGCACAGAAAGGTACAGGTCGTGCTCGTCGTGGTACGGTTCGCAGTCCACTCCTCCGTGGTGGTTCGAAGTCTTTCGGTCCAAAGAACAATGCAAACTTCGAGAAGGGGATGCCAAAGACGATGCGCAAGGTTGCACTTCGTTCCTGTCTTTCACTCCGTGCTCAAAAAGAAGGTGTCTACCTCGCACTTGAGTCCTATAGTGAGACAGCGCTCAAGACAAAGGATTTCTTAGCATTACTCAAGAAACTCCCAGTCACTCTCGGTCGCCGTATCATCATCGTGACTCCAGAGAAGCACCAGGGTGTATATCTTTCCTGCCGCAATATCCCAGGTGTAAAGCTCTTGCAGGCAGCATACTTAAACCCAGAGGATGTTCTTGGAGCTACAAATATTGTCTTCGTAGCAGATGCGATCGAACGCGCTGAGAAACTCTTCGGAAGTGATTCCGCTTCTGTAAAAGAAGTAGCATCAGACGAGGAGGGGTCTCCAGCAAAGAAGGTTGCTACCAAGAAGACTGTCGCTAAAAAAGCTCCAGCCAAGAAAGTCGCTTCCAAAACTTCCGCGAAATAATCCATGCAAATCTCTTCTGTCATCCTCGGCCCAGTTGTCACAGAGAAGGCAGAGCGTCAGCGCGCTGCAAATACGTACGTACTCCGTGTGCATCTCGATGCAACGAAGATTGATGTAAAACAAGCTCTCCACACATTCTTCGATGTCGAAGTAGAATCAATCCGCGTCCTGCGTGTTGCTCCAAAAGTTCGTCTACTTGGAGCAGGGAAGAGTATGGAGAAGCGTCATCGCAGCAAGCGTATGATTGTTCGACTTTCTAAGAAGAGTAAGCCACTTGATCTCACTCAATTCCTCGCTTCGTAAGACACTATCATCATGCCAACTATTCAGCAGAAACCAACGACTCCAGGACGACGTCAGATGACGATCGCGGATTTCTCTGGCCTTACGAAGAAGCGACCAGAAAAGCGCTTAGTCTTCGGCAAACAGAGTACATCCGGTCGCAATAACCTCGGTCGCCTAACAGTTCGTCACCGTGGAGGAGGACATAAGCGTCTTCTTCGTATGGTGGACTTCAAACAGATCGATAAAAACAATATCGTCGGTCGTGTTACAGCTCTCGAGTACGATCCAAACAGAACAGCTCGTATCGCACTCATCGTGTACGTAGATGGTGACAAGAGATACATCCTCGCTCCAGAAGGCTTGAAAGTGGATGATGAAGTCGTCTGCGCTGATCGCACGAAAGTAAAGCCAGGCAACCGTATGCGCCTTGAGCACATCCCAGTGGGTTACAAGATTTACAACATCGAGATCGAGATGGGTCGCGGAGGACAAATCGTTCGTTCTGCAGGATCTGGTGCGACTCTCGTCGGTTTCGATGGTCCATACGCACTTGTTGAACTCCCAAGTGGAGAGATGCGCAAAGTCCGTCAGGAATGTTTTGCGTCGATCGGAACTGTCAGCAACCCAGATCATCACCTCATTACTATTGGAAAAGCTGGTCGCAGTCGTTGGATGGGTCGTCGTCCAGAGGTTCTCGGTAAGTCCATGAACGCTGTAGATCACCCACATGGTGGTGGTGAAGGTCACTGTCCTATCGGTTTGCGCTTCAAGAAGACACAGTGGGGTAAGCCTGCAATGGGTGTAAAAACACGCAATGTTCACAAGAGATCTGACACACTGATTGTTCGTCAGCGCCTCAAGAAGAGAAAGAAGAAGTAGTATTGCCTGATAGAGATTTTCTAGTATCCTCAGTTCTCACATTTTCTCCTCACTATGTATCAAGTCGTTATCCCACTCATTGCTATCGCCGTCATCCTGACGTCGACAAGCATCTAAGACTTCCATCCCCATGACACGCTCTCTCAAGAAAGGCCCAAACATCGCTCCCAAGCTTCTAAAAAAGGTCATGCAAATGATCGAGAAGCGCGAGAAGAAAATTCTTAAGACATGGTCTCGCGATTGTGACATTCCACCAGAATTCGTCGGATTCACATTCGCTGTCCATAACGGTAAAGAATTTCTTCCGGTCTATGTCACAGAACAGATGGTGGGTCACAAACTCGGCGAGTTCTCCTTCACGACGAAGTTCAGAGTCCACGGTGGTAAGATGACGAAAGCTGTCGAAGCTGCTGCTTCTGCACCAAAACCTGCTGCCGCTCCTGCAAAATAATTCTCTATGCACGCTATACTCCGCTCCGCTCGGCTCGCTCCTAAAAAGGCAAATCTCATTGCTAAGATGGTTCGTGGTATGACCGTGCCAGACGCTGTCACACTCCTCGATCATACGCATAAGAAAGGTGCAAGAATGTTTGCTGAGATTCTTCGTTCAGCGATGGCAAATGCGCAGCACAACTACAAGCAAGATCCTCAGATGATGATTCTCAAGACTGTTGTCGTAAACCAGGGAACGTTCTACCAGCGCGGTGTTCCTATGGCACGTGGTCGCGTACGTCCGATTCAGAAATTCCTCTCCCACATCGCAATCACACTGGGTGCAGCACTGCCGAAAGCAGAGAAGAAATCTGTTACGAAGAAGAAATCTACTACTTCCCCTACCACTACGAAATAGTATGGGTCAAAAAGTGAACGCCAACGGCTTCCGTATCGGTATGACCAGAACATGGCCAAGCATCTGGTTTGCAGACGGAGACAAGTTCCGCGATCAGTTTTTGGCTGATACACGCATTCGTCGAAAACTCTTCAAGAAATTTAAAGAGTGTGGAGTGAGTTCAGTGAATATTGAGCGCAGCAAGAAGACGTCGATCACAATCAACTCCAGCAAGCCTGGTGTGATCATCGGCAAGCAAGGCGCACAAACAGAGGAACTTCGCAAAGAACTCGAGAAAGAATTTGGTGGTTCATTTGAGATCAACGTCCATGAAGTTCGCAATCCAGAAGCAGATGCAGAGTGCGTTGCTGAAGCGATCCAGGGCCAAATCGAGCGTCGTATGCCCTATCGTCGCGCATGCAAAATGGCGATGGAAAAAGCAATGGCGAGTGGTGCGATGGGTATAAAGATTTGCATCTCCGGTCGCTTGAATGGTGCTGAAATTGCACGTAGCGATAGCTTCAAAGAAGGTAACGTTCCACTCCAGACACTCCGTGCAAATATTACACAAGCAACAAAGCATTCCGTCACAACGTACGGAACGATTGGTGTACAGGTATGGATTTACAAAGGCATGGTGTTCAAGAAGCTCCGTGACGCACGTTCCCCAGCTATTACGAGTCTTTCCCAAGTCGGCTAATTCCTTTTTATGCTACAACCTGCACGCACCAAATATCGTAAAGAGCACCGCTACCGTGGAAGTTTCTCCGGTAAGGCGACTCGTGGCGCGACAATTGCATTCGGCTCTTACGCCTTGAAGGCGATGGAAGCAGGTGAGATTTCTTCTCGCCAGCTCGAAGCAGCTCGCCGTGCGATGACGCACTCACTCGAGCGTGGAGGAAAAATCTGGATTCGTATCTTCCCACACAAGGCAATCACGAGGAAATCTCCAGAAGTACCGATGGGAGCAGGAAAAGGCGCAGTAGAGTTCTATGCTGCTGTTGTAAAGCCAGGAACGGTGATCTTCGAAGTCGATGGTTTCACAGATGAAACTGCAAAAGAGGCATTCCGCCTTGCAGCATACAAGCTTCCTATCGCTACCAAATTTGTTGCCCGCCTTCGCCCAAACGCATGACGCAAACCCTCTCCATGTCCGAGCTTCTCAAAATGACCCCTGCAGAAGTGCAGAAGGAGCTTAAGCAGAAGCGTGCTGCTATCGCAAAGACACGTCTTGCTCTCGAGCTTGGCAAAGAGAAGAACTCAGCGACTCTTCGCCTCGATCGTCAGGCTGTTGCACGTTTGCTTACAGCACTCTCTATGCAGCGCCATGGAAACGTTGCTGCGCAAGTGACGACGAAGAAATCCACTTCACAAACTACGAAAACATCTGTACAACGTCCCCGCTCTAAAAAAGCCTAATCCCCCATGCGTACAAAAATTGGCGTCATCACATCGGCAAAAATGAAGGACACGGTCACCGTGAGTGTGCACCGCTATGTTCTTCACCCAAAGTACGGAAAGAAGTTCCGTGTCAGCACGAAGTTCCTCGCTGATACGAATGATATCGCTGCGGCAGTGGGTGACGAGGTTGTCATCACAGAGTGTCGTCCTCTCTCGAAGCGTAAGCATTTCAAACTTACAGAAGTTCGTAAGAAGGCAATCCAAGTCCAGGAGCTCAAAGATGACGAAGTAATCGCAGGAAGTGTTCAGCCAGACCACAGAGATCCAGCATTTACAAAGAATTCTCCTGCCTCCAAATGATCCAGCAGCAATCCATCCTCACCGTGGCAGATAACACTGGAGCAAAAAGCTGCATGTGTATCAAAGTACTCGGCGGCTCACGTCGTCGCTATGCATCTGTTGGTGATGTTATCGTTGTAGCAATCAAAGACGCTTCTCCTCGTGGAACAGTACAGAATCATACTGTGCAGCGCGCAGTGATTGTTCGTACGAAGAACATGATCCGTCGCAAGGATGGCACTGGTGTACGTTTCGATGACAATGCATGTGTCGTGATCGATGCAAACCTTGAACCAAAAGGTACGCGTATCTTCGGCCCTGTGGCCAGAGAACTCCGTGCTGGTGGTTACCAGAAAATTATTTCTCAAGCTCCAGACGTTCTTTAATTTTATGAAACTCGCTCAGGGTGACTCTGTCATCGTTATCTCCGGCAAAGACAAGGGCAAGAAAGGCTCGATCCTTCGTGTTCTGCACTCTGTGAATCGTGTTGTCGTCGGTGGAGTGAATATGGTGAAGAAGCACGTAAAGGCGACAGCGCAATCTGCAGGTCGCATCTCTACATTTGAGCGTTCGATCTCTGCAAGTAATGTGATGGTGCTCGATCCAAAGAGTGGTAAGCCAACACGTATCGGTTTCAAAGTTGATCCAAAGACTGGGGCAAAAACTCGCATCGCAAAACTCAGCGGAGAAGTTCTCACACGTACGAAGATTGCAGCATCTTCCGATGCCGATAAGAAAGAAAAGGCAACGAAGAAAGCAGAAAAGGCATCCTCTGGTACAGAGACTCCATCCAAGAAATCTCCATTCTGGCAGCGCATTGGTTTTGGTAAAGACGCTACAAGCGAGCCGGATGCAGATGCACCAGCAGGACAAGGAGCAGCTCCAGCAGCACAGACGATACGACATCGATCCGCTTCCCGTGGTTCATAGTATATGGCAAAGCATCTTCCTCTCAAAGAACGGCTCAATACAACAATTGCAGATTCTCTCATGCGCGATCTTGGTTTGAAAAACAAGATGGCACTTCCACGCCTAAAGAAAGTAATTGTAAACGTGGGACTCAACCAGAAGAAGTACTCTGCGAAAGAAATTCAGCAATACATCGCAGAGACAATTGCGACGATTACTGGTCAGCGTCCCTCCATCCGCAAGTCACGCAAGGCAGTGAGTAACTTCAATATCCGTGAAGGTCTCGTTGTCGGTATGGCAGTGACACTTCGTGGGAATTCTATGTACGCATTCCTCGATCGTCTGATTTCCTACGCTCTCCCTCGTATTCGCGACTTCCGTGGTTTTGCTCCGAAGCTCGATGGTCATGGTAATTATGCTATCGGTATTACAGATCAGTCCATCTTCCCAGAATTGCCACCACCAGAAGCGAATAAGATCTTTGGTATGCAGATTCAGATTACGACGAATGCTGGTACCGATGATCGCGGTTTGGCGCTCCTAAAAAATATGGGTTTCCCATTCCGCAAATCTACTCAGAAGTCCATTGAAAAGTCCGCATAATTCCGGCATACTTGCCGCCCACAATTCTTTCGTCTCATGACTCGTCTTGCTCTCCTCAACAGCTGCCGCGAAAAACAAGAGAACCTGAAAAAGGCTCTCGCTGCTGGGCAGAAGCCAGAGTACCCAACTCGCGTTTACAATCGTTGCCAGCTCTGCGGTCGCCGTCATGGATT
Source organism: uncultured Candidatus Peribacteria bacterium (assembly GCA_964428105.1). Lineage (GTDB taxonomy): Bacteria > Patescibacteriota > Gracilibacteria > Peribacterales > Peribacteraceae > CAYRWT01. The sequence continues at coordinate 7,222 of CAYRWT010000042.1, forward strand.
CCTACGATTCTTCGGAGCTTGTCGCATCTGTGTACGTGAACTCGCAATCAATGGTGATATCCCTGGTGTAAAAAAATCTTCCTGGTAACTCTCTATGATTCTCAATGATCCTATCGGCGATCTCCTTACGCGCATGCGCAATGCGCAGCACGCTCGACACAATTTCTGTCGTGCTCCGTGGTCCAGGATCAAGCAGGAAATTTGCGAGCTGATGAAGCGCCGTGGACTCCTCGCTTCTGTTGCCGTCGAAGGGAAAGACTGTGAGCGCGAAATTCTCGTTACATTTCAGCCTGGTCGCGCAATTGAACTCAAGCGTGTATCGACTCCAGGAGGCAGGAAGTATGTCGGTGTTGATCAGCTCAAGAAGCCACTCCTTCAAGGTCATCGTCTTGCTATCCTCACGACAAGTCTCGGCTTGCTCACAGATGCAGAAGCAAAGCAAAAGAATGTCGGCGGTGAACTTCTCTGTACTCTCTCCTAACTCTCATGTCTCGTATTGGTGCTCAATCCATCGCGCTTCCAAAAACTGTCACTCTCGAAGTGAAAGATGGTGTTGTGACAGTGAAAGGACCAAAAGGTTCTCTCTCGTACACACTACGACCAGAAGTAACGGTCGTTGTCGAGGGTGAACATGCTCTTGTAAAGCGCATCAAGCAAACTCCAGATGCAAAAGCCTACCATGGCCTTACTCGTAGTCTCGTAAAGAATATGATTGATGGTGTACAAAGCTGTCACGCCAAGCAGCTCGAAATCGTTGGTGTAGGTTTCAAGGCACAGGTGAAGGGAAAGATTCTCGTTTTGAGTCTTGGATTCTCTCACAATATTGATTTTCCAATTCCAGAGGGTATCGAGATTCTGCAAGATGAAAAGAACAAAGCTCTCGTGACGATTCGCGGTGTAGACAAGCAACTTGTCGGTCAGACTGCAGCAAATATTCGCGGTATGCGCCCACCAGAACCATATAAGGGCAAAGGTATCCGCTACTCCAATGAAAACATCCGTCGCAAGCCAGGTAAGGCTGCTGCTGCAAAATCAGCTGCGTAAGTGTACACTCTCCGTAAATAATTATGCGCCCAACCAAGACTCAACTCCGGCTCCGAAGAAAACACCGCATTCGTGCGCGTGTCACTGGTGATAGTACGCGTCCACGCCTTACAGTATTTTGTTCTCTCAAGAGCATTTCTGT
>CAYRWT010000043.1:0-8333 GCA_964428105.1 uncultured Candidatus Peribacteria bacterium
GGAAAATGCACAGTACGATTGAAAAACTGGCGGCTGAGCTTGATGGAAGAAAAAGGATAGAAGATCATCTTCGTAGCCAAGCATCAAGTTCTAGTTCTCCAAATATTACTACTTAAATCTCACTGGAATCCGTAGCTCATCTGCATTCTCAGGGAGTCCAGATGGGTTATCTTTTTCAAGAATGAGAGTGCCCGTAGAGGTGGTTGAAGTAAACGTAAGAGTTACTGCGAATGGTACGAAATCCGTCGTCATCCATTCTCCTTGTGCTTGAGCTGGTATAGCTACCAATTCTTGGCCATTGCTATCGAGTAAGCGTACAGGGAAGGAAGCTTCGAAGTACCAGGTACCACGTGCTTCTCCACGAACAGTAAGAGGACTCGTGATGAGCGCATTTGGGGCAGGCTCTATGGAGCGGAGAGAAGAATGTTCAGCTGCAAGCAGGCCTGAAGAAGAAAGAGATGAAGAGGATGCACTTTCCAAAGATTCATCCTTTGCAGGTGTTCCACATGCAGAGAGCAGAATGCTAAGGCAGAAGATCGAGAGAAATTTTTTGGTGGAGTTCATAGAGTGAATAAAGAAAGTGAAAAGATAAGCCCCACTACGCTAAAGCTTCGCGGGGCACACTTCGCTTAGCGAAGTGTGGCTTGCCACGTCGCTCGTGAGCGACGTGGTGGGCGTGGGTGGACTTGAACCACCGACCACAGGCTTATAAGTCCTGCGCTCTAACCAGCTGAGCTACACGCCCGACCTATATGAAGTATAGCAAAACTTTATTTTGATATATTGAAAAAACCTATGGTGCTAATGCCACAGCAAAAAATCTTTCATCTCTTTCGCAGAATCAAACTACGCTACTGTTGGAACAATCGAAATAGTCGTAGCCCACTCATGGCGACGATTGAATTTCACGACTTTGCACTTACGGAAAGCAACAGTTCCAGCAACTGCAGCATGAAGCGTCCAATCGCGAGACATATACGTATTTGGACCTGGGCGATACCAAGAACCTTTCTGGCGAATGAGAACCTCACCAGCATTTACAACTTGCCCTCCGAAGCGCTTTACACCTAAGCGTTTTGATATACTGTCGCGCCCGTTTTGTGTAGACCCACCGGCCTTTTTTGTTGCCATAAAGCGAAAGAATTATACCGATTTTCTATGGTGATTCAAGAGATTTTTCCAAAGAAGAATTGGTTGCGGGAGTAGGATTTGAACCTACGACCTCTAGGTTATGAGCCTAGCGAGCTACCGGGCTGCTCCATCCCGCGTCAATAGGCTTATTCTATAGATTGTTTACCTTTTGCGCTAGAAGATCGTTCTTTGGAGGGTACATAATTAAAAAGATCTTCGACTTTCTCCGGCTCGAAAAGGTACAGCAACCATTGATCGATAGTACGAATATTGCGTAAATTTTCCTCAAAAATTGCTTGACGCTGATCATCGGTTTGCATTCCAGAACTATTCGTAACAACAAAAGGTTCTGGCTCCTGGAAGATGATAACCTTCTCTCCTTCATTTAAGAGTCCAAAATTTTGTTTTCCATATTTATCCTTGTATTGCTCAGAATTGAAGTATTCCAAGAGCTGATAGCCATCGACAATTTCTTGATGCAGAAGACGATTGCGTTCTTGCATGCTTTCTACTTGCTGCTCAAAACGAACGCTCTTGTAGTAGGAAAGAGAAAGTCCAAATGCCATGAGCCCCACAACGCTTAGCCCCACAACAATTGTGAGCTGCTTGGGAAATGGTGCGATTTCACGGTATGCCATGTAGTCCAAGTATACCGAACGAATGCTATGCTATGGATAATGAAAATATTCTGCTGTGGCATCGGCGGTATCGGCGTCTCTGCATATGCAGCACATATGGCGGCACGAGGCCATACTGTCATCGGTACCGATCGAAGTGAGAGTTTGGTTACAGAAGGATTGCAGTCTCTCGGCATACAGCTATGTAAACCTGGGGATGCACTACCAGAGAATGTTGATGTACTTGTGTATTCTGAAGCTGTACCGAGCGATGCACTAGAGAGAAAGGAGGCGAAGCAAAAGAATATTCGTCAATTGTCATACTTTCAGGCACTTGGCGAACTGACTGATCATTCACCGCTAATCGCTATCTGTGGGACACATGGAAAATCTTCTACAACTGCGATGGCAGCAAAGATGCTCCTAGATGCAAACAAAGATCCTAGTGTCGTTCTTGGGACACTCGCATTTGATCTGGGGAACAAGAACTGGAGAAAAGGAGAAGGGGAGTGGTGGGTAGCAGAGGCCTGCGAATACCGACGATCATTTTTACATCTCTCTCCAAAGATTATCCTTCTCACAAATGCGGATGGCGATCACTTCGATGCATTTATCTCATTAGAAGATTACGTTCAAGCATTCAAAGAATTTGTAGGAAAACTGCCAAACGATGGCGTGCTTATTTTCCATGGAAATGATCCCGTAAGTAGAGACATTGCAAAAGCGACGACAGCGAAATGTATCGATGCAGACAGCTATAAATCTCCCGAGTTATTTGTTCCAGGGAAGCACATGCGCGAGAATGCAGCACTTGTCCTTGCACTTGCGAAGGAATTGAACATTTTAGCGAATCTTGCGGAAAAATCTGTTGCTCAGTATCACGGCAGCTGGAGAAGAATGGAATACAAATGTCAGCTGAAAGAGGGGATCGATCTCTTTGATGATTATGCGCATCATCCGGTGGAAATTCGTGCAACACTGCAGGCATTTCGAGAGCGTTTTCCTGACAGGAGAATCGTCTGTGCGTACCAGCCACATACGCACGAACGAACATTCACTCTTTGGAAAGAATTTACGAGCGCATTCCAAAATGCAGATCTTGTCCTCTTTTTTGATGTCTACGATGCGCGACCACACTGTGAAGGACATGGAGCTGTAGACATGCAAAAATTTACGATAGAAGTTGCTCAAGGCAGTAAGATACAAACTGTGTACGCAGGAAAACTTCTTCAGGCACTACCTGCATTCCAGCAATACTGCAACAAAGGAGATATCCTCATCACTATGGGCGCAGGAGATATTACAAATGTTGCTCAATTGCTCTCTCAAGCTCAAGAGATGCATTAGTCACGAAGACGTTTATTATTTTGATCCTCCGCTTGTTTCATGATGTCTCGTTTTGTCGGGCGATCATTCTTTGTCTTCGATTTCTTCGTCGTCTGTTCACATGGCATCGTAAGATGCAGAGTTGTACGAACATCTGGTTGAATGACAGTAGATTGTGGCTTTGCAGTAGAACAGCCTTTCGCTGCTTCAACTTGGACGCTGTAACGACCAGCAGGAAGATTGGTAAATGACATCGGAGTTGTTCCGATGTACAGCTTCCCCGATGGACCTTTCATACGAAATTTTGCATTCGACGGTGTACTGGTGATACCTATCGAACCTAAACGATCAAATGCATACTGAATAAAGAAACGATATGTATCATTTGGATACAATGTAAATGAGTATTGGTTACTGGTGATTGTCTTCATCAAATCCCCACCGCGATACACAAGAATTTTTGCAGAAGCGCCAGGAGGAGGTGTGACTTTCAGTGTCAATAATCCTACATCTGCGATGCTTAAGGAAAACTTCTTTGGGCTGACTTTTGGATCTTCACTGGACCATTTCGAACCACTTTCTGATGTAAGAATCCATGTTCCAAGTTCTGCTGGGCTAATTTGCTCAATGAGCATAGTGCCCTGGATACCTGCAAATGTTGCAAGTGGAGTAAGGAAGAGAATTGATGTAAGAATTGCTACAAATTTTCTCATAGAGAACAGGGAGGGAACTTTCACGTATCATACTCCCTTCTGCAAGAGAAAAAATGGAAATTTACTTACTTATTGTGTTATTGCAGTCTCTAGCCCCATCTTCCAGCAGCGATGAAGGGAAGAAAGCTCTTGCTGTAAAATTTGTATTGATCCCTGACGCACGATGAATTCTGGACGAGCAATTGTTGTACCGATTTCTTGCAGGCTGCAGCCAAACTTTTTTGCTGCCTTCTTCAGGGCTTCATACGAAGTATCTGCAACTTCCAGAAGGAAACCCCCAGTCTCAGAGAGGAGTAGCTCATCGATGCGTAAAGTGCTTCCAAGGGAAGATATATCGATATCAATACCAATATTCCCAGTGCGTCCTCTCTGCCCATTTGTCATCTCAAAGGCTGCAAGAAGAAGGCCACCTTCACTGATATCGTGAGCGGAAAGAATCAAACCATCGGCGATGGATGATGAGAGAAAATGCACCTGAGCAGAAAGTTCTTTGTAATCAGGACGTGGAACATTGGCCCCAAGTAGGCTGTTCCAGGGTGATTTCGTACATTCTTCGAGTATCTGATAATACGCAGAGCCTCCGAGTTCAGATTTGCGTTCGCCAAGCAAAAGAATGTGTGAATTTGGAGACTGTAGTTTCATAGAGATGGCCTTCGACGCATCTCGGAGAATGCCGAAAACGCAGACGTTCGCCGTAGGGTCGATCGGACCATCTTTCGTTGCATTATAGAGACTCACATTGCCACTGATGACTGGAACACATTCTCCTTCCACGATGATATTTTTTGCAGCCTCTGCAATACCAGCTATCCCTTGTTCAAGAGCAAATAACTGCTCAGGGATTTCAGGGTTTCCATAGTTTAAACAATCACTAAGAGCCCGAGGCACAGCGCCAACTGCCGCGAGATTGCGAACATTTTCAGCGACTGCATTTGCCCCCTGTAAGAATGGATCAATTCGGCCATAACGATTATTCCCACCCGCTGCCATCGCAACTCCACTACGTGCATCGCTTGCGCTGAGCGTTTCCCAGCCTGGGTGAGCACCATCTACTTCATAACTTTTGAGGTCTGCAAGAGGCATAATGACCGTCGCATCCGCTTCACCTGCTTCGATGAGGGAATTACCCAAGATATCTTTATCGTAGTGACGAAGGATACAATCCTTACTTGCATGATTTGGATGCTGAAGCATCGCAATGAATACTGTTTCGAGAGGTAGTGTCTTGCCTGCGACGGTAACGCTACCATCACGATATTCGATGTTTGGTTCCGTAAATGTCGATCGAACTTCTTTCGTTGGACGCACGTACTGCAGCCCAGACGTAATAAGCTCTGATGTAGCAGAGCAAACGACTTCTCCCTTGTACGTCAGAGTAAAGAGGGGATCTTCATGTACCTTTCCGATGACGCTTGCACCAGCATGTTCTGCAACATTTGGAAGATCCCACACTTCGTTGTAATGATTGAGGATATGTGATGTAAGAGACGGATGACAAATCCAACAAAAACGTTCCTGCGTTTCAGCACATGCGATGACTTGCGGAGGAAGATTAGGAAGAGAGGTGTGTACCTTTGTGAGCTCTACTGTTGCACCAAAGCCGAGAGGGGCAACTTGTTCTACTGAAGCACACACTACTCCTCCTGCCCCGAGATCCTTGAAGCTCACAAGATGAAGTTTGTTCTCGCGTTTCAGCCAATCGAAGAGAGCATATGTTGATTGTAAGACATGGCGCTCGAGAAATGGATTTGGTTCCTGTACAGCACCAGTATTTTTCTCCGCATCCTCTTCATTCATCGTCACACTAGCAAATGCAGCTCCACCAAAGCCGCTTCTATCTGTTGCTTTCCCGATAATGATGATGTCATAGCCAACCTTTCCCGCTTCCTTTGGTACATAACTGTGGATGATCTCATCTTCGCGGACTATTCCAACTGTCACAACGTTCACAAGGCAGCTTTTGTTATATCCACGATCAAAGACTGTATCACCTCCTAGGTTTGGAATGCCAAGAGGATTTGCGTACCCAGCAACACCTCGTGCGACTTCGAGGGCAATTGAACGAGTTTCCTCTGCTAAAAGGTCACCTAAGCGCAAGCAGTCTAAACAACCAATGACACGAGCGCCCATACACGCGACATCGCGGACACATCCACCAACTCCCGTTGCAGCCCCTTCGAAGGGAACAATCTGGGAAGGGTGATTGTGGGATTCATGGCTTACGACGAGCCCCCAACGCTTACCTTCTGGAGCATCCGTAATAGCGACAATTCCACTATCTTCTTTTGGTCCTAAGATCACATGTTTTCCAGTCGTAGGGAATGCTTTCAGGAAACGACGGCTGGATTTGTAGCTACAGTGTTCACTTCCTTGTATCCCCCAGATTGTAGCTTCGGTAAGAGTAGGAGGACGCCCGAGCATTTCTTCGATGCGTCGAGCCTCAGTAACAGTGAGCCCGATTTGATGCTTCGCAAGTACGCGAGAAATCTCTGCGTCTTGCATCGCCGAAAAGTGGAGACGTTCATTCTCTATACATTGAAATTGTACTGATGGAATGACAGAAGGTGAAGGGTGTACACTTTCGTTTGTGACATATCGTCTTCAAGGATCATTTCGACATATTCTCGCTGGCGCTGGCGTACTTTCATTTCTGCAAATTCTTGCTTCGGTTTGTGGCTTTCTCCGAGATCGAGCATTTGCAACCATCTTTCCGCCTGGTCACGATCCGCTCGGAGTGGCATCGATCTATATCGCAGCATTTCGCCCCAGTGATTTCCTCTTTCAGAGTTTTATCGTTGCCATTCTCAGTGTCATTCTTGTGCCGCTACTTTCAAAATCTTTTGCAAATAAGAATCAAGAAGATGCCAATCGTATAACACAGAGTTTGCTCATGCTTCTCTCTGGCATCTTTGGAATTATTGCAATAATTTGGATGATCATGTTGCCATGGATAGCTCCATTGCTTACAAAATTTACAGGTCCAGCATTCGATCTATATGTTGCATTTGGCCGCATCACGCTCCTGACAAATTTTCTGTTAGTCTTTGGAAATACTTTTGGAAATTACCTTATTGCGAAGCGATCATTTTGGTATTACGGAATACCACCAATTCTCTGGGCACTCTCAACAATGGGAGGGATTCTTTGGCTTACGCCAATTATTGGAGTGTATGGACCGATAGTGGGAACATTGATCGGAACACTCATTTTTACGGTCATTCGCATCGTTGGAGCATATAAACAAGGATTTACTTTTTCACGTTCTTCTCCTCTCTTACATCCTGCGCTCCGAAGTGTTGGATGGCTCATCCTTCCGAGGATACTTGCACTTGGAAGTGTGCAGTTTCAGTTTCTATGGTTTGACAGACTTGGTTCGGGTTTTGGTTCTGCGGCTATTGCCATCAATCAATTTGCATTCAATTTCGAATCACTCATTCCAGGATTTATCGGCGTTGCGATTGCTCAGTCCTGCTTCTCACTTCTCGGTGAAGCTGCAGCGAAAGGGGATTATGTCACATTTTCCCGTCATAGAAATCACGCAATCATCCTTGCAACAATTTTTAGCATCATAGGAGCGATTGTTTTGGGTTTTTCTACAACGATTGCAGCATTTCTCATAGGATTGAAGGATGGCATTCTTCCAGTCTTTTCCTTGCAAGTTATTACATATTGCTTCGCTGCACCATTCGATAGCGTCAATCACGTTCTCCTACGAACGTTTTATGCTCAGCAGAATACAAAAATTCCTGCGCTTAGCAGCATCATCAGTAGTATCACTGGTGCTGTTACGGCTTCATATTTCGCATCATCCGTTGGACCACAGGCAATCGCCATAGGGTACGGCGCAGCATGCTTCGTGCAGCTTCTCATTCTCTGTATTGCAACAATGATCTATGGAACAAAGGATCCGTCGCACACAACTATTACGGAACCTCTAATGAACTCTTAATTTTATAACTTCCATCACAACAGCCGCGCCCTTCCAGGGCGCGGCGTTTTTGTTGTGTTTGTGTAAAAAATAATGGAACTACCGCGGTCCGGAGGGCCGCTGCTAGTCTGAATTAATCAGAAGTGCCTTTTCGATGAGATCGCTCGCAAAGAATTTCGTAAAATTTCAGCGTAACTTGAGAGAGCTTGTTCCTTGTGTCTGTTTGAGAATTTCCTTTTCTCCAGTGATGCGAATGATGCGAACGGATTTTGGTTGCTGAGGATTGAGTGTGAGAAGAACTTTCTTTCCAAGGAATGAAAGACTATCGATGCCGCGTAAGCTATAACTCACATACACTTCTGTATTTGTTGCAACGGTATACTGCTGCTTTTTACCATCATTTGTGAGGACGGTAATAGTATTCGATGGAAGATCGATGGATAGAAGAGTTCCACTGACAGCAAGAACAGGGTTTACTTGCGCATTCTCCAGAATAAAGAGGGAAGCTGTAATAGCATCTTCTCCCACCCTCCATCCACGAGCACGTATGAGAGCGCCAACAGGAATATCGATAGGTGTAAGTTCTTTTCGGCTGATACGACCTTCGGAAATGATGGA
>CAYRWT010000044.1:0-8233 GCA_964428105.1 uncultured Candidatus Peribacteria bacterium
ACTGACGACGCCAGGCTCTTCAGGCCTGCGCTCTACCACTGAGCTACCGGGCCACACTGAAGAAGGCTACGAGGACTTTACCAGCATTTTACTGAGCTGAGAAGGGTTCAAATTCTTCCACCATTCATCATGAGTTCAACAATCGTAGGACGAATAAACTCAGATACCTCTTCAGTGCCAGTTGTGTGTTGGGAATCCACTACTGGTTTTGGAGTTCTATCTTCAGGAATTTCAGCATGTTCATCCGCATGATCGCCAAGATGGAGGAGAAGTTTCTTCATAAAGTTGTGCGATTGTATTTATTTACAGATATTTGTCAACTTTCGTGGTACCGATATAGACCTCCGTTACTCCTTTTTGTGATGCAGAAGAGATTGCCCTAAGTAAACCGATGCGATCCAAAACATCATAAAAACGCTGACGAGCACCGGCGGAAGAGAAGTTCGTCATCTTCGTAAATTGCTCGAGGCGCTTGCCAGTAATAATGATTGTATCTGCATTTCTCTTTTCTATTCTGTAGGCACCCATTCGAAGAGAGAGGAGCTGTGGCTGAAGAACTGGAAGTTCATCTGGAGAGAGTGGGGGATCCGATGTAAGAATCTCTTCCTCTTTGCGTTTCTCGCGCTCGGCAAGGACATATGGAAGAAGCTTTTCCATGAGTTCCTTTGTTCCACGATGTGCAGAAGCTGAAATCGCTGCAAAAACTTTGATCTTCGCTTTTTTTAGACTCTTTTCCCATATTGCAGTATCGAAGTTGACGATATCGGATTTATTCAGGACCACGAATTCAGGTTTCTTTGCGAGAGTAGGGGAGTAGAGCTCAAGTTCTTTTCGGATCGCACGATAATCTTTTACGATATCTTCATTGCTGACATCGAGAAGGTGGATGAGGATGCCACATCGCTCAATGTGCCGCAAAAATGTGACTCCGAGACCTTTTCCTTCATGAGCTCCTTCGATAAGTCCCGGTACATCACAGAGTACGAATTCGCGATCAAAGACATGGACAACTCCTAGATTTGGCACAAGAGTAGTGAAGTGATACTCAGCGATCTTTGGTCGTGCTGCAGAAACGGCTGTAATCAAGGAAGATTTCCCGACACTTGGATACCCGATGATCCCAATGTCAGCGACAAGCTTCAGTTCAAGCTTCAGTGTCTTATGCTCACCAGGTTCACCGAGCTCTGCAAAATCCGGTGCTTGTCTGGTGGAAGTGCGAAAGTGCCAGTTGCCATAACCTCCTCGCCCTCCATGCGCAACAATGATCTGATCTCCAGGAGTGCGAAGGTCTGCGAGAAGAACAGGTTTCCCTTTTTCTGAGGTATCCGTAATCATCGTTCCCGGTGGAACTCGAAGAATACGATCTTCCGCTCCAACGCCTCCACGTTTCTGGCCACTGCCATTTTTCCCATGTTTGGCGGTGAATACTTTTGTACTCTGGAAATCGCTCAATGTATCGGTATTTTCATCCGCAACAATGATGATATCACCTCCCTTGCCGCCATCACCTCCTTCTGGCCCTCCCCAACGAATACCTTTCTCTCTTCTCCAGGCTACACAGCCATTGCCGCCATTTCCTCCGGACACGTCAATAATGACTTGATCGATGAACATGCGCTGAGTATAGCGTAAGAGTTGGCTTGAAGACCATCTTGACGAAGAAGATTTGGCACTCTATACTTTTGAGTGCTAATTCATTTCACTTCTCTCATTCTTTATGTCCAAGATTATTGGTATCGACCTCGGTACAACAAACTCTTGTATGGCGGTCATCGAAGGCGGTCAGCCGCAGGTGATTCCAAATAGTGAAGGAGCGAATACAACTCCATCCATTGTTGCATATAAGGATAAGGACATCTTAGTTGGTGTGGCTGCAAAGCGTCAGGCAGTGACAAATCCAAAGAACACAATCTTCTCAGCAAAGCGTTTCATCGGTCATCGTTTCTCCGAAGTAAAAAATGATGCGAAGAATATGCCGTTTGAAGTAAAAGATGGAAAAGAGGGGAGAGCAGTGATCGCAATCGACGGCAAAGATATGTTCCCTCAGGAAATCAGTGCACGTGTGCTGATGAAATTAAAGAAAGATGCAGAAGCATTCCTCGGTCAGACTGTGGATAAAGCTGTCATCACCGTTCCAGCGTATTTCGATGATAACCAACGTCAAGCGACGAAGGAGGCAGGGCAGATTGCTGGGCTCGAGGTCGTACGCATCATCAATGAGCCAACTGCAGCAACACTTGCATATGGACTCGATAAGAAGAAAGAAGAGAAAGTCTTAGTCTACGACCTTGGTGGCGGAACATTCGATGTCACAGTGCTCGAAATTTCCGGTGATGGTCACTTCGAAGTGCAGTCCACAAATGGTGATACGCACCTTGGTGGAGATGACTTCGATCAGCGCATCGTTGAGTGGCTCATCGCAGAATTTAAGAAAGATAATGGTATTGATTTAAGTGGAGACAAGATCGCACTGCAGCGTATCCGCGAGGCTGCAGAGAAGGCGAAGATTGAATTGAGTTCCGCGCAAGAAACAGAGATTAATCTGCCATTCATCACAGCAGATAGCTCAGGGCCGAAGCACCTGACAGTCAAGCTCTCTCGTCCGAAGCTCGAGACAATTGTTTCAGATTTGATCGAGCGTACAGCGGAGCCATGCAAGAAAGCTCTCAAAGATGCGGGGCTCTCCGCAGCTGAGATCAATGAAGTTGTGCTTGTTGGCGGTATGACACGCATGCCTGCGGTGCAAGCGAAAGTAAAAGAACTCTTCAATAAAGAACCACACAAAGGAGTAAATCCAGATGAAGTTGTCGCTATTGGTGCTGCAATTCAAGCAGGTCAAATCGGAGGAGATATCAATCGTGATATTACAATCGTGGATGTTATTCCACTGAGTGTAGGGATCGAGACACTTGGAGGAGTGGCGACAAAAGTTATCGAGCGAAATACGCGCATCCCTACAAGCAAGTCCCAAGTGTTCTCTACGGCTGCGGATAATCAGACTTCTGTAGAAATCAACATTGTTCAAGGTGAGCGCGAGATGGCGGCGGATAACAAATCCCTCGGTCGCTTTATCTTAGACGGTATTCTCTCTGCTCCTCGTGGCATGCCACAGATCGAAGTAAAATTCGATATCGATACCAATGGCCTCCTGCAAGTAACAGCGAAAGATAAAGGTACTGGCAAAGTACAGCACATCACGATCAGTGGTTCTACGGGCTTAAGTAAAGAAGAGGTCGATCGCTTACACAAAGAGGCGGAGATGAATGCTGATGCAGATAAAAAGAAGCGTGAACTCGTCGAGGCTCGCAATGGAGCAGATTCTCTTCTCTTTAACCTAGAGAAGCAGATGCGCGAACATGACAAGCTCATCCCAGATGACTTAAAGAAGAAAGTGAATACGAAGATGAATGATCTTCGTGATGTGTTGAAGAAAGAAGGCGCTTCACTCGACGACATCAAGAAATCCACAGAGGCTCTCGGTACTGAGGCCCAGGAAATTGGGAAGCTTGTGTATGAGAAAGCTCAGAAGGAAGCCGCAGCAAAAGATTCGAAAGATGGAAAAGATGCTAAGAGTGGCAAAGATGACGTTGTCGATGCTGAGGTAGTTGATGAGAAAGATAAGAAGTAACATTGAATGGATTTGAAATTATGTAGGTGAGGAGCTTTCCTCGCCTACATTTTTGTAGAGGGAAATATTCTGCAATTGTAAAATTGCATCAGGAGCGCGGCCTTCCATGGCCGCATTTTTTTAGGATTTCCAAGGGCATCATCTGCACCCATGGAAGGGTGCAGCTCCTATATTTTGATCCTTGTTAGAGCTTGCCACCAACGTACGCTGCTAGCTCAACGATACGATTGGAATACCCCCATTCATTATCGTACCAGGCAAAGACTTTTAGGAGGTTTCCTCCTACTACCTGTGTAAGCTCTGCATCGATGATGCAGCTATTGGGATTACCAACAAAATCCTTGAGTACGAGCGGACGTCGCTCTACCTGAAGAACTCCTTTCATCGGTCCATTTGCAGCAGCATCAAATGCTGCGTTTACAGCATCTTTTGTCACTTCCTTTTTCGTGATTACGGTGAGATCGGTGATGCTTCCTGTAGAAGTAGGTACGCGAATCGCTGTGCCATTCATCTTGCCTTTGAGGGAAGGGATCACTTCTCCGATTGCCTTCGCAGCACCGGTGCTGGTTGGGACCATATTGATTGCTGCAGCACGAGCACGACGCAGATCCTTGTGCGGGAGATCAAGGAGGTTCTGATCATTCGTATAGCTATGAATTGTTGTCATGAGGCCAGAGACGATGCCAAAGGTATCCTCGAGAACCTTCGCCATCGGCGCTAAACAGTTTGTCGTACAGGAAGCATTTGAAATCACATGCATCGTCTTTGGATCATAGGAAGTATGATTTACTCCCATGCAGAACGTTCCATCGACGACATCTTTTGATGGAGCAGAGATAATAACTTTCTTTGCTCCTGCTTTTAGATGCAGAGCAGCAACTTCGCGTGAAGTAAAGAACCCAGTACATTCGAGGACGATATCAACGTTGAGATCTTTGTGAGGAAGAGCAGCAGGATCCTTGATCGCTGATAATTGAATTGCCCCCTGGCTCGTAATGAGTTTGCTGTCCTTGTATTCGATATTTCCAGAGTCGAAATGTCCATATGTGGAGTCGAATTCAAAGAGGTGAGCAAGTGTTGCTCCATCCGTAAGATCATTGATGAGCACGACTTTTAGCTCAGGGTGCTTGCTGAGGATAATTCGAAGCGCCTGACGACCGATACGACCGAATCCATTGATGGCAATGTTCATAATGAAGAAGTAGGAAGGTAGTGAGTGAAGTGTAGCAGAAAGGAATCTATCGGAGGAAAGAGGGCATTCCCGGAGAAGCTAGGAGGTATTATTAGAGGAGCTGCACCCTTCCATGGGTGCAGACCATGCCACGTATAGTACTCAGAACTGCGCCCGTGGAAGGGCGCGCTCCTGGTAAAATATCTATTACAAGCCTTCATACGTCTCTTTCATCAACACCGTATCTCGCTCAAGTAGTGGCGACTCACAAACCACAACGCCACCAATCTTCCTTCGCTTGAGGACACGTAAGAATCCCTGCCAATTGGCATCACTTTCCTGCAGCGGCAAATGGTGTTTCTCGCCCTTCAATCCATATGCAATGCCAGAGAAATGCATGTGCATATTCTTAAGCGATTCTGCCCCCAAGTACTTAGTATAAATATCGAACATCTCTCCCCATTCAGCCTCGGTATTGAGTTTTCCATTGGTACGAGCATGGAGGTGCGCTGGATCGATGGTCGGGTAAATGCCAAATTCTTTACTGACTTCCAGTACTTCTTCGAGAGTTCCAAACTGTGTTTGCTTACCCATCGTTTCGAGGCCGAGATTCACGTGAGGAAAGTTTGTTTTCTTATGTTTCAGAATGCTCTCTACCGCTTTCTTTACGCCGTCCATAGCCACCTCAGGTGCTCCTCCTAGGTAAAATGCGGCATGCACACAGACAGAATGGGCTCCAGCAAGCTCTGCCATCGTGAGTGCATCCAATACACGTTTTATACTTGCAGTGAGCTTCTCTGGCTCCTTAGCATTGAGATTCACGTAGTACGGAGCATGCACTGTGAGATACATTTTAGATTCCTCTGCAGTTTTCCGAATCTCAAACATCCGCTCTGGATTCACTGGAACTCGCTGCACCCACTCCATCTCCATAGCATCAATCTTGAGCCTATGAGCTTCCTTTAGCCCCTCAACAGTTCCGCCAGGATTTGGCGTCGAAGTCGGGACTCCTGCAACAGCGAAATGTAACATTGACTCAACGTTACTCTTAAGTTGCGTTACACTGCAATCCGTATGACGATCTCCTCTCGCCACTATCGCGAACTCTATGAGCTCATCGCTTCTACTGGTTCTGCGAAGGAGGCAGAATTGTTACTGAAAGACCTCGCCACTCCACAGGAGATCGAGGACTTCGCAGAGAGATGGCAGATTATTCAACAATTACACAAAGGTATTCCACAACGTCAGATTGCAGATTCTCTTGGCGTAAGCATCAGTAAAGTAACACGTGGCTCAAATACACTACAGTGGGGGAGTGGGGGGTTTCTTCACTTTTTAAATAAAGCAAAGAAGTCCAAGTGATTTCTGTGCAGCTCTCTCCTCGCCAAGTTTCGGCGATCCAATCCACTCCACTCGGTGAAGCAGGGTATGTGATCGTCGAAAAGCTTTTTGAGAAAGGCTTCGATGCGTGGTGGGTCGGTGGCTGTGTGCGGGATATACTGCTAGAGAAAGAGCCAAAAGATATTGATATCGGTACCGATGCACGACCGGAGCAGATTGCGATGATCCTCAAGGTCGCTGATGATCACGGAAAACAATTTGGAAGTATTGTTGTACAAGAGAAAGGCTATGAAATCGAAGTAACAACCTTTCGTGAAGACGACGAAGCGTCCGATGGTCGTCACCCGGAGTCAGTGGTCTTTAGTGATCGTGCACACGATGCCGCTCGACGAGACTTCACAGTAAATGCACTCTACTTTCACCCCATTACTCGCGAGCTCTTCGATCCATTTGGTGGAGTGGAGGATTTAAGAGAGCGTCTCGTACGTTTTATCGGAGAACCGGGAGTGCGTATTAAGCATGATGCACTCAGAATGCTTCGAGCGATTCGCTTACGAGCGACTCTCGCTGGCCAGTATCATCCAGAAACATATCGAGCACTTCTCGAACTTGCTTCTCACATCGAAACACTGTCTCCTATGCGACAGTTTGAGGAACTCGAAAAACTTCTTCTCTGCCCAGCCCCAAATCGGGGATTTGAGGATCTCTGGGAGACTGGAATACTCAAGTACACCATTCCTGAGCTCTTTGCTTGTCGCGGAGTAGCGCAGCCAAAAGATTTTCATCATGAAGGTGATGTATGGGAACATACACTCAAGTGCATCGCAGCGTTCCTCCCGGAACATTCAATTGATACTCGTCTGGCAACACTCTTCCATGACTGTGGCAAAGCAGAAACCTTTTCAGTTCGAGATCGTATCCATTTCGATCATCACGCTTCTGTCTCAGCGGATATCGCTTCAAAAGTCCTCACTCGCCTTCAAGTAGGCAAAAAGCGCATCGAGAAGATCGATTGGCTCATCCGCCATCATATGTCGATGACGACGTTTCTGGATCTGCAAATCTCCAGAAAGCACCACTGGTACTACCATCCGTGGTTTCCTGAGCTCCTAAGTCTCTTCTGGCTCGATATCGCAGGAACAGAACCCTCTGACTATTCATTGTATAATAAAATTGTTCAGGATTATCATCTATTTTTAGATGCAAATCCGAAGCCAATCAAGTTATTTCTAACAGGAGAAGAAGTAATGGAGACTCTCGGAGTAAGTCCAGGTGCAAAGGTGGGTGAAGTACTAGAAATGCTAAAACGAGAACAGCAAGAAAAACGCATATCAAAGAGAAAAGAGGCGATTGAATGGCTCAAAAATTTGACAAATAATTAGAGTATGCAAAAGTGTGCGAACTATGAAACAACCTCTAGAAAATAGGACAGGTCGTATTTCAGACGATTTTATGAGTAAAATTGAAACTCTTGCAGGAGAAGAGGGCGTTGATGCAACAAGTCTCCTTGATCATCGTTCTGTTAGAAATGTTGAATTACATATTTTTGCTGCTGCTAAAGCAGTTCTTCAGCTTCCTGGATATAATATTCCTGCTGATCAAATAAGAACAATGACGAATGGTGATTTGCGAGAAGTGCCTCTTCAGCAGGATACAGTCGAAAGATTGGAGAGGGAAAAAAGTGCTGCTCTTGAGAGTTTGCGGGAAGAATTTCATTCAAGAGTAGAAGCAGTACTTGCCTAACTTCCATGGCACACTTAGCCCTAAACACCGTAGGGCAGTGGGAAGGTGAACTTCATCGCAAGTTGGAAGCTAGGTTTAATGGAAATGCAGAGGGACTTCGTACACATGCTCTTATTGCAGAATTTCATACGGCAATAATTACTGCAGCTGCGATGAAAATGGATATTGGGGATTTGCCAAATACAGCAACTACAATAGAGAACATGGCGAGAGGGAAGCGAAGAAAGTTACCAATTCCAGAATCATCCGCAACTTTTCTTACCTGGAAAATGCAAAGTACAATTGAAAAACTTGCTGCTGAGCTTGATGGAAGAAAAAGGATAGAAGATCATCTTCGTAGCCAAGCATCA
>CAYRWT010000045.1:0-8195 GCA_964428105.1 uncultured Candidatus Peribacteria bacterium
ACTTCCCGTGCAGAAGCGCGCGGTTCGCCATCGTCGTTTATCATCTCGTATTTCCAAAAATACAGTAAAAAATTCTTACTCTTTCATACGAAGCACGTTGCAACGATTCCTTGCTCTTTCTCTAGATTTTTTTCGGTATATTTATAGGAGTTTTTTAGGATGTTTTACAGTGTCTTCAGATACACATCGCTCCCATCATGCATTTATTACAGACATTCTTCTTTTCATTTGCTGTGCGGCTTTGCTGGCCCTCCTTGCTCTTTCTTGGCGTCCCAATATTAGTAGTGTGACATATCGTTTTTCTGATCTCCTTCCCCATACGAGTCAGTTACCAATTCTTGTAAATTCTAAAGAGAAACAGAAGATGATTGTTCATATTCCTCTATATTTACACTGGTTTCATCCTACGCAATTTGTTTTGAAGCCAGACGATTGTATTAGTGAATTACGTGTAAATGGGATAGAACTTCCTCACGCTCGTTTTTGTGATTATGGTGCCGGGCGAAGTATTGATTTTCGTTCATTAGTAAAGAGTGGATGGAATAGCATCGATCTCGTACTCACAGATCAAGGAGGGAAGGTTGGTATCAATGTTCAGGCATCAAGAATGGATATAGGGTTCCTTTTCCTGCTTTTCTTAGGGATGTGTCTTTTTGTTTGGTTCTTTCTTGCGCTTCGTGATTACTCCCCATGGTTTTTCAGGCGTTCATATGTATTTGCTGTGATGTTATTTGGTGGGTTACTTCGTTTACTCTACGTTCTTGCAACTCCTCTGCGTGAACGCTCTTATGATATCGATGGTCATATCGAGTACATTCAGTATGTTCTTGCTCATTGGAAATTACCCCTTGCTCACTCGGGTTGGGAACTACATCAGCCACCATTGTACTATTTCTTTGGTGCAGGATTTATTCATATTCTCAAGAAGTTTGGACAAAGTTTTCAGGAGGCTATAGAAATTTTTCAATGGAGCTCTTTCTTTTTCTCCATTCTAGCCCTTGCCGGAGGAGTGTGGTGTCTTTACGAAATCTTTCATCGTAAGGAGCAGAGGCGCTGGGTAATTTTGGGTGGACTATTTCTTGCTGCATATCCAGGACTCATTATGTTGTCTTCGCGTATTTATAATGATGCGATGACACACATGTTTTCCTTTATAGCAGTAGCGTTTCTGCTTCGTTGGTGGCGCAAAGGTTCTATGGCATCGTGGTATGGATTTCTTTGTATAGCCACACTTGCAACACTTACCAAGCTCAGTGCTTTACCACTACTCGCCACAGGATTTCTCCTTCTCCTCTTCCGTAAAGAGTCTTGTCGCTACCTCGTATTTCAGGGAGTTGCAGCCCTTGCCCTCGTCACATTACTTTTAGGTTGGTATCCAGCTTTACGTTTAGAAGAGCCGAATACGAATTCCAGCCTTGCCCTTGGTAATACTGCGATGAATGGGAAGCTAAAAGTGGAACGCAATCTTGGGAGTTACCTTACATTTAATCCTCAAAAAATTTATCAAATACCATTCAATGATCCATGGAGTGACGATAAACGTCGTCAGTATTTTCCTGAGTATTTCTTCAAATCCTCGCTTTTTGGAGAATTTCGTTTTGAAAAACTGATTGGTATTTCTCGAATATTACTCGTTTGTATCATGGTGTTATTACCATTCATGTTTCTTGGCGTCATTGCTGATCTGCGTATGCGTCTTTACGAAAGTGCACCTGTACTTATCCTTACATTACTTTTCAGCCTTTCTGCTGCACTGTATCCAACGATTTTCCCATATGCTCCAAATCAAGACTTCCGTTTTTCAAGTATTCTTCTCTTGCCTGCGGCATATTTCCTCATGCGAGGAATCTCTCTTTTGCCGAAATATATGAGAGTTTTGGGATTTGCACCATTAGTAGGATTTATCGTTTTTGCTACAGGATTTATTCTCAAAATTTATCAGACAGGAACGCCGACGCTATAGGGGTAGTAGTAACATAGAGCTTTTTCTTTACGCAAAAGAAGACTTAGAGAGTCGAATGATGAACCATCGATGTTATTACTTTGCAGTCCCTGACTGCATACGCTTTGCGAGTGTGCGAAGATATGCTGTTGAGACAACAATGCGCTTGAATGTACGTGTTACAGGATCAAATACACGCTTCTTTTGAAGGTTTGCCTTGAACACACGGCGCGTTGCAGCACATGAGTGGCTACGACGATTGCCCGTCGAGCGCTGTTTCCCGGTCTTTGAACACTTTTGTGGCATGAGCTGGGGTACTGTACTCAGAATTCATCTCTTGGTCAACCCTCCTTCACAGCAGGGATCTAGCGTACAATAGATTCCATGTCTGACATTCTCTCGCCACCATTCATCTTTAGTATTCTTCTTGCTCTTACAGTACACGAATGGGCACATGCATTTGCCGCAGATCGTCTTGGTGATCGAACTGCGAGGATGGAGGGGAGACTGACACTCAATCCAGTGGCTCACTTAGATCTTCTTGGAACAATTCTCTTCCTAGCTGTTGGTTTTGGTTGGGGTAAACCAGTGCCGATTGATCCTCGTAACTTTCGTCATCCGAAGCGCGATACAGCGATTGTAGCTCTCGCTGGTCCATTCTCTAATCTTGTCATTGCCATCATTGTTGTTGTGATTATGAATTTCCTGCCAATGAGTATCGATAGTACTGAACAAACACTGGTTGGATTACATCGCTTTCTTAGAGAATTTCTTTTGATATCTCTACAACTCAACCTTGTCCTGATGGCATTTAACCTTCTTCCTATTGCTCCGCTCGATGGTTCGAAAATTCTTGCCCCATGTATTCCTTTGAGATTTGAGGATCGTTATGAGGATTTTCTTCGCATGGGTCCGATGATTCTTCTATTTCTTATTGTCATCGAGCGTATATTTCATACACAGATACTTTCAGCGTGGATTGATATTATTACCTCGCCAATCCTTCATATCCTCTCGAAAATTCTTTCATAATATTCTCTCTATCGAGCAACGAATGCTGTGGCTCCGAGCCAGGCTAGATCGAAGATTGCTTTCATCGTACGAGCAAGAGTGGGGCTTTCGACGATCAGGCCAAGTAGTTCATCTTCTTTAAGTGAAACGATCCCCACAGCATTGCCGAAGATGAGTACTTCATTCTCAAAGAGAAATTGGTCTTTATTGACGAGGAGAATTTCTAAGAGATTGGGATCGTACTCTTTTGGTAAAAATCCATCGAGGACATGCACACTTTCAATTGTTGTGGGAGAGAGATAACGAGTTTTGATGCCACGCATAAATTTTTCCTTTGAGTACATTCGGAAGAATTCTGGAAAGAACGATGTTGCGAGCTGAAGATTTGTATATCCTAAAATTTCCAGTCGTTCATCTGATACCTTTCCTGCTTTTTGTTGAGTTTGAATATTCAGCGACTCTAGGAATACACGCTCGACCCCATCTCTTCCTTCATAGAAACGTATCTTTGGTTTAAAGGATAACGCAGATGCGATGGATTTGAGTTCTGGCAACAAGCCCCTAGCGAGATTCATCTTTTCTTCAGCAAGTTTTAGTACTTGCTCTGGTGCTTCGGGGATAAAACATTTCACTCCATTTTTATTGTATTGCCCGAGTAGGCGTTTCTTCACTAGGTTCTCAAGTGTGTGATAGCAGCTCACGCGATGTACGTCTGCTTTTCTAGCAATAACAGATACAGGCCCCCCATTGATTTCGAGACAGGCGATATACACTCTTGCCTCCTCATCACTTAAGCCTAATTTCGTTAGTTCTGTTAGCATGACAAGGTAATTATACCATTGTTGTAGAATTTTTTCTACACTTTATCATACTATTTATTTGTTTTATTTAAGCCAAAAAATACAAATGAATTTTTTCTGTGTTGGACTATTTAATCGAATAATGGGATAGTGTGCTCAGTCCCGAAGAGATACATGGGACATTCATCATCTTCCTCTTTCTCTCTATGCAAAGCATGTGCAAACATTGCGGCTGCTCCTTCGTGATTCGCAAAGAGGATTTGGCACTTCTCGATAAACTTGCGCCAGTCATTGGTGGAAAGAAAGAGGTCATTCCACCTCCAACGCTTTGCCCTGAGTGTCGTATGCGACGAAGGATGGCATATCGCAATGAGCGTGCACTGTACCATCGCAAGTGTGATCTGACAGGCAAGCAAATCGTTTCTCAGTACTCAGTGGATAAGCCATTCAAAATTTACGAAATTGGAGCTTGGCATACTGATGGGTGGGATGCCCTTTCCTATGGTCGTGCCTTCGATCGATCACGTCCATTTTCTGATCAATTTCAGGAACTTCGTATGAAAGTTCCACGCATGAGTTTGGTACGCGAAGGAACAAATGTGAACTCCGATTACTGTAATCGTGCATCAAACGTGAAGGATTGCTATCTCATCTTTAGCTCGAATCGCGATGAGAACTGCTATTACTCTATCAATACTAATGACAGCCGTGACTGCTCAGACTGTTACAATGTTCAGCGCTCTGAGCTGATGTACCAATGTGTTGATTGTTACGATTCCTATAACTGTCGGTACTCTGAGGGTTGTCGCAATTGTTCCGACTCTGCATTCCTAAAACATTGTAATAATTGCAGAAATTGTCTTTTTTGTACGGATCTTGTCGGCAAGGAGTATTGCATTTTCAATAAACAATATACGAAAGAGGCATACGAAGCTGAGATACAGAAAACTGCTCTTGGACGTGCGAGTACTACGACACTCCTTGCAAAGAAATTTCTTCCCCTTACGCGTGGAATGATCGTCAAATTCTTCATGGGAATGAACAATGAAAATTCCTCTGGTAATTGCATTGTGAATTGCAAGAACACACATGACTCTTTTGATTGTTTAGAAGTAGAGGATGGTGCGTACCTTCAATCAGTTGTTGGTGCGAAGGATTGTATGGATTACAGCTACTGGGGCGTAGGTACTGAGCTCATCTACGAAACACATGCATGTGGTCTCCAGTGCCAGAGAATGCTCTTCTGCAACGAATGTTGGGAAGGCAATTCTGATCTTATCTACTGTGACAGCTGCATTGGTTCCAAGAACTGTTTTGGATGTGTGGGATTACAACATCAGGGTTATTGCATTCTTAATAAGCAGTATACAAAAGGGGAGTACGAGAAGCTTGTTCCAGAGATTATTGCATCCATGCGTAAAGACGGTACGTGGGGAGAGTTCTTCCCGATCGAGAAGAGCCCATTTGCTTATAATGAGACTGTTGCGCAGGATTACTTCCCACTTACAAAGGAGGGCGCGCTACAACAAGGATTATCTTGGCAAGAACATGAAGAAAAAGCCGATCAATACATGGATCCTGATTATGAAATCCCGGATGACATTCAGGGTGTTTCCGATGATATTACGAAGCAAATTCTTCGCTGTGAAGTGACTGGAAAGCCGTTTAAAATCATTCCTCAAGAGCTCAAGTTCTATAAAAAAATGGGGATACCTATCCCTAAAAAATCTCCAGACCAGCGCCACCTGGAGCGCCTTGCTTTACGCAGTCCTAGAAAACTCTGGAATCGTGAGTGTATGCAGTGCAAGGCGGCGGTTCAAACATCGTATGCCCCAGAAAGATCTGAAAAAATTTATTGTGAGAAGTGTTATCAAAAAACTATCTATTAGTATGGCAAATACCTGTTTTCATTGTCGGCAAAAATTTTCAACTTCTCCTATCGAGGAAAAGCTCCTTCAGGACTATGGAATGCCTATTCCAAGTGAGTGCCCAGCGTGTCGGCGTCAACGACGGTTATTATTCCGAAATTTCTTTCATCTTTACCATAGGACATGCAGCCTAACAGGGAAGAAAATTATCTCGATGTATGACTCTCGTGTTCCTTTTCCTGTCTATGCAACACAGGAGTGGTGGAGTGATCGATGGGATGCGTGTTCGTATGGCATCACATGGAATCCAAACGCGGCACTCTTTTCACAATTACAGATATTACATACATCTGTTCCTCGCATGGCAGTGATGAATACTGCGAGCGAAAATACAGAGTATTGCAATCTGTGTTTCTATAGTCGGAATTGCTACCTTGTTCATGGTTGTGTGAAGAGTGAAGACTGCATGTATGGGCATATTGTCTGGAAATCAAAAGACTGCTTCGATTGTTTATATCTCTATGAGTGTGAGCGATGTACCGAGTGTATCGATTGTGTACAATGTCACTCTCTTGCTTACTCACAGGATTGTGACAATTGCAGTAGCTCGATGTTCCTCGTGCACTGTATTGGCTGCCGAGATTGTTTTGGATGCACAGGATTACGCAATAAACAGTACTGTATTTTCAATGTACAACATTCGAAGCAAGATTATGAAGAAAAATTACGACAACTGAATACAGGTTCTCGTAGGGTTATAGCTCTTGCCAAAGAGCGACTTCATGCACTGCGAAACAATGAAATCGTCAAATACTATCATGGTGCTGGCTGTGAAAATGTTACTGGCGATTATCTTTATAATTCACGGAATATTTGTGAAGGATACGACCTGAAAAATTGTGAAGATAGCGCACACATCGCTACATGTGAGGGATTTAGAGACTCTATAGATTGTAATTTTTCTGGTACTCCTGCCGAGCATTGTGTTCAGTGTTTGACGGTTCAGGGGCATTCTCTTGTTGGTTGCCATACATGCTTACAGTCCAATGCCAATTTATGGTATTGCGACAATTGTTACTCTTGTCAGGATTGTATTGGCTGCATAGGACTCCGAAACAAGCGCTACTGCATTCTCAATACACAGTATTCTCAGAAAGAGTTTGAATCCCTACGTTTACGTCTACTCACGAAAATGAAAGCTGACGGAGAGTGGGGTAAATTCCTTCCATCAAGCCTAAGTCCATTTGGATACAACGAAACTATTGCTTACCACTATTTTCCTCTTGGTGTTACAGAAGCAGCGGCAAGTGGTTGGAGTTGGAAACCTGAATTATCTAGTGACGTTGAACAGCAATATTTAGGTCCAGAAGCCACTATTCCGAATGATATTCGAGATGTCCCAGATGGTATCATTGGAACGATTCTTTGTTGTACTGTTACCGGAAAACTTTTTAAAATTACACCACAAGAACTGCGATACTATCGCTCGATGAATCTTCCGCTGCCAGATAAGTGTTTTGATGCCCGTCTACGAGAGCGCTTTGCTCTTCGCAATCCTCGCAAGCTTTGGAGTCGCAATTGCTCTCAGTGCAAGGCCGATATCCAAACAACATATGCTCCAGAAAGACCGGAGAAAGTGCTTTGTGAAGCTTGTTACCAAAAATCTGTATACTAACTTCCTGTGTCCATGCCTCTCTCCTATCTTCATATCGTCATCCCACAAGGGAACCAGACCCAGAAGAAGTTGGAGTCGAAATTTCAGGAACTTTTACTCTCTCTTTGGAATACTGTGCATGGTGAACGTGTGAGTTTTGAGTATGTTGGAGTGAATCAATACACATACTTCTTCATCGTGGTACCGAAGCAGCTCCTCGAGACGATTGAAGGACTGATCTATACATCCTTTCCAGATGCCGAAGTTCGTATACAAGATCAAGATTACACGGCTGCGATTGATCCGAAGAAACACGGCATCGCAGGAGCGCTGATGACACTCCATCACAGTGATGTGTACCCCATCCAGACATATGATCTCTTTGAGGAAGATAGTTCTGCTAGATTTTTTTCTACAATCTCCAAAATTGGTACAGGAGAACAGATGTGGGTTCAGTTTGTTGCCGAGCCCCAAGAGTATAGTTCGTGGTATCACTTCATGAGAAAAGTTGCGCACTTGAAAGCAAATCTTCATCATTTCTTTAGTATCAAAGATCGCGTGCGTGAAGGTGGAAGAGCTGGAGTTACTGAGCGTCGCCATGATGCTGCGCATACGAAGTCCGAAGTGAAGCCATACAATGTCACAATTCGTTGTATTGCAGTTGCAAAAGATGCAACGATTGCTGCACGGAAACTCGAAGCGATCACCGCCTGTTTTGGACAATTTCGTGATCCGGATATAAATGAATTTCACATGCATCGCGAAAAAAATAGCGAAGCATTTCTTGCAGAATTTCGTGAGCGTCACCTCTCCAATTCTGCACTACTGAGTGCAAAAGAATTGGCAACTCTCTATCATTTTCCAAATGCAGATGAGTCTCCACACGTTGTTCACGTACTTGCTAGAAGGTCAGATCCTCC
>CAYRWT010000046.1:0-8089 GCA_964428105.1 uncultured Candidatus Peribacteria bacterium
TCGCATACCGGAAGAGACACGGCTGGGTGCCGCAGACGGCTTCGAGGGCGTCCTTGGACGCACGTCGATGGGCTCGAAGGAGGCGAAGTAGGCATCCAGAGCTTCGGTATCGGGACTGTTCTGCTTGGACATGCAGGGGGCGGGGGAAGATGAGCCCATTGCACTCCTCCAAAAGCATCCCCGGCAGGGGGTCTAGGGCAGGTCAGCATGGCTATTTGTGCAATTGGCTACTGGCAGCCGAAAGTTGAGTTCTTTTGGCTGATAGAACTAGAGCTTTATTTATGACACCTCAACGTAAAGCATATGATGTGGCAATAGGCTGCAGCTACCGCTGCTACTTTCTCGATGCGAAAGAAGATGCGAAGAAGCAAAAAAGACCCTATCTCCGGAAAGGAGGGCGGCTTCGACAGGAAAATCATTGTAGGGAAGGCCTACTAAGGCTTCAAACCCATTTAAGCTATAAAATGTGAGGGAAATTTGATATAATAACTAGATGGTTACAGAGAAACACAAAGGCAAAAAGGCAATTTTATGGGAAAACGCATATTTGCTAGTCATTGTTGCAGGCATTTGTCTTGCAGGTTTTGTGACTGTTCTACTCCAGCAATACACGAAAGATCTGCTGAGAACTCGCTTAGACGAAAAACTATTAGGAATTGCCTCAACAGCCGAGCTCAACTTTGAGCCTCAGGAAATTCTGCAAATCAAAAAGGAGGGCCTCAAGGCTGTTGGAACTGAAATTTATAGAAAAAATGTGCTTAAGCTCCAGGCAATTCGTAATGCAGATAGTCGCATTAAATATGCCTATATTATGGCACAAACAGATAATCCAAATGAAGTCATCTACGTCGTAGATGCAGATGCAATGTCGATTATGCCCGCAATTGATTTCAATGAGGATGGTGAAATCAATGAGGAAGATGTTAGTAAGCCAGGAGACGTATATGAGGTATCGGAAGCACCCATGCTGCAGGGTCCTGCATTCGAAAAAACTACAGTGGATGAAGAGCTTACAAGTGACACTTGGGGGCAATTTCTCTCAGCCTACTCACCAATTGTTGATGAATATGGGGCAGTTGTTGGCACTCTGGTAATTGATGTCGAGGTCTCAGACTTCCAGGAGCAAATTAATGCTACCGTTCTGCCATTTTCTTTGTTTATTCTATTCCTATTGTTGCTGATTAGCGGATTGGCAACAGTAATCTTGCGTATCTGGAAATCACGAGTTGATGCCGTAAAAGAGCTAGATCGCCAGAAAGACGAACTGATTGGAATTGTTAGTCATCAGCTCGCTAAGCCTATTACTGCGATCAAGTGGAATCTCGAGTTACTTCTTGATGGCGACATCGGGGTATTGGCTAAGGAGCAACAGGAAATGCTTAGCTCGATGCAAGACGTCACCCACCATCTGACAGGACTAGTGGATATGATCTTGGATGTATCTAGGATCCAGCTTGGCAGGATCAACCTGGAAGCTCAGCCACTGAATCTGGACCAGTTCTTCAGGGAAATTATCCAGGTCATTGAGCCCGGCTCGAAGGAGCGCAAACAGGATTTCATCAAGAATGTGCCAGAAAATCTGCCCACTGTACTTCTCGATAAAAAGTATCTGCGTATGACTGTGGAAAACCTGTTGAGCAATGCAGTAAAATACACTCCGGAGGGCGGAACCGTGGAGTTGAATATCCAGTTGAAGGAAGGAAAGATGTTCTGCTTTGTGAAGGACACAGGTTGCGGCATTCCAAAGGCGGACCAGTCAAAGATTTTCGGCAAACTCTACCGCGCCAGCAACGTACGCAACACAGTGGACGGAAACGGATTCGGTTTGTACGTGGCCAAGGGCGCAATCGAAGGTCAGGGCGGCAGAATGTGGTTCGAAAGCGAGGAGGGTAAAGGAACTACATTCTACTTTGAACTGCCACTGAAATACCCAGAACCTATTAAGACTGTCGAAGCGCAAAAGATCGCTCCATGACCAAGGAAAGGTCGGCCTCCTGAACCTGTATGTCCTCAACCGGGAAATCTCGGAAGATATTTGTCATAACACTAGCAAAAACTGGTCGTGGAATTTTAATGGCATAGGTGAACCTATCCACATTCTTGATATCAATGATCAATTCTTTAAGCTTCTTATTTTCTAGAGGAAGGAGCTGCCTGGAGAAACGGAGCAATACATTCTTTTCCGGCTGTGTTATCTGAATCAGCTCATCTAAGCCGCCATTATAAGCAAGTTGGCCTTTGTTGATCACAATTACACGTGAGCAAAGATTCGTAATATCCTCCATGTAATGCGACGTTAGCAAAATCGTTGTTCTATTTGTTTTTTGATAAGAGCGCAAAAATGCCCAAAGATGCTTTTGAGATACAACATCAAGTCCAATTGTAGGCTCATCTAGAAATAGCACTCTAGGCTGATGTAAAAGCGAAACAATCAATTCACATTTCATTCTTTCGCCTAGTGATAACTGCCTTACAGGAACATTGATCACATTCTTTACATCAAGTAATTCAATCAATACATCTCTAATGGATTTCCAGTATTTGTTATCAAGTTGATAAAGATCACGATGTAATAAAAATGTATCTAATGCTGGCAAATCCCAAATCAATTGAGATTTCTGGCCCATTATCAATGAAATTTGTTTTTTGAATTCACGCTTTCTTTGATGCGGCGTGAAGCCCAGTACATTGCAAGTACCCGAGCTTGGGGTCAGCACCCCTGATAACATTTTAAGGGTCGTTGTTTTACCAGCACCATTGGGGCCAAGAAAACCAACGAAGTCCCCTTCAAATATCTCGAAAGAAATATCGTTTACAGCGTTTTTAATCTTCTTCTTCCTAAAAAAGATATCCACAAAAGGATTGGCCTTATCAT
This sequence comes from uncultured Candidatus Peribacteria bacterium, assembly GCA_964428105.1. GTDB lineage: Bacteria > Patescibacteriota > Gracilibacteria > Peribacterales > Peribacteraceae > CAYRWT01. Next base: position 2,876 of record CAYRWT010000046.1, read on the forward strand.
TTTTCTGATAAGCAACGAAATTCCTAGAGAGGCGCTCTACACGGATAGTACTCTTAGTCATTTAGGATGATGCGGAAGTATAAGTATTGATTAGCCCCCTCAAAAACAGGACAGTAACTAAAATTGCAAAGCCAACAATAGCCACAAAATACAAAATCGATAATTTCCCAGTTAGCACTTCAATGGCAAGCGAATATTGCAATACACCACATGATATAACGCACAAAAGCGTATTTTTGGTTCTTAGTAAGGGTATGGACCGAGCGCTCTCTAGATATTCCCATAGCCCCTCATTTGGGTTCCAGCGCCCCCACTTAATAGCCGGAATACAAAAACAAAAGATCCAACATACTTCAAAAATGGCTGCTAACAGAACCACAAGTAAGCCCATTAGTAATTGAGAGGCTGGCAAAAAGTAAAAAGTGATAAATGATCCGACGACTACGTGTGGCCAAAACCAGGCTATTCCAAAATCCTCTACTATCATTCTCGCGAATATATTTGGGGGATGCACTAACCAATAATCAAATTGTCCACTCCATACACTATTAGCCAAATGCAAAACCACTCCATGGATAAGGATCTGCGCAATGCCAGTCGCAAGCAGGGCAACTCCAAAAAAAATAATTAAATCGTTTTGACTGTATCCAAAAAATTGGCCCCCACTTAATTTAAATAAAACGTAAATAAAAACCGCCTGAATGGCTATAGTTAACCAAATGCTTGCTATCCAAACTAATACATCCGCCCAGTATTGACGACATCTACAAAGATGAATTCTTATTGCTGCAATTACTAGGTAAAAATAGTAATTAAGACTTAAAAAAACCTGCCTATGGCTAATTCCCGACTGCGTCATAATGCTTAAAGCCAGCTTTAAAAAGAAGAAGAGTTATTGCGAATAGGATGACAATCCAAAGAAACTGACCACCAATGACTGATGCAAATGAACTATCACTAAGATTCAGTATATGAGTTGCCGGAAGATAAATGGCATATTCCAGCGGCAAAAAACTACCAATCGCCCTTGCCCACTGAGGTAGAAGATCTAAAGGAATAAGCATTCCACCAAAAAATAATAAAATTAAATATATGGCTGCAAAAATACCCTCAGTATGCAGCAACCAAAATGACAATAGACCGACTAAAACATTCAAAATACTAAGCATAAAAATACCCAAAGCTACCAAGAAAAACCCTGCAAAGTTAATTTCAAAATTCGATAGAAGCTCTGGCAAAGTTGCCAAAAAAATAGTCATGGCAATGGCTAACGGTACAGCCAGTAGCAACATCCGGGCCAGGATAACGCCGCAAGAAAATTCAAAAAAGGAAACTGGACGCAATATCCACTGTGTAAGTCTACCCTCCCTAACTAGGGCGCCAAATTCCTTGTGAAAATCTACCTGAGTAATCGTCGTAATAATCAAAACTATGAGATAGTAACCAGAAAAATCTAATCGACCCCACCCCTCATATTCCGTAAGTCTAGTGAACTCAAAAAGACTCATCCACACAAGAAGTGGAATAATAATCGTACACACTTTTGTGATTAGTATTTTTACTAAAAATTCTTTATGTACCAAGCCCTGCGACAATCCCGCAGTGATTAGACGCGCAATAATTGGCATACTTATGACTTAGTATTACACGCCCCAATTTCTATGAAATGCCTACGAATGAACGAGAGAAAATAGTTTTTATACTTTTTCTGAACATCGTTACGCAGACAATCGAACCGAGTAACTATCTTTCTGCATTCGGGGGATTTGCAATGGCAAATAAATGGCTTTTCAAGCCCAGTTGGAGCCATGATAGTTGCATAATCAAGTGTCAACTCTTCGCCAGGCTTAATATCTCTAATCGCAACCAATACTTCATCGGAAATATAACCACAATTCGGATCACAGTGATGATTCATCAAAAATGAGTTGTCGTTTTGCAAAATCGAAAAATTTCCATAATAGAAATCGATACCGCCTTGAAAGGCATAATGCAGAAATTTTTCACGCTTCTTTTCTGGCCAAAGCAAGATTTCGGAAATATGAGTGGTTGGAAAGACCCTGGAGTCGAATTTATGAATTAAGTCACCCGCGTTGATTTCAGTTGTAGCAAAGAGGCCCCAGCTATGAATTGAACTTCTTTTAACACGATAAATATTCTCGCGATTTCCCAACTGAACTCTCGGAAAGATGGTAACCACGCCACCAATTTCATCCCTCGAAAAATCAATGATTTTCTCCATGGTAATTCTGCCCGGCATGGAAAGAATTTGAGCCATGAAGTGAATCCTAACATACATCAAATGTTAAATCAACATAACATTTTAAAATGACAATAGGGCCTGATTAGACCAAACAAGGCCATTTTAGTAAGAAAATGGCCTCATTTACCAAAAAAAGTGAGAGCCCCTTTTAGGGAGTTTTAGGCTTTATGTAGTTAAACACCAAGGCCACTACGGCTAACAGTAGAAGGGTGCCAAAGAACCAAATCCAAGGCTTAAATTTAAGATTAAGATTTTCGTGAAGCTTAGAGGCATCAATATCCAATCCCACAAGATATGACTCGCCAGAATCAGAAACAATGGGTGCATAACCAGACAAAAGGACGCCCCACTGATCAGTGACAAAATCTGCATCAAATCCTGGTTTGCTAAAACCTAAATGGAAGTCTTCGCTATCTGAGGAATAGCGGATACCAGGTGCTGCCTGCTCCTCCCATTCATCAATTTTGCCATCATTATTTTGGTCATGAGCAAATGGCAAATCAAAATTGGAATCTGCATCTGCAACAAATTCAGACATTTCTGAATCAATTTTCCGCATAATGTATGCGTAACGAATATCGGGATTCCTTTCACGAATAGTATTTAGCCTTTTGAACACACGTTGATACGCGTCTTTTTCCATGTCTTCGGCAAAACGCAGTTGGCTCAAATCCTTATAATCAAATTCTGAAGCAGCTGTAATAGCAATCGACATTAACTTATCTGATAGGTTTGATTGAATAATTCCGAGTGTGTGCTTGTACATCGCAAATGTCAGAAAAAATGCAATTGCGAAGCAAGCAACTAATCCGAGGCAAAATTTTCTAACTCCCATTAGTCCCCATACTTCGTTAAAGAGCGACCTATGTATGACTACAAACCTGATTGCTGCAAAGATCAGAAAAAAACCCAACAGATAATACAATATAAAGAATGACTCTTTTTGCAGCTGCTGCAGCTTTCCAACGGCCAGGTCTACGGCAACGACACCAGCAATCCGGCCGCTTGCATCTTTCACTGGCGCATACCCTGTAATCATCGTTCCCCATTGGTCACTATAAAAATCCTGGTTTGAAAGCGCTCCGTCATTTGAAAGTGCTGCGATGGCCTCCTGCGGCGGATTTGGATATTGCTGGCCTGGCCATTGCAAATAGTTGGCTCCGGTCGACGTGGCGCCATTATCAACATCAGTAGGGTCATTACCGAGATGAACATCTACATCATTCGTCGGGTCATCATCCACATTCGCGTAGGGGTTCAGCGAGTGCGAGTCTGCAACAAATTCCAATCCATTCGGATCATCTTTCGATTGGCGGATGATGTAGGCGTACATGAGGTCCTTATTGTTCTTGCGAACGCCTTCCAGCAGACGAACTACCTTCGCCCACTCCGGCTTGCGCCAGTCTTGCTCGACCTGGAGTGTGTCCAAATCCTTGGCATCGAACTGCAACGCCGCGGTCGCCGCGATGGATTCGACTTTCTCCCGCATCCGCTGCAAATTCAGGTGTTCATTCTGCTTATACAAACCGAACGTAATCGCGCCAGCGAGTACTAGAAATACGCCAAAGCTCACGATGCTCGCCTTACTGAGAAAGAAATCACGTAGCTGAGAAAAGACCCGCGTTCGTAGCTCAATTTCCGGCGACTGCAGCTGCAACTCCTCACCGGTGAGTTCCGCAGCCTCCTCCAGCTCGATGGTGCTTGGCATTTGCTGCTTGCGCTGCGCCTCCTTCCAGTGGTTTTCAAACAGCATGCGCTCGGCATGCGTGAACTCCGGGTATTTGATGAAACACGCCTGCTTCTGCTTGTGGTTGAAGCACGCCACCAGGTCACCCGCGATGACCTTCTCGAACGGAATCGGGAAGTCGCCCTCCGGCACGAGGATGGTTTTGCGGTACTCGAACGGATCACGCGTCTGGAAGCGCCGGCCGAACAGCGTGTCGTGCGTGATAACGCGCGAGAAGATGTTCCGGCGGTGACGCTCGCGGAAGTACTGCACGTAGAAATCCCGCATCGGGTGCTCCTCCCAGTTGCACTCATGCGGCCAGTAGCACAGCAGCTCGACTTTCGAGTCCAGCAGCTTGATGTACGCACGCTTGATGCCCTCCTCGCCGTCGAAGTACTGCATTTCCGGGCGCCCCTTGTCCACGGCCAACGACTCCACGAACGCCTCGAAGTTCTGGTGCCGGCGCTCCAGCATCTCGTACTTCTGCTTCATGTCCTTCTCCATCCACTCCAGAATGGGCTTCAGCGAACCCATGGTGTACTTGAATCCGGCATTGATGGCCTGCTTATTCACAATCCCCTTCCCGAGCAGCTTTTTGAGTGCCTGATCGAGCACTCCCGTGCTCTTGCCGGTCTTGGTGGCGAGTTCGCGCAGCGTGAGGGCGTCCTCTTCCAAGAGCTTTCGGATGACCAGCACTTCGGTCGTGGAGAACTTGGCGTCTTTCAGGTACGCCTCGATGCTGGCGGGGAGGATGGCGATCATGGGGGGTGAAAGGTGAGGAGGCAGAAATGCAAACTTGTACTTTACGTAGGAACTGTGGAAAGTAAAGTTCACACTTCGGGGCGTCCCTTAGAGGTCTTTGTACCCTATGAACGGCTTTCTGGCTTGTTACTGCTCGATATTTCGAAGAATTGTCATATTTCTGTTAGACCTAATCTATAAGCCAAAATCGGGGTGTTCCATGCCGCCATAGAACCTCTGCAAGGCCTTGCCATAGCCAATCTTCCTTTCTGGGGATGCAACCGGTCTTGCAGGGCTACAGACCCGGGGGTCATTTAGGCGTGCAATGGGCTCATCTTCCCCCGCCCCCGTCATGTCCAAGCAGAACAGCCCCGATACCGAAGCTCTGGATGCCTACTTTGCCTCGTTCGAGCCCATCGACGTCCGTCCTAGGACGCCGTCCAAGCTACCGACCGTGTCCAGCCGCGTCTCTTCCCGTACGCGG